>NZ_JAZAQF010000059.1:0-321165 GCF_043235035.1 Limnothrix redekei LRLZ20PSL1 | reverse complement strand
TTGCTTGCCGTTGTGGATACGACCATTTTTAACCGTGTGGCTGGATTGGCACTGGGGGCAAGCAGGCATGAACTGGAGCGGTGAATGACTGCTGCTAGACTAGCATCATTACTTCACAGGCACTACCAAATCATAAAAGGCTCCCATGCCTGAAGCCATTTCCTAAAAACAGATACTTTTAATTCGTCAGAGGGTTTATTGGAAAGCAATTCTGAACATTCTTTAATTGTCGCAAAATTGCCATTTTCCTTGGCAACGACCATTCCGAGCAAACAAGCAGATTTGACCGCGCTTTTGACATATGACTTGCTTTTACCTGTGTACTTTTCTAATGCATCTAGGCTGGCCTCAGTATATGAACTACGGAGCACTATATCCATCACTAGGCTCACTGACACTTTGTGGGCAGGAAGTTGATACATTTGTTCCTCGGCCATCATCAAAAATTCCGTAGGCAGCTTTGAAAAAAGTAATGATTTTGTTGTTATCCCAATCACTCATATCTACATTAATTGAGATATTTGGGATGATATTCAATGCAGTGTTGGGTGAGGCTACTTGAGGTGATGATAATTTGTCAGTATGAATGTTAGGATTGACAGCTTCTTCTTTAGGATTATCTAAAACATCATTAACAGTTGCTAGAGCACTATCAGCATGTTCCCGACTAGATGCAGGAACTTCAAATTGCTCTGCTAGATCTGAGGATTCCTCATCAGGGGTACAAGCTTTATCGATCAAAGTTTTTGCATTCAGACTCCACTCAATTCGCGATGGCTTCCCCCTTCTACCACTTATAAATTTACCTAGACCTGCCAACTGAATTAGCTTGCCGAATGTAACAACCCCCTCTTCGCGATTATTCCCAGAAGAGCCATAATTGTGCTTCCACCAATAATCTTTTACGCTCTCTGTTTCTGTAGCGGATAGAGCATTGGTATGGGAGAGATTTTCAAGGAAATGACCGTAAGGCGGATAGCTTAGGAAAAATCCGAGAAAAAGCTCTTGCTTGCGACTACCTTCCCTTTCTATAGCTAAGTTCTTCCCACTTAGACTGAAGCTAAATTGATTATCCAAAATCCCAAAAATTTCCAAAGCCTTACGTGCAGTTTCAAAGTTAGATTTGTTGTATATCTCTTTAATGGCTTTTTCGTTGTCTGGCTTCCTTTTTATAGCGTCGATTAGGCGCAAAATATCATTGTCATCAACTCCATAGGGAAGTGTAACACCTGATACTTTACTGGATGTATCTTCGTTGTTAGGCATGTGCTTAAACTCATGACACTAAATTCTGCAAGCAATTATATCCAATAGAAAGGATTGGTGAAAGCGCTCCCCTCCTACATAAGCAGAATCAATAAAAACGGCAAATCCGGTATTTTCAATGATTTCAAGCTTCTTGAGTCTTGTAAATCCAATAAGAATGAGTATGAAGCTATTCTTAAGCCTTTTAAAGAAAAATTTTTCACACCGTTTATCAATAAGATCCTATTTTTTGTATACTGCACTACAAATACTGGAGTGCCAGCAATGAACTAAATCTCCGATTGTCTAGGTTTCTGTTCAAAGTGAACTGGACTATGCCGCTACCTGTAACTCAGCAAGATAACTATGTATTAGACCGTACATATACGATAGCTCTCCTCAGCAGGATGTTGTCAAGCGTGTGCGGTCTAACTCCGATACTACAGGCATTATCCTGTCACTGCGGAATATGCTCTCATTTACGGGACGTTGATCGCAACTCGTAGCGCATAGGTCAACGTTGCGGAGTCAGTCGTGGTGATCAGGAGATTAATACCTTCGCTGCCTACCGATCGCCTAACAGCAACCATCATTTGACCTGACCGATCGAACTAAAACAGCCACGCCCTAGGCTCAGCGATCGCCGCAGGGTTTTGGGAGTTCGCTAGGATTAACTCTGAAAGCAAAGTCCAAAGCAAATTCCAGTCCCCTCGTTGATCGCCCGGACGATCGCCCTTACCGATGAACCTCTGGGAAAGCCTCAAAATGGCGATCGCCACCTTGGCCGCCAACAAATTGCGCAGCAGCCTCACCATGCTGGGGATTGTGATTGGTAATGCTTCGGTGATTGCCACGATCGGGGTGGGCGAGGGGGCCCAACGGTTTGTGACCGCCGAGGTGCAATCCTTGGGCCCCAATACATTGTTTATTCGCCCCGGCAGCCCGGAGGCCGATCGTCGGCCCCTTTGGCCCCCACAAACCCTGGTGCTGGAAGATGCGGAGGCTATTTCTACAGAAGTGCCCACCGTGGTGGCCGTGGCTCCGGAGCTGACCGGGAACGAGGTGGTGAGCTACCGGGGCCGCAACGCCAGCGTCACCGTCATTGGCACCACGCCGGACTATACCGAAGTGCGAGATTTTCAGGTCGATCGGGGCCGGTTCATCACCAAGCTCGATGGCCAACGGGTGCAGCGGGTGGTGGTACTGGGGTCTGAGGTGGCGCGGCAATTGTTCAACGGCCAAGACCCGATCGGGCAGTCTGTGCGCGTTCGCAACCTGCGGGCAGAGGTGATTGGGGTGATGCAGCCCAAAGGATCCAGCTTTGGCATGGATATGGACATGACTGTATTTCTGCCGCTGCGCACCATGGCGAACCAGTTGGTGGGTCGTCGATCGCCCTATGGAACCAGTGTTAGTTATATTTCCCTGTCGGCGCGGGATGAAACGGTGATGCGAGCCGCCCAATTCCAGATTGAAAACCTGCTGCGCCGACGACACAAAATTGTGGGCGAGGATGATTTCACCGTTCGTAACCAGCAGGATTTGCAAAACACCCTGGGGGCGATCACCGGCACGTTGCAGGTGATGTTGGTGGCGATCGCCAGTATTTCCCTGCTGGTGGGCGGCATTGGCATCACAAACATCATGCTGGTGTCGGTGGCGGAACGAACCCAAGAAATCGGGCTGCGCAAGGCGATCGGGGCTTCCCAACGGGATATTTTGATGCAGTTTGTGATTGAAGCGACGATTTTGGCCAGTTTGGGCGGGGCGATCGGGACGGCCGTTGGCGTGGGCGGCTTGGCCTTGGTGAGCGTGGTCACGGACTTGGAAGCGGCCCCCTCTAGCACCGCGATCGGGGTGGCTGTGGGTGTCTCGGGCGGGATTGGTCTCTTTTTTGGCGTAATTCCAGCCCAACAGGCGGCCAAGCTGGATCCGATCGTGGCCCTTCGCAGTGCTTAGGTAGCCCCTAGATCATGGCCACGGAAGCCACCGAACCCGAAACTAGCAGCACCGAGGGCAGCAGCACCGAGGCCAGCCACCGGCCGCGAGTGTCGATCGTGCTGCCGGTGTTCAATGGGGCAGACACCCTGGCAGATACGGTGGCCTCGATTTTGGCCCAAACGGAACCCGATTGGGAACTGTTGATTATTGACGATGGCAGTCACGATCGCTCCCGGGCCTTGGCTGAGTCGATGGCGGCCGCCGATGGCCGGATTCGGGTTTATGGCTTTGCCAACGGGGGACAGGCGATCGCCCGGAATCGTGGGATCGATCGGGCGCAGGGGAACTGGATTGGGTTCATCGATGCGGACGATCGCTGGCATCCCGACAAGTTGCGGGCCCAACTGGCGGCCCTGGCGGCCAACCCCGCCGCCGGTTGGGTTTACAGTTGGACCCAACTCACTGATGATTCGGGCCGGGCGATCGGGCAGCCGGTCACCAGCCCCTTCAGCGGTTGGATTTATGGGCCCCTGTTGGTCACGGATTTTGTTTCCAGCGGGTCTAATGTGCTGGTGAGTCGATCGGCCTTGAACCAAGTGGGCGGTTTTCAGCCAGACTTGGTTCCCTCAGAAGATTGGGATTTGTGGCTGCGATTGGCTTGGCAGTTTCCAGCGGCCCAAGTGCCCGAATGCCATGTGTTCTATCGCCAACGGCCCACCTCCTCATCGGAAAACGTGTGGCGACAGGAGCGCGTCAGTCGGCAAATTTTGCAAACGGCGATCGCCCGATCGCCCAACCAGCTCACCCCCCATCGGGCCATCATTTGGGGTAACCGCTACAAATATTTGCTCTTTAAGGCGTTGGACGGCCCTGCCCAACCGCGCCGCGCCAAAACCGCCGCCCGCTTTGCCTGGCAAGTGTTGCAGTGCCATCACGGGGTCTTGAAGCAATGGCCCTTGGTGGCGCAAATCTTGCTCAAGATGGGGCTGATGGGGCTGCCGGGGGCGATCGGGCAACGGGCGATCGAGCAACTAGGGCTACAGCGCATCCAGGATCGAATCTTGGCCCTGACCCTCGTGCCCCGCTTTCAGGAGCCAATTCATTGCCAGCTCGATCAGTTCGATCGCCCCAAAGGCTGATCGGCCGATCGCTCCTTGGCGTTTGTCTATCCGGCTGTCAATAGCCCTTCCGTAAGCCAAAGCAACCTATTTGACGCACCGTGAGTAAAAAATTTGACTCCTAACTTGGATCGAGGTTAATGCTAGGTGGAAGTATTTCGCCAAAGTGCCCATTGATTCAATTTTTTCTAATCGAGGCCAACAATCTGATCTGACTTCAAGATCTCAAAAGCCACCTAGGTTGCTGACCGAATTTAATTGAATTCACGGAACTTTTTTGATCAGGCATTTTATTTTTCATAACCCATTCTCATCAGAACATAAGCTTCTTTAATTGAAAAACGTTTTCATGAGTGCGATTTAGCACTTTGCCTTTACAAAATAAAACTATCTTTTAGATCCGGTTTCAATTCTAAATTTCTGAAGAAAAAATTATATTCCCTAAAAATCAGCCACGACTGACGGAGTTTTCCCATGAACTTTAGCGAGTTTGGTGTGGCAAATTTTGCTTGTCGAGAATCGAATCCTTGGGCGCAAACGCTTGAGATCAGCCGTCCTTCCAATCCAAATTCCCCAAAATTCAGCTTCTGGCACTTGGCATCCAGCAATTTCCCCGTCAACCAGGATTTTAGCGGTGAAAACCCTGTTTCAGAAACGGTTTCAGCAGCGGTTTCAGCAGCAGATTTCCTGCTCAATGTGGCAGCGAGCAATTTAGTCGCAAATTCTGCAATTCCGGCCACCACGCCCGTCCCCCCATCCAACGGTGGATTAATCCCCTCGATCGCCCCAGAAACCAAGGAACGCCGCAGCGCCAATGATGGTTTTTATCGTGTGGAGCTAACCACTGGAAGCGCCGATCTGGTTCTTGGGGGGATTGGCCGGGACTGGATTCAAGGCTGGGGTGGTGATGACGAATTACACGGCTTGGATGGGGACGATCGCCTGCTGGGCAACCAAGGCCGCGATCAGCTATGGGGCAATGATGGTCATGATTGGATCCAAGGGGGACAAGGGGCAGATAGCCTGTGGGGCGGCAGCGGCAACGATCAGTTACTGGGGGATTTGGGAGACGATTGGCTCGCGGGCGAATTGGGTCTTGATACGATGACTGGCGGCTTGGGGGCCGATCGCTTTTTGATTGGGATGGCGATGGATGGGGGCGCGATCGACCAAGCGGATTTGATTTTGGATTTCCGAACCAGCGAGGCAGATCAGTTGGTGCTGCCCAGCGGTCAACGGTTTGAAGATTTGGACTTCATCGCCGGAACAGGAAACAACAGTGGCGATACGATCGTGCGCGATCGGGCGACGGGCCGAAACTGGGTGATCCTGAAAGGAATCAGCCCCAGCAGCTTCAACGCTAGCAATGTGGTGTCCCAAGACAGCTTGGCTCCAACCCCGGCCGTGATTCGGTTCAGCAAGGGTAATTTTCTAGACGTTGAGCTGGACGGCAAGGCGACCATTACCCTAGAGCGATCAGTGAACACAGCAACGGACGTGAGCGTGAGCTTCAGCACCAGCGGCGGCACGGCCACCCCCAACCAAGACTTCGCCCCCATCACCGGCTCGATCACCTTTGGGGCCGACGAAACCCGCAAAACAATCACCATCCCATTAACAGATGATCGACGCACGGAACCCAACGAAACCGTGATGCTGCTGCTGTCCAATCCCGTTGGAGCTGAGCTGGATTTGGCAACCGCTACCCTCACCATCAGTGATCATGGTCTTTGAGCAGCGTTGAAGTGGGCCGAGTAGTTGCCCATCGTCAATTTCGCACTTAAATCCAGAGCGATCGGGCATGTCGATCGGCATGCCCCTGCTCAATCAACATTGGTCAAAAATTGATTGAGCAGAAATGGGTTAATAGACCTCTTTCACGAACCAGTTAAAAGCCTTCATCCTTGAACCCTTTTCCTCAAGATGGGCTAATCAACAATCATTTTGTAGGTTGGGTTGAGGTACGAAACCCAACAACAGTAAGGTTCGTAGTGATCGAGTTGGGTTTCGCAAGGCTCAACCCAACCTACTGAAGAACCAGGTGACTGAGCATTTTGTCAGTCAATCGGCAATCTCGGAGAGAGATCTAGGATAAGGATCATGATTGATGCAAGAGGTCTATTGATTCCTCAAAAACATCTCGAAAAAGCGATAAAATCTTGCCCCCTTTTCGTTATTGATCGATGAAATTGATGATGAAATTTGCAAATAGCCGATTTGGCTTTTTAGACATCCTGATTAAATTCCCTTTTGAATTATTTTTGCAGCTCCTTTGATTTCCAAAATTCTCACCCAATGCAGTTTTGGAGCGCAATTCCGGTTTCTCAGGAAAATTTTCGAAAAGAAACGTTAGGGTCTGTCATCAAATCCTCGAAATCCTAATCCTGTCATGATCCAAGGGCAGGAAGCTAGGAACTGGAGCCTTAGTGAAAAACTGGTTTCAGCGGTCAGTGCCCACGGTCGATCGCACCGGCATCAGGAATTCAGCGAATGCGATGACAGCTCCTACCCTTCCCTGCGAATCAGTTTTGCTAGACGGAGCCGATCTATGGATTTCACCGGTTTTGAGGTGGCGCGTTTTGCCTATCGTGAAGCGGATTATTTAGCCCAAAATCCCGATGTGAGCCTTGCGGTGAGCGGTAATTTGCTGCGATCGGGCTTTGCGCATTTTTCACAGCATGGTTTCAGCGAAGGCCGCAGCCCCAGCGGCGATTATGAAATTTTGCAAGCGGTGTTGCCGCTTTACAACGAAGCAAACTATTTAGCCCAAAATCCCGATGTGCAAGGGGCGATCGGGCGGGGTCAGCTCACTTCGGGCCTGGAACATTTTGCGCGATCGGGATTTCGGGAACGGCGCGAACCGGGCGGCGGGTTCAACCGCTTCAACTTTGGCAGCGAGTCGGCCGATTCGCTCACGGGTGGCACTGGTCGCGATTTGCTGTTGGGTTGGAATGGTGATGATCAAATCCAGGGGCTAGCGGGCGATGATCAATTGACCGGCAACCGTGGCCGCGATTTGCTGTTTGGCAATGAGGGCAACGATCGACTGCGCGGCGGCAAGGAAGCCGATACCCTCTGGGGCGGTGCGGGTGATGATCAACTGCTGGGCGACCTGGGTGATGATCTGCTGTCGGGGGATTTGGGAGCCGACACCCTGACCGGTGGCGCTGGGGCTGATCTGTTTTTGATCAGTGCCGTGGCGGGTGGCAGCTCGATCGCCTCGGCCGATGTGATTTTGGATTTTTTGCAGGAAGGAGCCGATCGGCTGGTCGTGCCCAGCGGTCAACGGTTTGAAGATTTGGACTTCACGGCCGGCATTGGTGTTAACAGCGGTGACACGATCGTCCGCGATCGGGCAACGGGCCGCTATCTGGCCGTTCTCAAGGGCATCAACCCCAATAGCTTCAGCGCCAGCAACGTGATCTCCCAAGAAAGCCTGAATGCCAACACCGCGATCCTGCGCTTCCTGGGCAGCGGCTTTGTGGGCAACGAGCAAGATCGCAGCACCGTGATTACCATTGAGCGCTCCGGCAACCTGCAAACCGCCGCCCAGGTCACCTTCAGCACCGGCAGCGGCACGGCCACCCCCAACCAAGACTTCACCCCCGTGAACAGCGCGATCGCCTTTGCTTCCGGCGAAACCCGCAAAACCATCTCAATTCCCCTAACAGACGATCGCCTCACGGAAACCGATGAAACCGTGGCCCTGTTGTTGTCGAATCCCGTGGGGGCCCAGCTCGATCGAGCCACCGCCACCCTCACCATCCGCGACGGCAGCGGCGGCGGCAGCAGCACGCCCCCCACCGGCCCCACCGTTTCTCTGGATGGCAACAGCTACAGCATCAACGAAACCAGCGGCTCCCTCGCCATCCCCGTGCGACGGACTGGCGACCTATCCCAACCCCTGTCGGTGACCTACGCCACCAGCAACGAAACCGCCCTAGCCGGTCTCGACTATAGCGCCATCAATGGCCAGCTCACCTTTGCCGCCGGCCAAAGCGTTGCCAGCCTCACGATCCCGATCCTGGGCGACAGCCTGACCGAGCCAACGGAAACCTTCCAACTCAACCTCAGCAGTCCCACGGGCGGACAACTGGGCAGCATCAACGCCGCCACCATCAGCATCATCGACAGCGCCGCCAGCGGCCCCACCACACCCACCAGCGGCCCGGTGCAATCCTCCGTGGCCAGCGCCGTTGCCTTCAGCCCCAGTGATTCGGAAGCCGCGATCGCTGCTAAAAATGGCCCAAAAATCACCCTCGGCAACACCAACATCTACATCGGCTATCAACAGGTGTCGGCCCTCAATCAGGATCCAATCTTGATCAGCTTCACCAACGGCGTGCGCAATTGGGTACGCACCGACTACGAAACCACCGTCGATGATGGAACAGGCACGGGCTTGGCTTGGGATGGCTCCAATCTCTATGCCGTCTTCACCTCCACCGGCAACCAACCGGGAAATAACCTCAGTCGCTTCACGGGCAGTGGCTGGCTCACGGGCTACACAGACGGCAGCCCCAGCGGCGGCGGCGGCGGCAAAGTGGGGATTTTGGCCAAGGTTGACCCCGCCACAGGCAACATCCAAAACGCCACTTACCTGACGGCTCGCAATGACAAGGGAACCGCCCCCCTCGGTGACGACACCACCAACTCCCTGTTTGTGCGGGGTCTCAGTTTCACGGGCGGCAATGTGCTGGTGCAAGCGGATTCGGCCTATGCGCCGCGCCGTCCCGACAAAACAGCCATGACCCAAAGTGTTGGCAATGGTGCGCTGCCCGCCAGCACGGGCTACAACTACGAAGTGGTACTCTCAGCCAATTTGGGATCTGCCCTGTCCACGCGGGCCAAAGATTTCATTTGAGGCCTAGGATGCCAGGGCCCGCTCACGATCGTCTGGAGTTCTTGATGGCATCTACTGATTTTGGGGGAGGAAGCTTGGCCAATTCGGCAACGGCTGTTTTGGGCCAAGGCATTGAGCCACGTTGGACGATGGGTTCCAGTTGGGTTGCATCCTACTTTCCGCCCACCCATGCTCACAATTCCGGAGGCGGTTTCAGCACCCATCACGCGATCGAGATTCAGGATTCTGAGATCAACAATTCTGAGATCAAAAACATTGATCACGTTTCCGAATTTCTCAGTACAAAGCAGCTTCTTTCTGGAGTTGATTGGCCTGAACATTCTTCGGTTGATGCTGGAGTGAGTGATCAGGTCAATTTGGGTCAGATCAGCTTGGGTCAGATCAGTGATGATTTTTGGTTGGATTCTTGGGGACAAAATCGCAACCTGAGGCGCAGTGGAACGGGTGGCGATTTCAATCAGGATTTGGATCATTTTGGTCGTCTCGGTCGCCGATCGGGAACCGATGCCCCCGATCGCCCATTGGATCCCCTGACCGGAGCACCTCAGGAGGAGGCCGCCGCGATCGCCCCAGACCTGCCCCGATCGGTCAATGTGCCTCGTAACGGTGTGCAATCTTCGGTGAAAAACGCCGTTACCTTCGGAATCAACGACTCGGAAGCTGCGATTGCCGCGAAAAACGGCCCCAAAGTCACGATCGGCACCACCACCGTCTATATCGGCTATCGCCAAGTGACCTCCGCCAACAAGGATCCGATTTTGGTGAGCTTTAACAATGGAGTCAGACGATGGGTACGCACGAACTACGAAACCACCAACGATGACGGCACGGGCACGGGCTTGGCTTGGGATGGTTCCAACCTCTACGCCGTCTTTACTTCCACGGGCACTCAGCCGGGCAATGGCTACAGCCGATTCACGGGCAGTGGTTGGCTGCGCGGCTACACGGATGGCAGCCCCGGCGGTGGCGGTGGCAGCCGGGTCAGCATTCTGGCCAAGGTTGACCTGGCCACGGGCAACATCCAAAACGCCACCTACCTGACGGCTCGCAACGATCGGCGCACGGTCAGTGTTGCGGACGATCGCACCAATTCCTTAACCGTCAAGGGACTGCGGTTCTCGGGTGGGAATGTGATTGTTCAGGCCGATTCCACCTATGCCCCTCGCCGGCCCGACAAAACCTCCATGACCCAACGGGTGGGCGGTGGCGCATTGTCGGCCAACAGCAGCTACAACTACGAGGTGGTGTTGGCGGGCAATTTGGGATCTGCCCTTTCAACCAAGGCGAAGGATTTTGTTTAATCGCCAATCCAACGCTAGAGTGCTGAGGGGCCAGGGGTTTGACCTTTTCCCTCAGCATTTCGACCCGAATCAGAACCCATGAAGTCGATCGCAGTTTTAGGAACCTCCTCCAACGCGGGCAAAAGCTGGGTAACCACGGCCCTTTGCGCTTGGTTGCGGCGGCGAGGTCTGCGGGTTGCGCCGTTCAAGGCCCAAAACATGTCCAATAATTCCTTCGTGACCCTGGAAGGGGGCGAAATTGGGCGGGCCCAGGCGGCCCAGGCGGAGGCTTGCGGGTTGCGGCCCGTGGCGGAGATGAATCCCATTTTGCTGAAGCCTTCGGGCAATAGCCGATCGCAGTTGGTGCTGTTGGGCCAGGCCGGGGAACATATCGCGGCGGCGGACTATTACCAACATATCGATCGTCTGTGGGAGGTGGTGGCGCAAACCCTGGCGGACTGGCGCGATCGCTGTGATGTGTTGGTGCTGGAGGGGGCGGGCAGCCCGGTGGAATTGAACTTGATGCACCGGGATTTGGTGAATTTGCGCCCGATCGAGCATCTCCAAGGGCGCTGGCTGTTGGTGGGCGACATTGAACGAGGCGGCATTTTCGCCCAAGCGGTGGGAACCTACCAACTGATGCCCCGATCGGCTCAGGCCCTGGGATTGGGCTTAGTGGTGAATAAGTTTCGGGGCGATTTGCGGCTATTTGCCGATGCCGATCGCTATTTTCAGCAGCATTTGCCCCACCTGCCCTATTTGGGAACCTTACCCTACGCGGCGGAGTTGCAACCGGAAAGCGAAGATAGCCTCTGTCGATCGGCCGAAGAGACCCCCATGGAATGCGATCACCCTGTGATTGCCTGGGTTCGGTTTCCTTTTTTGTCCAATTCCCAAGACAGCCAACCTTGGTCGATCGATCAAGGAGTGGCGGTGCGCTGGGTGACGCGGCCGGCCGAGTTGGCCACCGCCCGGGCGATCGTGTTGCCGGGCAGCAAAAACACCCTGCGGGATTTGGCTTGGCTCCAAGAAACGGGCCTGGCAGCGGCCATTCAACGGGCCGCCGCCCAGGGTGTGCCGGTGGTGGGCATTTGTGGGGGCTATCAAATGTTGGGCCGATCGCTGGTCGATCGCACGGGCATTGCGGGGGCCGCGGGCGAGATGGCGGGGTTGGGACTGTTGCCGGTGGAGACGGATTATTTTCCACAAAAAACCGTGCGCCAAGTGACGGCCCATTGGCCCAGCCAGGCCGGTGCAACCTCACAGCATGACATTCCGCAGCTCGATCGCTGGCAAGCCTATGAAATTCACATGGGTCAAACCCGCCCGATCGCCCCTTGCGATCCACTGTTGACTCTGGAGCCGATCGGACAGCCGCCAGAACCAGAAGGGGCCCGATCGGCCCAAGGCTGCGTTTGGGGAACCTATGTCCATGGTCTGTTTGAGTCGGCAGCGGTGCGCCAAACCCTGACCCGTTTGGCCGGCATCACCACCCATCGCCCCAACCCCCAATCCTGGCAACAACATCGGCAACAGTTGTACGATCGAATGGCCGACCTTTTGGAAACATCCTTAACCCTGGATCGGCTGTGCGACTACCTGGAGGTTTGAGCCGATGGTGTTCGATCGACCGATGGTTTCTCAGTGGCAACTCGCGATCACCAACGTGATCACCAGGGGTTTAGGGGCGATCGGGCTGTTGGCCCTTGTGACCTTGGGCACGCCCACCGCCCAGGCCCAAAGTCCCGGACTGTTGGACTGTCTGCGCCGCGCGGGGAATGATCCCTATGCTCTGGCCCGCTGCCGCAACCCCAACGCCCAGGCTCCCAACCTCGAAGAACCGATTACGCCCTCGCCCGGCAGCGGCAACTCCGGCGGGCCGCCGCCCAGCCAACCCAATTCCGCCAGCGGCCCCAGCAGCAACCCCAATCGTGGCAGTGGCTCCTCCGCCACCAGCACCGGTGTTCCGGCCAGTCGCTACAACTCCGCCAATCGATCAAGGATCACGATCGACTGCATGAGCGCCTACAGCGACCAACCCAGCGCCCTCCTAACTGAATGTGGTGCTTGGGCCCCCAGACGCAACACTCCCACCCCTTCCGCAACGCCCCAATTCCCTACCTCTCCCAACCAAGGGCCACCCGCGCAAACCATTCGCTAGTTGAGATTCACTGAGATTCACTGAAACTCACTGAGATTCGCTGGCTCAGATTGGCTGTTAGTCCAGGTCTGCGGTCGGTTTGGGAGCTGCCGATTCCGCAACCTTGCCCGATCGCGGACGGGTCGCCTTGGGGCGGGGACGGGTCAAAATTCCCTGGCTCGGGCTAAACAACAGGGCCATCAAAAACAACCCAAAAATCACTAGGGCGATCGCCGCGCCCGAGGGCAAATCCCAATAGAAACTGCTGTACATGCCCCCGATCGCGGCCAACACCCCTAAGCCAGCACCCACCAACATCATCATGTGCAACTCTTTGACCAACAAATAGGCCGTGATGGCCGGGCCCACCAACATTGCGATCGCCATAATCACCCCCACCACCTTCAAGCTCGTCACGATCGCTAAAGTCACTCCGGCCATCAGGCTGTAGTGAATCCAAGTGGTGGGTAATCCGGCCGCTTCGGCCCCCAAGGGGTCAAAGGTATAAAACAGTAATTCTTTATAGTGAAGCTTAATTAAAACTAATAAAATCACCGCTACAATCACTCCATGGAGCAAGTCTCCTTGGGTGACGTTCAAAATATCGCCAAAGAGAAATCCTTCCAAATCAAGCTGCGTTTTTAGCAGTGAAATCAGGGCAATTCCTAAGCCAAAAAAGGTGGAGAAGGTTAGGGTCATGGCCGCATCAACCCGCACCCGCGATTGCTGTCGAATCCAGGCAATGACGAAGGTGCTGCACATGCCGGAAATGAACGCCCCGATCGATAAATCAATACGCAACGCATTGGCGATCGCCAAACCAGGCATTACCGCATGGGCAATTACGTCACCCAGCAGAGACATCCGCAGCACAATGAGATAACTGCCCACCACAGGACAAATTACGCCCACGATCATCCCGATCGCGATCGCATGGCGCACAAATTCATACTGCAAAGGATCAAGCAACCAGTCCAAAATTAGCCCTCAGCATTTGGTTGAATCAAATTTAGACCTCCAATCAGGTTTAGACCTCCAATCAGGATAGTCTCACGGGATTTGCTAACAGGCTAAAACCGATTCAAAGGGACTGTGGCGATCGGCAGTTTGCATATTTTCGCCATAGGCTCGCCGGATATTATCCAGGGTCATCACGGCCTGGGGCCGATCATTCGCCAGGAGCGATCGATTCAGCAATAGCAGCCGATCGTATCGTTCCAGGGAGCTGCCCCACTCGTGAGAGCAAACTAACACCAAATGGCCTTGGCTGCGGAGTTCAGCAAACAGATTCAACAACACTAGTTCCGTTTGCTTGTCCACACCGGTAAAAGGTTCATCGAATAGAAAAAATTCTGCCTTTTGGGCCAGGGCCCGAGCCAAAAAAACCCGTTGCTGTTGCCCGCCAGAAAGGGAGCCGATCGGGCGATCGCGCAAATCCCAAATATTCACCTGCTCCATGGCCGATCGAGCCGCGGCCCGGGCTGCTGGGCCGGGCGATCGCCACCATCCTGCCACCTTGGCAAAGGCCATCATCACCACCCGTTGCACCGTGATCGGATAGTCCCAGTCGATTTGTGACCGTTGGGGCACGTAGGCCACGCGATGGCGCAGTCGCCGCAAGGGCACACCCCGAAAGGTAATCACGCCCGATTCGATCGGCACGAGGCCCAACAGGGCCTTGATCAGGGTGCTTTTGCCCGCGCCGTTGGGGCCAATCAGCCCCACCAATTCACCGGGCGCGAGGTCAAGCGAAACATCGTCCAGAACCGAGAGTCCGCGATAGCGAACACACAGCGATCGAACTTGCAGCATGGAGGCGATGGGTTCCAACCTAGGAAGGCCAACAAAACCGCCAGCCACCACCGCGCCTCAACAGCGCCGCACAATGGTGGTGGCTCACGAAGATGTTAAAGATTAGTTTGAGAATGGTTCTCAAAAAAAATTCTAACACCCCCCTGAGTCCCCGTCGCCCCCGGAATTGCCAAGCTCGATCGATCCCTGGGCGATCGCTTGGCCCCACTGAATTGCCGTCGAATTGCTGCTGATTAGCCCCGATCGCGCCTTCTGCCGTCCCTCGGTTGGTTACCTGAGTTGGGCAATCGGAAGACCGCCAAATCGCCTAAACTGAAAGGCTGTCGCAAGATTTGGAATGCGATTGGGAATTGGGATCAACATTGGGTGCGATTCACCTTTGGGATGCACCCGATCGATCGCCCGCCCTGGCCATCAGCCTTTCACCGAACCATGAAACACACCCTTTCTGTACTTGTCGAGGACGAAGCCGGCGTTTTGACGCGCATCGCGGGTCTTTTTGCCCGCCGGGGATACAACATCGAAAGCCTGGCCGTCGGCCCTGCCGAGCAAGGGGGCGTATCGCGAATCACGATGATCGTGTCCGGCGATGACCGGATCATTGAGCAAATCGTTAAACAGCTCTACAAATTGATCAACGTGATCAAAGTCCAAGACATCACCGAAGTGCCCTGTGTGGAACGGGAGTTGATGTTGGTGAAGGTGAATGCGCCGAGCAGTGCCCGATCGGAAATTATTGAACTGGCGCAAATTTTCCGGGCGCGGGTGGTGGATGTGTCTGACGACTCCCTCACGATCGAGGTGGTGGGCGACCCGGGCAAGATGGTAGCCATTCTGCAATTGCTGGAAAAATTTGGCGTGCGCGAGCTGGCCCGCACCGGCAAAATTGCCCTCACCCGTGAATCGGGCGTGAACACGGAATATCTGAAATCTGCTGATCTCCGTAACTAGGGCGCTTCCGGGGCCACCGACCGGTGAGCACCCGGCATGACACGATCGATCCCTGACTCTGACGGCTCGATCGCCAACCAACGCCACCACCGTCCCCAACAGACGGTAAAATCTGACTTTGGCGAATTGCAGCCCAACCATTCAAGTCCTAGCGTTCCCCGGTACGATCGGCCCATGATTCACGAAGTCTTCATGCCTGCCCTTAGCTCCACGATGACCGAAGGCAAAATCGTCTCGTGGGAGAAAGCGCCGGGCGACAAAGTAGCCAAAGGCGAAACGATCCTGATCGTCGAGTCCGACAAGGCAGACATGGACGTGGAATCCTTTAACGAGGGCTACATGGCCGCGATCGTTGTTGATGCCGGTGGTTCCGCCCCTGTGGGTTCCACGATCGCCCTGATTGCCGAAACCGAAGCGGAAATTGAAGCCGCCAAGGCCCAAGCGGCCGGCCTGTCCGGTGGCGCAGCCAGCGCTGCCCCGGCCGCTGCTTCAGCCCCGGCCGCCACGCCCGTTGCCACCCCGGTGACCGTGGCCGCTGCCCCCAGCAATGGAGCCAGCGCCCCCGCAGCCAGCCCCAGCGGCCGCACGATCGCCTCGCCCCGCGCCAAGAAGCTGGCCAAAGAACTGAAAGTTGACCTGAGTGGCCTGACCGGTTCGGGCCCCAATGGTCGGATCGTGGCTGAAGACGTGGAACGGGCCGCCGGTCGCACCCCGGCCGCTGCCCCCGCCCCGATCGCCGCGCCCGTGGCCGTGCCCGCCGCTGCTCCCGCTCCGGCTGCCGCTGCTGCGCCGTTGCCGCCCATGCCCGGTCAAGCCGTGGCCATGACCACCCTGCAAAAGGCCGTGGTCAACAACATGATGGTCAGCCTGAGCGTTCCCACCTTCCGCGTGGGCTACTCAATCACCACCGACAAGCTGGACGCACTCTACAAACAAGTGAAGTCTAAGGGCGTGACCATGACCGCCCTGCTGGCCAAGGCCGTGGCCCTCAGCCTGCGCAAGCACCCGGTGGTGAACGCGGCCTATGCCCCTGACGCGATCGCCTACCGCAGCGACATCAACATCGCCGTGGCCGTGGCCATGCCTGATGGTGGCCTGATCACCCCCGTGCTGAAGAATGCCGATCAGGTGGATCTCTATTCCCTGTCGCGCAACTGGCAAGACCTGGTAACCCGCGCCCGCAGCAAGCAGTTGCAGCCGGATGAGTACACCACCGGCACTTTCACCCTGTCGAACCTGGGGATGTTCGGGGTCGATCGCTTCGATGCAATTTTGCCGCCGGGCCAAGGGGCGATCCTGGCCGTGGGCGCATCCAAGCCGACTGTGGTGGCCACCGATGACGGTTTGTTGGGCGTGAAGCGGGTGATGCAAGTGAACCTGACCGCTGATCACCGGGTCATCTACGGTGCAGATTCGGCAGGCTTCCTGCGCGACTTGGCCGCCCTGATCGAAGGCGATGTGCAATCCCTGACGCTGTAAACCCTGGGAGGCTGACGCAAGCCGCAAACCTAACCTGGCTAGTCGTTAAGTCGTAGATCGTTCCCATGCTCTGCATGGGAACGCATCCCAGAAGCCCTGCATCATAGCCCGCAATCTTGACTTGGGTAATGCAGATCGTCCGAATCCGGTATTCCCGCCATCTGCGTGGGAAAATCAGACTACGTACTATGCACCCCTATGTTCCCCCTAATTTCCCCCGTTTCCGCTCTGCCTGCACCGCCTACTCCGGTTCCTCTGGTATCCCCGGTGGTTGCTCAGCGACTCGTTGACCCCGCTGATCCTCGGATCAACAAGCTCTTCGATCTCCAGCGCGCCGCTTTTAACCACGTAGTACGGGTGATGAAAGTCCCGAGATCAGGACAGGTAACCATTGATCGCTTTCAAGCTTACGTGGAATGGGGGGCAGCAATTTGTTTCATCAAGGAACGCCCTAGTGACCCTATGGGTTACCAAGTCACTATCATCATGCAATGGGATGACCGGGCAAACCGCTGGGCCTACCGAGGAGTCGTGGATGGGTCTAGTGTCGAAGAATTTATGGGCGTGGGGATGCCAGCCGAGAATGCCCAGTGGATTTCTGAGTTCCTTTGATGCCGCCTCTAAATTATTTTGATCATTGGATCGTTTTGAATCGTTCCTATGCTCTGCATCGTAGCCCCCACCTTCCAAGGAGCGCAGAGCACCCGATCTAGCCTTCCCACTCCAATTGCGAGAGCAATCATACTTGAAGCATCACCATGGTGGGTCAGGACTAATACTGAGTCCTGACCCTTTGTGCTAGGATTTCAAAAGCTCTCACAAAAACCAATGGCAATCATTTCTGTTCTGAATAATCCTGACGCTCAGGGAACTTCTGGGGCTGATACCATCTACGACACTGATTTGGGCCGCCGCACGCTGGGACTTGGCGGCAACGATGAGATTTTTGGAGAGGGTGGCAACGACGAAATTTTTGGAAATGAAGGCAATGACACCATTTTTGGGGGGTTGGGAGAAGACTCACTGTATGGTGGGCGTGGCGATGATGTGATCTATGGCAGAGTCCAACTAGGGCCAGGAGAATCGAATGGCAATTTCCTATTTGGTAACCTGGGCCAAGATACATTGTGGGGCAATGATGGTAATGATCAACTGTTTGGTGGACGCGAAAACGACTACTTAAGCGGCAATCTCGGCAATGATTTCCTCTCAGGAGATTTAGGATTTGATGTCCTAGTGGGTGGAAGTGGGCTAGATACCTTTGCTATATCTCCTTTGGCTGATAACTCATTTGACTACATCACCGACTTTGCGCCCGGTCAAGATGTCATTCAATTGGGCGGAGGACTAACTTTTGATAATTTAGTCATCTCCACCGTTGCTCAAGCAGGTCTTGTGGCCAATGAGGTTAGGAAAAATTTCTCTAGCCTTTCATCAGTCAGTCCATCTGATGTCGTGATTAGGGTGAAAGGCTCAGGACAAATTCTTGCTGTCTTCGACCTCACTGGCTCGTCACCACTCCTCACCCCACAATCCTTTACAGCCAGCAACTTTGTCAGTTGATACTGATACTCATATTGTTTGCCCTGCATGGGAGCGATTTTTCGATGCTTTGCGTCTTTATCAGTACTGGGGAATAAGGTACAGAGCATTTGGGAACGGTCAGCAAAAGTCAGACCGTAATCCTCAGTCCCAATCTTGACAAACGGGTACGAGCGATTACAATAAAGTCATAAACCGCCGAAAGGAACGCAATGCGTTCCTTTCGGCGGTTTTGCGTTTCAGGGCGAATTAGATGGGTCAAAACCATGTCCAAACCATCCAATCGCTGGCTGAATATTCTCGCTTCATGCTTAGTATTTCTGACTACGGTCTTGAAGCAGTCTGACTCAGTGCCTCATCAGATCAATATCAATTTCCCGATTCTTTTGATTGCCGTCACCGCAAAAAAGGAATCAGGTAAGGAATAGCAGCATAGGGTTAGGCCGAGGTACAAAGGCTAACACCTATAAGTACTTCAAGAATCGATCTGGGTTAGAAAGCTCAACTCAATCTTAGGACTCGGGAATTTGCATGGCGCGGGCCAGCTTGGAGGTGGCCATGTCCTGGGTGCGCTTGCATTTTTTCGTTGAGCATCATTAGCGCGATCGACCTAAACAGTCGATCGCGTTCTTGTTGGAGGCTAACTTCCGATCGCTTGCAGTTCTCCGGCAGTTCTTCGGTAGGTTGGGTTGAGCTTTGCGAAACCCAACTCGATCACCATGAAGCTCACTGTTGTTGGGTTTCGTGCCTCAACCCAACCTACAAAATGACCGTTGATCAGTCCATTGATCAGTCCATTTTGGGAAAGGGGTTAAGGATCAGGGCTTCTAACTGATTCGTGAAAGAAGTCTACTGACCTAGTGTTCCGCTTCAAGCTTGCTAGTGCGGCAAACAGGAGAGCTGACCATTTGAAAATCAGCTCGATGGCCAATGATCTTAAAATGATCTTACTTTTACAGTTCTAAATACTGTTGCTATTAATCTAAAAATCTTGCAACAGAAGCGTTTCAGCGATGGCTCAGGCGGGATTTGAACCTGCGACCTTGGGCTTATGAGTCCCCTGCTCTAACCTCTGAGCTACTGAGCCTTAATGCGTCTTCAAATCTCTAGGTTACGGAGATTGCTTGAGTGGTGATCGTTTGGCTAACGGAGCAAAACTCAATATTTTTGACGCGAGTATGTATTATACGCCATGGATGAGAAATCGCAAGGGTGCTAGCCAAATAATTTGGATGCCGCCCTGCAAAATTCTCAACAACCGGCCAAGATTTTAAGATTGGTTGAGGTTTTCGCCTTTCGCGACGCGCAATTAGGCGATTCTCGATAGGATGCGATCGCCTGGCCCCGTTTGGGCCCGGTGGCATCATTCAACAGAGCAAAGCGTTCCCGATCGCGATCGAGGCGATTACCGTCGGTTTCGATCGGCATGAGGCGCAAGAGCCAGTTGCTCTGCCCCCTTTTTTAGTAACCCATCACGATAAAACCGCACAACAGCAATGGCAGAACAGCAAAAACCCACCGTCCTCATCACCGGTACTTCCTCGGGAGTCGGGCTGTACGCCGCTAAGGCCCTCGTCAATCGTGGCTGGTATGTGGTGATGGCTTGCCGGAATTTGGAAAAAACCCACGCGGCGGCGGCCGAGGCGGGCATTCCTCAAGATAGCTATACGGTGCTCCAAGTGGACTTGGGGAACCTCACCAGCGTGCGGATGTTGGTCAGTGCTTTTCGATCGCTGGGTCGATCGCTCGATGCGCTGGTCTGTAACGCTGCCATTTATATGCCCTTGATTAAGGAACCGCTTTGGAGTCCTGAGGGCTATGAACTGACCATGACCACCAACCATCTGAGCCACTTCCTGTTGTGCAATCTGATGTTGGATGACATGAAGCTCTCGAACTATCCCGATCGACGGATGGTGATTTTGGGCACGGTGACCCACAACCCCGACGAATTGGGGGGCAAAATTCCGCCTCAGCCCGATTTGGGCAACCTGGAAGGCTTTGAACAGGGCTTCAAAAATCCGATTTGCATGGCCAATGGCAAGAAGTTTGAGCCGGTGCGGGCCTACAAGGAAAGCAAGGTTTGCAATGTGCTGACCATGCGCGAGTTGCACCGTCGCTTCCATGAATCCACCGGGATTACGTTCTCTTCGCTCTATCCCGGTTGCGTGGCCGATACGCCCCTCTTCCGCAATCACTATCCCCTGTTCCAAACCATCTTCCCCTGGTTCCAAAAGAACATCACTGGGGGCTATGTGTCCCAGGAGTTGGCGGGCGATCGGGTGGCTCAAGTGGTGGCGGATCCTGACTTCAAGCAGTCGGGGGCTTACTTTAGCTGGGGCAACCGCCAGAAGAAGGGTCGCGAAGCCTTCCTGCAACGGGTCTCGCCTCAGGCCCGCGATGAGCAACGGGGTCAAAGAATGTGGGATCTGACCCTGAAACTGGTGAATTTGGCCTAGAAATTGCTAGCAATTAGCAATTTGCGGTCAATGGCAATCGTTCAAAGGCAAGGGGTTTAAACCTCTTGTCTTTTTGATTCTGATCTTTTTGATTCTTGTCTTTTTTGTTGAAGTTTGGATTTCGTTAAAGGTTGAATTGCTCAAGGTTTGAATTTAACGGCATGGGCTTTTGGGCGGCGATCGGGGAAGGAAGTTGCAATTGATCGAGCCAGGCCATGTTGTCACCGCCGAGGGGTTGGATTTGCCCTTTTAATTCTGCCTCGATCGCCTCGCGAAAGGGGGGCATCAGGTTCAGGACGTATAGATCGCTGATCGGTGGAGTTATTTGCCCGATCGCCGTTTTCAATAATTGCAAATCACCGGGGTTGACCTGTCGAAAATCTGAGACCAAATAGAACGGCACATTGGGCCGAAGACGCAGAGCCAGGGCGATGGTGTTGCCAATTCGATAGCCAAATCCATCCGCAATCACCAAGGGGTTTGCGGCGGCGTTAATCTGTTCCGCAAAAGCAGGCAAGCTAACACTAATGCCTTTGGCCCAATTGGTGGTGGCGGTGATTAATTGCCAACTACCGTTCAGGCTAATGGTTAACAACAGGCTGGCCCCGATCGCGGCGAGACTGCGGCGCAGGGTTTGCCCTTGGGTCAGGGATTGGGCAATCAGAATCGCGAGGGCAATTTGCAGCCCCAGATAGGTCGGAGTCCAGTAGCGCGTTGAGATGGAGCGCAGCCCGCCATCGAACAGATCGGGGATCACCAGTAGGCTGGTGGAGACCAACGTGAGGGTCAGCACCCAACCGCTCACCCGCAGGGGAAACTGCCGTTGCAGCCAGATCAAGACTCCCAGGGCGATCGCGCAAAACAGCCCCGCCCCCCACCAACCAGCGCCCACGGGAACCCAATCCGTGAACCCTCGCAACACTTGGATGACCAATCGGCGGAGCACTTGAATGCGCGGCTCTTCATAGGCAGTCATCCAGGCGGTGAGCTGGCGAGCGGCTTCCCAATGGTTCAACAACACCAGCGCCCAAGGCAAGAACAGCAACCCACCGGCCAAGCCGGCCAGAATGAGCGATCGCACCCGCCAGCCCAGTCGCCCCCGATCGAGCCACAGCACATACAACCCTTGACCTACGGACACATAAACCGTCAACAGGGAGGTGTATAGCCCCAGCGCCAAAACCAAACTGTAGGGCCACCAGGCGCGCACCCGATCGCCCCAAGTGGCCGCCCGCTCTGTCAACCGCAAAGCACGCAGCAGCAGCGCCCCCAACACCAACAGCAACGCCGCCCACAGGCTATATTCCCGCACCTCTCGCCCATACAGCACATGAAACGGGGAGAGGGCCACCAGCGCCATGGCCACCCAACCCACCAAGGGCGATCGGGTTAATTCCCAACAGACCCAGTACAGAGCAGGAAAAACCGCCAGCCCAAAAATCGTGGGCAAGCTCCGAAGGGCAAGGGCACTGCTGCCAAAGCATTCCATCCAAAACCGCGTTAACAGGTAATAGAGCGGTGGATGCTCTGGATTGCCAATCACGGAAGCAAAAACGGTGTGCCAAGGCTGTCCTTTGGGCCCCAAATAGGCGACCAACTCCGGCTGCATGACCAGCTTGTTGGCAAATTCACGAGCCTGGAGCACCGGCAAACGATGGCCGGCAGCACTGACGGCCGTTAGTACTTCGTCATGCCAAAGGATATTGTGATCAATGGCCCAAAGACGAAGGCCAATGCCCAACACAACACAGCCGATCGCCACCCAACGGATGACGGTTTGCCAGGATGAGGCGCTCGATCGAGTCGGGTTCATGGGCAATGCTGATGGGTAACCGAATTTAAAAGCTAACCGATCGATAAATTTTGGACAGGGGTAACGCTAAATTGCCGGTGGCGATCGAGCAGGTTTCTGTCAATCCTTCGGTTCTTCGCCAGCGCCAGTCGCCGTCTTCACCCAACCAGAATCGATCGATGGCCGGTTCTTCCTGAGCCACCAACAGATATTCCCGGAACTCAGGAATTGAGCAATATTTACTAAACTTTTTCGTGCGATCGTAATCTGCCGTTGAAGGCGACAAAACCTCAATGATCAGTGTGGGATTTAACACTTCATCTCGCCGTCCATTGGAAAAGCTAGGGTCACCTTCAATCACCATCAAATCAGGATAAGTTCCGTGATTGTAGGTCGGCAACCAAAGGCGCATATCCAATGCAAAAACCGTGAAGGGTGGATCTAGATCGAGAAGCCGAATCAGGTTCAGACCAATTTGGTTATGACTTGAAGTACCACCGGTCATGGGGATTGATACTCCATCGCAATATTCATGGCGAGTTTCGCTTTTTTCTTCAAGGGCGCGATACTCGTCGGGTGTGAGGCTAGCAGCAATTAACTGGGCGGCAATAGAAGCAGTCATAGCAGGACGATCGCAGGAACTCTCTCCAGCATAGCCACTGAATTCAAATCCCATTCAGGGATGATTCCACACGATCGCCCAGCCGTTCAAAAACGAAGGCCAATGCCCAACACAACACAGCCGATCGCCACCCAACGGATGACGGTTTGCCAAGATGAGGCGCTCGATCGAGTCGGGTTCATGGGCAATGCTGATGGGTAACCGAATTTAAAAGCTAACCGATCGATAAATTTTGGACAGGGGTAACGCTAAATTGCCGGTGGCGATCGAGCAGGTTTCTGTCAATCCTTCGGTTCTTCGCCAGCGCCAGTCGCCGTCTTCACCCAACCAGAATCGATCGATGGCCGGTTCTTCCTGAGCCACCAACAGATATTCCCGGAACTCAGGAATTGAGCAATATTTACTAAACTTTTTCGTGCGATCGTAATCTGCCGTTGAAGGCGACAAAACCTCAATGATCAGTGTGGGATTTAACACTTCATCAGTGCGATTTTCGGTGAAGCGTGGCTCACCTGTAATGACCAGCACATCCGGATATGTGCCCGTTTGCCATTTCGGTAACCAAACGCGCAAATCATTGGCATGAACGGTATATTCCGTTTCGGCCCAGGCTGTAGCCAGCAGCACTATCAAGTTAGTAATAATTTGGCTATGTCGATAGCTGCCACCGGTCATGGGGATTGATACTCCATCACAATATTCATGGCGAGTTTCGCTTTTTTCTTCAAAGGCGCGATACTCGTCAGGTGTGAGGCTGGCAGCAATTAACTGGGCGGCAATAGAAGCAGTCATAGCAGGACGATCGCAGGAACTCTCTCCAGCATAGCCACTGAATTCAAATCCCATTCGGGGACAATTCCACGCGATCGCCCAGCCGTTCAAAGTCGCAAACTTTTAGCCTGAAATTAGGGGTCGATCGCCAGGGCCAGCTTGCCAATCAAGCCGCCCTGCTCCAGCAGTTGGTGGGCCTCAGCGGCGCGATCGAGCGGGAAGGTTTGGTGCAACTGAATTTTGAGTTGCCCCGCATCAATCCAGGCCGCGCATTGACGCAAAACCTCCGCCTGATGCCGCAAACCCGCATCCCAATGCTTCAGCAGTGGCGTGAGCATCAACTCCAACCCAATGCGCAAGTTGTGGTTGCGGGCAACTTTCCAGTTGGTGTTGGCCGCGGGTTCCAAAATCGTCACCACGTCGCCGTAGGGCTTCACCGCCGGAAAGGTGGCCGTCAGCAAGTCGCCACCCACCGTGTCAAAGGCAATATCTACACCTTGGCCGCCCGTCCAGCCCTGCAAGGCGCTGACGAAATCCTCTTGGCGATAGAGAATCGGACGATCGCAGCCCAACCCAGCCACAAAATCCGCTTTCTCGGGCGTGCTGACCGTGGCGGCCACCTCCGCGCCCCAGAGCTTGGCCAACTGAACTGCCACATGGCCCACACCGCCAGCCCCGGCATGGATCAGCACTTTTTGGCCGGCGGTGATGCGTGCCCGATCGCGCAGGGCCTCCCAAGCCGTAATCAACACCAAGGGAGCCGCCGCCGCTTCCGCAAAACTCAGGCGATCGGGCTTGGGAGCCAAGCAACGGGCATCCACCGCCGCCCATTCCGCATAGTTACCCGCCGGGCCGCCCAACCCGCCATAGCAAAAATAAACCGCTTGGCCCGGTTGCCAGCCCGTCACCTCGGAGCCGATCGCCTCGATGATCCCCGCACCATCGCACCCCAACACATGGGGCGTTGCCTCGGGGTAAAACGTGCCGCGCGATCGCAACTTGGCATCGATCGGGTTAATGCCGGCCGCTTTGAGCTTCACCAACACCTGGCCCGCCGTAATCTCCGGCTGGGGCAAATCCTGTAGCTGCAAATTTTCCGGCCCACCGGCCTGACTCAGGGCGATCGCTTTCATGGATTTCAGCTCGTTTTCTTCACAGCAAAATCCAATTTTACCGGCTGATTCTGAGCTAGTTAATCTGGCTTCGAACCTCATTCAGCATCTTGAGTTTTTCAGCTCAAAAATTACAAGCATGAATTGATTTTGAGCTGATTTCTAGAAGAGAAAGCTTGGCTCGATCAAACTCAATTTGGCTGAATTGACCTTGGGGCGATCGATTCTTCAGTTCGAGAGCTTTTCAGACAGTCCTAAGAGTTTTGGGAACTTTGGGGATTGTGGTTGGTTATCGATCGCCCTTGATCACTTCTCCGTCCACGTCCGGCGGGCCAGCGGGGCGATCGAGTTCTTTTTCATCGGGGTTTAGCTCATCGCGAAACCCGCGCAGGGTTTTGCCCAAGGCCCCACCCAACTGCGGCAACTTCTTGGGCCCAAAGATCAAGATCGCCACCAGCAAAATCAACAGCACTTCCGGCCAGCCCAGTCCAAACACGATCGCGCCTCTCCTAAACGACAATGCCCGCGATCTCAGTTGCGATCGGCAAATTACCCAGCGATCGCCACCCGTACCGCTGCCCCCATAGATAGCACCAATTGCCCAATCTGACCGACCCCATCACCAGCCCAAATCGCCAAATCTGTCATAAACACCAAGCGATCGCCCAAAGTATGGCAACCTAAAAAACTGGGAAACCCATTTATTTGGGCAACCCCTTGAACTATCCGCGCCTTCAGACATACCCCGCGCCATCCGCGATCGGAGCGAAGCCATGCAAACCCTGCCGAAGCCCCCCATTTCCAACGGCAGCATCGCCACCAACCTAGACGATCGACTGTTTGACACCACGATCCATCGTCGCCAAACCCGCCCCGTCCAAGTCGGTGACATCACGATCGGTGGCGGCCATCCGGTCGTGGTGCAGTCGATGATCAACGAAGATACCCTCGACATTCCCGGTTCGGTTGCCGCCATTCGTCGCCTCCACGAAATCGGCTGCGAAATTGTGCGCGTCACCGTCCCCAGCCTGGCCCATGCCAAGGCCATGGAAAGCATTCGCAAAACCCTGGAAGACACCTATCGCCCCGTGCCGCTGGTGGCCGACGTGCACCACAACGGCATGAAAATCGCCCTGGAAGTGGCCAAGCACGTCGATAAGGTGCGGATTAATCCGGGCTTGTATGTGTTTGAAAAGCCCCGCGCCGACCAGGACTACAGCGCCGCCGAATTTGAGGCGATCGGTAAGAAAATCCGCGAAACCCTGCAACCCCTGGTGGAAACCCTAGGCGAGCAAAACAAATGTATGCGGATTGGCGTAAACCACGGCTCCCTAGCGGAGCGGATGGTCTTCACCTATGGCGACACGCCCTTGGGCATGGTGGAATCGGCGCTGGAATTCCTGCGGATTTGCGAAGACATGCAATTCCAAAACCTGGTGATTTCCATGAAGGCCTCGCGCGTGCCCGTGATGCTGGCGGCCTATCGGTTGCTGGCCAAGCGGCTGGACGAAGCCGGGATGCCCTACCCGATCCATTTGGGCGTGACGGAAGCGGGCGATGGCGACTATGGTCGGGTCAAGTCCACCGCCGGGATTGCCACCCTGCTGGCGGAAGGGATCGGCGACACGATCCGCGTTTCCTTGACGGAAGCCCCCGAAAAGGAAATCCCCGTTTGCTACAGCATTCTGCAATCGTTGGGCTTGCGGAAAACGATGGTGGAATATGTGGCTTGCCCGTCCTGTGGGCGGACGCTGTTTAGCCTCGAAGAGGTGCTGCACCAAGTGCGGGAAGCGACGAAACACCTGGTGGGCTTGGACATTGCCGTGATGGGCTGCATTGTGAACGGGCCGGGCGAAATGGCCGATGCAGACTACGGCTACGTGGGCAAAACACCGGGGACGATCGCTCTCTATCGGGGACGCGACGAAATCAAGCGAGTCCCGGAAACCGAAGGCGTATCGGCACTGATTGAGCTGATCAAGGCCGATGGCCGTTGGGTGGATCCGCCGACCAGTTAAACCGGGCGATCGACTGTTTTTGATGCGGCTCTAGCCCCAAACCAGCTTCCCAGACTGTCCCTCAAGCTTGCCTTTGCGCTTGGTGGCCGGACGCTGGCGAGCTGGTTTGGCATAGCCATTTGGCATCACTGTTTGGCACATTTGGCCGCAAAAGTCAGTGGCCAATCACACTTGCCAATAACATTGCCCATGCGAATTGGCAATCCTGGGCTAGAATCATTACAGATTTTTACAAAAATCGTCTTTCCGAGACCCAACCTGCTGGACTGCTTGCTGTCAGCGGGGCCCGTGTGAACCCATCGCTAATCAACCTATGAGCCTCCCGATTCGTAACGTTGCCATCATTGCCCACGTTGACCATGGTAAAACCACCCTGGTTGACGCGCTGCTGAAGCAATCTGGCATTTTCCGCGAGGGCGAAGAAGTGCCCACCTGCGTGATGGACTCCAACGACCTCGAACGGGAGCGCGGCATCACGATTCTGTCAAAAAATACTGCGGTTCGTTACAAAGAAACACTGATCAACATCGTTGACACCCCTGGCCACGCAGACTTCGGTGGCGAAGTGGAGCGGGTGTTGGGCATGGTTGATGGCTGCGTGCTGATTGTGGATGCCAACGAAGGGCCGATGCCCCAAACGCGCTTCGTGCTGAAGAAAGCGCTGGAAAAGGGTCTACGCCCGATCGTGGTGGTCAACAAGATCGATCGCCCGCGTGTGGAACCCATGACCGCCGTGGACAAGGTGTTGGATTTGTTCATCGAGCTGGGAGCCGATGACGATCAGTGCGACTTCCCTTACCTGTTCGCTTCGGGGATGGCTGGTTTTGCCAAGAACGACTTGGCCGACGAAAACAAGGATATGCAGCCCTTGTTTGAAGCGATTCTGGAGCATGTGCCTGCGCCCGTGGGCGACCCCGAAAAACCCTTCCAACTGCAAGTGACCACCC
Source organism: Limnothrix redekei LRLZ20PSL1 (assembly GCF_043235035.1). Taxonomy (NCBI): domain Bacteria; kingdom Bacillati; phylum Cyanobacteriota; class Cyanophyceae; order Pseudanabaenales; family Pseudanabaenaceae; genus Limnothrix; species Limnothrix redekei. The sequence continues at coordinate 293,072 of NZ_JAZAQF010000059.1, read as the reverse complement.
TGGACTATTCCGAGTATCTGGGTCGGATTGTGATTGGCCGGATTCATAACGGGACGGTTACCGCCGGTCAACAAGCGGCTTTAATTAAGGAAGACGGGTCAATCACCAAGGGGCGGATTACCAAGCTGTTGGGCTTTGAAGGGCTGCAACGGGTGGAAATCGAGCAGGCTTCGGCCGGTAACCTGGTGGCCATTTCCGGTTTTGCCGATGCCAACATTGGGGAAACTTTGGCCAGCGCCGAGAATCCCGAAGCGCTGCCGCTGATCAAGGTGGACGAGCCGACTCTGCAAATGACCTTTGTGGTCAACGATTCGCCCTTTGCCGGTCGTGAGGGCAAGTTTGTGACCTCGCGGCAAGTGCGCGATCGCCTGATGCGCGAGTTGGAAACCAACGTGGCTCTGCGTGTGGAAGAAACGGACTCGCCCGATCGCTGGGCCGTGTCCGGTCGGGGTGAACTGCACCTGGGCATCTTGATCGAAACCATGCGCCGCGAAGGCTATGAATTCCAAGTGTCGCAGCCGCAGGTGATCTTCCGCGAAGTGAACGGCCAACCCTGCGAACCTTACGAATTGTTGGTGTTGGATGTGCCCGACGATGCATCCGGCAGTTGCATCGAAAAGCTGGGGACTCGTCGCGCTGAAATGCAGGACATGCGTGTGGGCGAAAACGGCCGCACCCAATTGGAATTCATCATCCCGGCGCGGGGTCTGATCGGGTTCCGGGGCGAGTTTATGCGCATGACCCGAGGCGAAGGGATCATGAACCACAGCTTCCATGACTACCGCCCGATCGTGGGAGACATCGACACCCGCCGCAACGGGGTGATGATTTCCTTTGAAGAAGGCGTGGCCACTTTCTACGCCATGAAGAACGCTGAAGATCGCGGTGTGTTCTTCATTGAACCGGGCACGAAGGTTTACAAGGGCATGATTGTGGGTGAGCACAACCGCCCGCAAGACATTGACCTGAACGTGTGCAAAACCAAGCAGCTCACCAACCACCGCGCGGCCGGTGGCGATGAATTGGTGCAGTTGCAAGCGCCGGTACAAATGACGCTGGAACGGGCGCTGGAATATATCGGCTCCGATGAAATGGTGGAGGTCACTCCCGAATCGATTCGGTTGCGGAAGCTCCCGGCAAAAAAGCTCGCTAAGCGCTAAGTCGTTTTAAGGCGATCGCTCCGGGGCGATCGTCTTTCCCACATGGCAGGAGAGGCGCTGATCTCTTCTGCCTTTTTGCTGTCTGGAGTTTTGTGCTAGCCTCGATGGGTAGCTCTCCAGCAGCTCGCAACGCCAGTCTATTTTTACTGATCTACATAACCGACTCAAAACTATGTTTCTCAAAAAAGTTCATGTTAAAAATTTTCGTGGACTGCAAGACGTAGTGCTTGAGTTCAATCAGTCTCTGTCGCCTTCTGTTTTTCCAGTCGGCAGCTTAAATGGTGGCGGCAAAAGCACCCTACTACAACTTATTTTTATTCTCCTTCGTTGCGCCGCCGACCCGCAGAAACATCACTACATTCAAAATATTCTTAAAGTTAATTTGAGTAACTTCAACTCAGATGTAAGTGAAATTATCCGCTTCTTAATCCATTATCAACGAGAAGATATTGATCTTCAGTTCCTGGCTGTTAATCGTGAATTGGCTAATTACAACCTCGAAAGCTTCTACCAATATGAACAATATAAAAATGAAGTTTCTCAAGAATTCGGTTCAGAGAGTGTAGTCAAGAATAATCTAGATATGATCAGTGCAAAAAATATAGAACTAAGAAGAATCATACAATCTCTAAGATCGAATGTTGGTAACGAAATAAAAACTTCTCAAAATCGAGAAATTGAGAAATTTATTAATGATTTAATTTTCTTGATTTACGACTCTCAATCGAGACTCGTAAATTATTTGTCAGAAGATGAGATTGAAAAGTTTTCAGTGCTGATTTTACGGGCAAAAGATATCAAGCTCACGATCGAGAGACTTAATGATCTTCTAGAAAATCTAGCAGAGATTGAATCTAGTCTCTATAATGTTCTGAAATTATTAAATCAAAAGGAATCTGAAATTTCTACAGTTCGAGAGCAGTTAGAAAATAATGGCTATTATTACATAACAATTTTATCCGATCATCATCTTTTATTTGCTCAGACATCATCTGATCAATTTATTTTTGAACTAATCGCCAGACAGATTTATCTAGCCTGTCCTTTGACACAAGTTTTTCTTTTTTTGGAAGAAAAAGTTCGTATGCAGCTTTTGGGCAGCAATGAAGGTCTTCTATCTTACGTGGACATTGTAGATCGCACTAAGCAGGCAATTGGAAACTGGTATACTTACGAATTTTCTCCAGTCAAAACATTGGCAGAGGTTTTCCAACGCTGTATTAAGGAAGATACAAAGATTGGCTTAGCATCTGATAGCTATGGTAATTCTCTGATGAGGCTAAAAGAAGAGGTAAATCAGTTTTTTACAGATAAAACTGTATCAATTGAAGACGAATTTCAGTCCATCACGTTCAAGAAAAAAGGCTCTGATCAAACATTATTACCTGAAGATCTAAGTCATGGTGAGCTAAAGAAGTTCGGTATTTATCTTTGGTTGAAATATATGGAAATCAAAGATGCAATCGTGCTGATGGATGAAGTGGAAATTGGTTTCCATCCTGATTGGCAATATGAAATTATTCATGAATTATTGAAATGGTCGAATAATAACCAATTCATTCTGGCGACTCATTCCTATGATTTGTGCAGTGCAGTTACACCCGCCCATGTGAATGAAATTGAGCCTCGGCTAATCTCAGAGAGAAAAAATGACCAGCCGCTTGAATGAATATTTTTGTTTAAAGAATTATGGGCTTGAATAGTATTCAGATTCTGAACTTGGCAAAGTCTATTTGCAACCTGAAAAAGCTGCAAAATAAAATGATTGTCCTATGTGAAGGCACAGTTGAGCCTGAGCCACCCTCAGATTCCAATGCGACACATCGTCAACTTAGGCAAAGCCCAGGAACGTATGCGAAGGAAAGATTTGAAGATAGCAAATTTTATAAAAAGTGCTTGCCTGTTGATCTTCGGAGTAAGGTGCAGTTTATTAACTGTGGCGATCGATCCAATGTGATTGACGCTTTTCATCGTATTACCAAAATCTGTCAAGATGATCCAGTCAATAGCTATATAGATACCGAAAGACTATTTGCGATCGTTGATTTAGACCTTGAAGTAAAGAAAATAAGCGACTACCACTTTTCCAGTATAGAGGAAATTTATAATGATATATACTGCTGCGATTCTGGAAAGTTAAGACTGAAAAATCACAGGATATACACAACAGGACTCATTCACAAAGAAGCCTATTTTATTTTGCCAGAGCTAGAAGGAGAGTTTTTTAGTGGATTTCTAGAAAGATTTCCGAAGTTGCAGCACTTTGGTCAACCATTCAACCTCAAGATCATCTATCAGACGTTAATCAACAGTATTGGCGATGATCCAAGAATCAAAGAGAATTTTGATATTGTCAAACAGCGGATTCAAAGGTATTTATCGCCAGAAGAGTTGATAGATCTAGATCCAAGAAAGCTGCAAGTAATCCTAGAACAGCGATTTGAGGCTTGCACTAATCAATATTCTTTGGACTCTGAGGAAGGGCGATCGCTTTTAATCAAAGCTGTCCTTGTGATCACGAAAGTCAAAGACTTGGCTTGGAATCAAATTACAGATGGTGATGATTACCCCTTGGATGCAAAAGTAATTCGTGATCAGTTGACTCTTAATATCGCAGAATATTTTTCACGAAATCATGAATCTTTGAGGGATTTTCATATTATGGAAATTTTGAAATTTATTGCCGAACAGTCTAGAAGTTAATGTCATGACGATCGCGCTAATTTGTTGGAGTTGCGCGATCGACTGGCAATTTTGATTGGGCATTGGTTGAAGTGGCAATACCAAAACAACAAATTTAGTCGCGGTTGGTTGGCAAGCATTCGGGTGCAACGGCGCAATATTCAACCACCCAAATTCTGATTGCTGAATTTTAAACAAGAAGATTTTGTGAGGTCTTTGTTCAAATTACAAATTGAGCTGAGACTCTGTGTTTAGATAGAGTCCAGTAGTTGCTTGGTGATCTCCATGCTTCATCAGCTTTTATGCGGTGCGATCGCCCTGGTTATCGGCTCCACGGCGATCGCACCGGCCCAGGCCCAACAGCGACCCAACACCCAATCAACCCCCAGCAGCCGTTCCACCACCCCGCCCGATCCCAAATGCCCGATCAAAGGCAACATCTCCCAAACCACGGACGGCCAAAACACCGGGCGACGGCTATATCACCTGCCAGGAATGCGGGACTATGAGCGCACCGTGATCGACCTATCGCGAGGGGAACGCTGGTTCTGTTCGGAGGCGGAGGCGATCGCGGCCGGCTGGACAAAGGCCCCACGCTAACCACCAAGGAAAGGGGCCAGGTCGATCGACCCAGCCCCCCATCGAGTTCAGAAGTGAAATTTTTGGCAGTCTTCACAGGACAGAATTTCTTGTCCTGCTCTAATCCGTGCAGTTCTAGATTGTGAACGTGCTGGCCGCAACGTTGGTCACATCGGTTGCTGCCACAAAACCCGCAGCCGCCGTATCTACCAATACTGCCAGATACTTCTTCACACCACTTGCGTCGGTGTAGGTCAGCGCCAAATCTGATGTTGCAGCCACGCCTGCCACATTCACCACTTCCGGCGTAATCACCACGCTGGTCAAGCCAGGGCCAAGACCAATTTTGTCAGCGCCAGTGGTGAAAGTCGTGATCTGATCCGCTGTCAGCGCGCTGGTCGTCAAGTCACTAGCTTGGAACGCAAACACATCAACACCCGCCGCGCCCGTCATTCGATCGAGACCTGGGCCACCGACAATCGTGCCACCACCAGCACCCGCCGTAATCACGTCATCACCCGCACCGCCCAGCAACTTATCGCCTGCGATCGGGCTACCCGTGATCGCATCGTTACCTTCACCGCCATCGATCGAAATCGGAGCCGTCGGCGCAACTGCTCCAGGCGCAAAGGTATCGTTACCGCCTTCACCGCGAAGGATTGCTGGAGCTGTGTTTGAGTAAGTGAACTGATCGTCTCCACCACCACCGTTAATCCCGCCGGGGAAGGTGGAGAGCAGACCTTGATCAGCCGTGATCGCATTCGGATCGTTGTTGAACTGTAGTGTGCTACCAACTGCCGAGCTACCAGGCGGCGTGGTTGTGGTCGAAGTTGACACATCCTTGATCGTCAACACCGAAGTGGCCTGAGTGCCCAACGTACCGCCAGTGGGAGCCGTCAGAGTCAGGTTAACTGTCTCATCGGCCTCTGGCGTAATCGCATCCGACAGAACCGGCACGTTCACTGTTTTGGTCGTTTCACCCGCCGCGAAGCTCACCACTTGGTTCGCAACCGCCGTGTAGTCCGAGCCAGCCGTCGCCGTGCCGCCTGTACCGGTCGAGAAGGTGACGGAGCCAGCTTGGGAGGTGTCGCCCGTGCGGGTGATGTTGATGGCCGCTTGTACCGTGGCCGTGCCTTCCGTCGCCGTGTAGGTTGCGCCGCTGAATTGGAAAGTGGAAGAGCCAGTGGTTCCGCCGCCACCCGTTGCGCCCTTGTCCACGATCGTCAAGATTGCCGAATCCTGCTTGCCCAAGATTGCGCCGCCCGTGGGACGAGACAGCAACATCCGAATCGTTTCGCCGCTGTCGGCCAAAGGCGCATCGTCAATCAGATCCACCTTGAAGGTTTGGCTAATTTGACCCGGCGCAAAGTTCAGGGTTTGGTTGAAGGTTTTGTAGTCTGCGTTGGCCGTTGCCGTGCCGCCCAACACACCCACATCCACAGAAACCGCGCCCGCCGATTGGTTCACATCCCGCGTCACGGTCACTTCCACTTGGGAACCTTCCGTGCCGGTCAGGTTGGCCACCGAGAATTGCAGTGCGCCTTGGGGCGGCACAGATCCAGGCTGCACACCATCGGAACTGAACGTGCCGGGGGTGTTCATCAGTTGGTTGGCGCTGACCCCTTTCACCACCGCCAAAATTTGGTTGTTGCCTTTGTCGCGAATGATGGCGCTGCCAGCGGTTTGACCGGAACCATCAAAGATTTCCAGGTCAGACATGGTGACTCCGCCAATCAGCCGAATTTGGTCTTGGCCAAATTGGTTGAAGTCTTCAATCACGTCGGCTTCCAGGATGGTGGAACCGCCGGTGGAAATTTGACCGGTCTGGGCCGAGAAGCTGTCGCTGCGGCGACCGATCACAAAGGTATCGTTGCCTTGACCGCCGCGCATGGTGTCTGCGCCCAGGTCGCCGGACAACACATCGTCGCCGTCTTCGCCAAACAGCAGGTCGTTGCCTTTGCCGCCATACAGCTCGTCACCGCCGCTGCCGCCATACAGTTGGTCGCTGTCCATGTTGCCGAACATCAGGTCATTGCCGAGTCCGCCCAACAACAGGTCATTGCCAGCACCGCCGAGCAATTCATCGTCGCCGGATTCCCCTTCCAGGGTATCTACGCCTTGGTTGCCAAACAGGCGATCGTTGTCGTTGCCGCCCAGGATGCGATCGTCTCCGTTATAGCCCCGGATGATGTCGTTGCTATCCAAACCGCTGATCACATCATTCCCGGCCAGGCTGTCGAGGGCGGCTTGGGTTTCAGTAATGGGGATGACATCGGGAAAGTTGGTTCCGTTAATAACAGCCATTGACTCCTCCAGTGGACTTGAGTTGCAAAAGGTGAGCTGTTGAGTTGAAGCGGCGCGGACGAACAGCCGCAACCATTGCGGTCACGAGTTCGAGTCCCAAACGCTGGTGCAAGTCCTGCATTCTTGGGTGCTTAGGGGCCGGTGGAACCGGAACCGCTATCGAGGTGCAAGTGAATTGCTGTTGCGTTCCCTGTGCGGGTTGGTGAACTGTGGTTCGCTGCCTATTCCTTCGGGAAGCGATCGAAGAATCCGGAAGTGGGGAAATTTTTTTGGGGAATTTTGCGGGAACAAAATGTTCTGAAAAGTTTTCAAAAAGTTCCCGCAATTCTTGATTTTTCTGGAAAATAATCGGGAACGATCGCCCTGTCTGGTTCGTCTGGGGAGCGACTGTTGGGAACCGGATTTTCAGGATCGGCTGGATGGCGATCGCATCTTGGCCAACGCTCCGGTGGAGTGATCGCTCAATCCGCCCAATCCCATCGGGGCGATCGGCTCGGGTTGTTTGGGGATAGCAATGGCGTGGGGTTGGGGCCTAAGGAGCGATCGATCCACAAGGAAGGCATCCCAAGCGGATTGATCCTGAAGGGCTGAGGAGATTCGTGGGCGATCGATGGCCGATCAATCCCGCCCTTCGATTAGGGATCATCAACCGCAATCCCCCCAAGCCTCCTGCCCATGCCTGGGGAATGACACTTGAGGCTAGGGTTTTCTATTAATAGTTTTCTGGTGGTTGAAGTTTAGAAGTTTTATCTAATTAATTCAGTCAGTTTCTTGATTTTAAGAATTACTGAAAACAAAACTCAGTGATGAGGTTTCTTTTAAAAGCAGGTTTTGATGATGACTGGAATTAGAACCCAGGAGCTTGATTCTTTTCAGTAAATCGTGGTCATGGGCTATTTTTCGATGGCTCCTCAATTAAGGACGTAACCAGTATCACCAGGTTCCCAAGGGCTGGCCCGGTTCCTCAGGACAATTAGGGTGATGCAGGATGATTAGGGCAATTTGGGAAGGTTTGGGCAACGGTTACGCCATAGGCCAGCCATCGATCGCCAGGGGGATGGTGCTCAGGATCCGTCCGACTCCAGCTCATCGGGGCCGCTGTGGATGTAGTCCCGCTCAAAGGCTAGTTTTTCGGCATATTCGCCCAAGGCAACGATTCGATCGAGATCGAACACATCAAAGACAAAATCCATCACCTCGGAATGATCGAGGCTGGGCCGCCGATAGTAGTGATTGCCGGATGGATCCCGTGTCACCACCCGTTCTCGAACTAACTTGTCGCGGATGGGGCGAATGTAGTGATAAAACAACAGGGCTTGGGTGGAATATTTTCCTTGCAGTTCAAAGAAGCGCTGCTGCTCCATGAAGCTCATGCAGAAAATCATGATAATGAGTTCAATACCCACGATGAACTTCATCAAAAAGTTTAAATAATCGGGCGTTAGGCGCTCCGGAATCGTACCCGTAAGGATGTAATAACGATAGTAATATTCACGAATATCGTTTTCACCCAGATTTTTTTGCAAGTAGAATCGCTTCAGCAAGCCTTGCACCCGTCGTCGCAAAAATTCCCGCGAGCGATCGGACAAAATGATGATTTCAAACTGAATCAGATCGTTGATGGCTTGGTGTTGTTGCTCGGGGGAAATGGCGGCAAATAGGGTGAGTGCATTGAGCAAAAACCGTCTTGTGCCCGCGTCCTTCTGGCCGAATTCTTCAAGGAATGATTCGGGCATGATTCGCGCCAGATCAAGACGGCGATTGGCAAAGTTTCTGCTCATGCGGGGCGATCGCCTGATTTCATACACCCGAGTCGATCGGGTGGGGGTTATTCTCCAAAATCTGATCCTTTGTGTCCTCAGGCCGGTTTTGTGGCCTGGCTGATGATGACGACTATCAGGCGCTCGATCGTGGCAAGGTTGCCCCTAGCCCCAGCGGCCATACAAATCCACCAACTCCCGGAGTCGATCGGCCATCCAAGGGGCAAAGGATCCCTCTAAACAGCGCCACTCCCAATTACTATCGGCCTGGCCGGGCACATTCATGCGGCAATCGCTGCCAAAGCCCAAGCAGTCTTGCAACGGAACGATCGCCCAGTCGGCCACCGAGGCCATGGCCATCCGGGTGAGATCCCACTGAATGCCATCGGGGCCCGCATAGCCAGCGTAGCGGATTACGCGCTGTTGCTCCTCGGGCGATCGGCCATTAAACCAACCCACCGTGGTGTCATTATCGTGGGTTCCCGTATAAACCACATAGTTGGGACTGCGGTAATTGTGGGGCAAATAGGGGTTACCGCTACCGGAGTCAAAGGCAAATTGCAGAATCTTCATGCCGGGAAATTGGAAGCGATCGCGCAGGGCTTCCACCTCGGGCGTAATAATTCCCAAATCTTCCGCAATCACCGGCAACTTGCCCAAGGCCCCCTGCACCGCTTCAAAAAATGCAGCGCCCGGCCCCGGAACCCAGTCGCCATTGATGGCGGTTTCTTCCCCTTGGGGCACGGCCCAAAAGGACTCGAACCCTCGAAAGTGGTCAATTCGCACCCAATCCACCATGGTGAACAAATGGCGGAATCGGTTAATCCACCAGTGATAGCCCGTTTGGGCGTTGGTTTCCCAGTCATAAACCGGGTTCCCCCACAGTTGCCCCGTGGCACTGAAATAGTCCGGGGGTACGCCAGCCATTTGAGCCGGATCCAGGGTATCTGGATCCAGAGCAAACAACTCGCGATTAGCCCAAACGTCGGCACTGTCGAAGGAAACATAGATGGGCACATCGCCCACCAATTGCACGCCCCGTTCGTTGGCAGCGGTCTTGAGCTGTTGCCACTGTTCAAAGAAGACAAATTGTAAAAACCGTTGCAGGGCGATCGGCTCGGCCAGGGTTTGGCGGGCGGCGGCCAACACGGCCGGATCTCGCTGGGCAAATCCCACATCCCAACGGTTCCAAACAATTTGGCCAAATTCCGCCTTCAGGGTCATGAACAGGGCAAAATCCTCGAGCCAGGTGGCCTGCTCGGCGCAAAATTCCTCAAAGGCGGTGCGTTGTTCTGCGGTGGCATGAACTTGGAACCCAGCCCAGGCTTGGACAAACAGGCGCTCTTTGTAGGCCCGCACCGCCGCAAAGTCCACCCGATGGGGATTGAAATCGGGCACTTGTTCGAGGGCGGCGGCAGGCAGCCAGCCAGCTTCCACCAGGCGATCGGGGCTGATCAGCAACGGCTCCCCGGCGATCGCAGAAAAACTCATATAGGGCGAATTGCCAGCACCCACCGGCCCCAAGGGCAACATTTGCCACACCCGCTGGGCCCCCGCTTGCAACCAGTCACAAAAGGCAATGGCCTGGTCACCCAGATCACCCACTCCGTAGCGACTGGGGAGCGAAGTGGGGTGCAGCAAGATTCCGCTGAGTCTGGCCATGGGAATTGTTTAAACCATCCGGATCGGGTCGGAATGACTCTAACACAGGGTCAGTCTTGCTTTTTGTTGATCAGCGTTTGTAGGCTTGGTGCTCGGTTTTGTAGGCGTGGGGAAAGGGTTGATCGGGAATTGGCACACCCAAAAAAGGGCAGAGTTTTTCCCAACCATCCCCGGCGGGAATATTCATCACCAGCAGTCGATCGGGCGGAATTTCTGCCATCACCCGATCGTTATGCTCCAGATACTTCTTCTTATAAAGAAATTCGGTGGCGATCGCCGAGCCATAAACACAATTGCGCAGGTCGCGGCGAAACTGTTGCGATGCGCTTTCTTGCCAAAAGTTTTGCCAGCCCGCTTGCCAATCCGTCGGCCAAGGCCCTTGGCTCAACCAGCGATCGAGCTGCCAACGCTGGGCAAGCTGGGCCCGAATCCCCAAGCTGGGTGACACGGGGAAGCGATGATTAATATGAAATTCCACACTGCGCCACCAGGCATCCACATCGCGCACGGTCAGGATGATTTTGCTGTCGGGATAGGCGGCCGCCAACTCCCGATAAAAATAGGCGCTGGGTAAATCCGTCACCACATCCACATCGTCATAGCAGCGGAAATTGGGTTGGGTGACCTTGCCGCTGAGGATCTCGTTCAGGCGATCGCGATCGAAATGCAGCCCATACAACCCCAGAATCTGCAAAGCCGCATGAAGTGAAGAAGTGCCCGTTTTGCTGAGGCCCGCGCCCAAAATTTTCATAGTTGTTGCAACTCTCGCCCTCGTGCGGTTTTGGCGGTGGCGATGCTCCCCTGATTTGGCCGTCGCCCTTTGCAAAATCTCGGAGCAAAACCTCGGGCCAAAACTTCGGGAGTAGAAGGCATCCGGGTAGGGGCGTACCGCTGTACGCCCCTACGGATGTGGCTCAGAAAATCAGCCATTCCCGTCCCCAGCGATCGGGAGTGCCAACCAGGCCTAAGGCATCAACACCTTAGCCACCGTTTGCACATCTTTATCGCCTCGGCCCGAACAATTAATCACAATTTTGGGGCTACCTTCCAAGGTCGGGCAAAGTTTTTCCAGATGGGCAAAGGCGTGGGCCGTTTCCAGTGCCGGAATAATTCCCTCCAGACGCGACACCCGTTGGAATGCATCCAACGCCTCCTGATCCGTCACGCTGTAGTATTCCGCACGTCCCGCATCCTTCAAGTAAGCGTGTTCCGGGCCAACGCCGGGATAGTCCAACCCAGCGCTGATTGAGTGGGCCTCAATGACCTGGCCGTCACCATCTTGCAGCAAATAGCTCATGGCCCCATGCAACACGCCCACCCGGCCTTTAGTCAAGGTAGCCGCGTGCTTTTCGGTTTCGGCTCCCTCGCCGGCCGCTTCCACACCAATCATCCGCACCGTTGGCTCCGTCACAAACTCATGGAATAGCCCCATAGCATTGGAGCCACCGCCGACGCAGGCCAGCAAAATATCTGGCAGTCCGCCCCACTTGGCTTGGCACTGTTGGCGGGTTTCCTGACCAATGATGGCGTGGAAGTCGCGCACCATCATCGGGTAAGGGTGGGGGCCAGCCACGGAACCCAGGATGTAGTGGGTGGTTTCCACGTTGGTCACCCAGTCGCGAATCGCTTCCGAGGTGGCATCCTTCAGCGTGCCGGTTCCCGCTTCCACGGGTCGCACTTCTGCACCCATCAGCTTCATGCGGAACACGTTCAGGGCCTGGCGCTCCATGTCATGGATGCCCATGTAAATCACACAATCGAGGCCAAAGCGGGCGCAAACGGTGGCCGTGGCCACGCCATGCTGACCGGCTCCGGTTTCGGCGATGATCCGCTGTTTGCCCATCCGCTTGGCCAGGAGGGCTTGGGCGATCGCGTTGTTGATTTTGTGTGCGCCCGTGTGGTTCAGGTCTTCGCGCTTCAGGTAAATTTGCGGGCCGCTGCCGTCGGGCCGGGCGTAGTGTTGCGTCAGTCGCTCGGCAAAGTAGAGCGGGCTAGGGCGACCCACATAGTCCTGAAGCAACCCTTGCAGTTCCGCTTGAAAGTCTGGGTCGTGCCGATAGTGCTCGTAGGCCCGCTCCAACTCAGCCAGGGCGGGCATCAGGGTTTCGGGAACGTATTTGCCGCCGAACTGGCCAAACCGGCCGAGGGCATCGGGCACTTGGGCATTGAAGGTGGCGGAACGGAGCGGGGTTACGGTCACGACTAGCTGGGCTGAATTCAACACCTCCATTATCGCATTGGGCGCTGGGCTGACGATCCGAGGCCCCCGGTCAGGATTTCTGAGGATGCAAATCATTTTGCAAAGGGGAAATTCTTATCTTGGGGGAAAGTTTTCCACAGGTTTTCCACAGAAGACCCCCAAGTTTTCCACAGAAATGACGGAGTTTTCCACAGGCTATGTCGCCAACGATACGGTTTGTCGTTCAGTTGGGGATTGTTTTGGGCGATCGCCCACTTTCTCATAAAAGGCAATTTTTTATGAATTTATGTAAATTAAATGAATAAAAATATATGCTATCCAGAAAAAATTCTGAGTTTTTGAGCTGGATCGCAATATTTCGCAGCATTGACATCGCCGGGAGCCTGGCGCACAATGTTGCCGCTTACCAATGTGGCTGGGGTTTTGCCGATGAGTGGCACAGTTAGCATCGTGGCGGAAATTCCTGAAGAACTCCACGAAGCCCTTAAGGATTATTTGGAAGTGCATCCCGACTGGGATTTGAACCGGGTGTTTGCAGCGGCGTTGTCGCTTTTTCTGTTGCAAAACGGGGAGAGCGATCGGCGGGTGTCGCGGGTTTATCTATCAACGCTGTTTCGCCAACCAGCTTAGGGGTTTTGGCTCGGCTTGGCCTGCGCTAGGGCGATCGGGAAGGCAACAGCATCAACCATCGCAATCAGCCTTCAATTGAAAAGTTGAAGCTCCAGAGATGAAACTCAAGAAACTCAAACTCAAGACGTTGAATTGAGGTACTGAGTCAGGGTGCTTTAGCCAAAGTGCTTCAGTCAAAGTGCTTCAGTCAAAATGCTAAGTTGCAACCGTTGATTAACCCTAAGCCGTGAAAAACGCTGTTGAAACCTAGCACTTGAAACTTAGCACTAAATATTGCAGAGCCAAGGGAGGATTGAGTTATCCCTTGGCTCTATTAGTTTCTGATTGGTTTTAAACTGGTTAGAAATTGGTCTATTCAACCGACGAATCAGATCCATTCGTCAAATCCAGCAGATTCATCCATCAACGATCATAATCGGGGTAATGACAGCAGTGATGACAGCAGTGATGACAGCACTCACGGCGGTGGTTGACTCCCAATTGCTCGATTGCCTGGGCTTGGAGTGGGGAGACTTTGCCCTTTGGTTTGGCGTAATTGGTGCGGTGTTGGGTGGCTCTTTAGGAATTATGATTTGGGCCTATCGCGGCCAGGGTAGCCGATCGATTTTGTTCACGGAGGCGGTTCCCTTGCCAACAGAGAACGGCGATCGAATCCCTAAGGCGATCGCGGCTTTCAATCAAGGGCAAACGCTGTTTATGCAAGGGGACTATCGGACAGCCGGTGAGCGATTTGCAACGGCCCTGGAATTAGCACCCAACTGGCCAGAGGCTTACCATAACTGGGGTCTGGCCTTGGCGAATTTGCTCAATGATAATGAAGCAGTTCCTCGGTTGGTGAAGGCGGGAGATTTATATTTAGAAAATCAGAATTTGCAAGGTAGCGCTCTGTTGCGACGGCATTTATCGGCCATGGTGGAACGCAAAAAGCAACGGCAAGCCCAACAAAAACTGGTGAATTGATGGTTAATTAATGGTGAGTTAATCAATGGAAAACCTTAGCCCTTAGGGTGGGCATTGCTCACCTAATAATGGCTCCGTGGAATTTGCGATAGGGCGTACCAATTGTTCTAGGTAAAGGCTAGATAAGAATTTGAAGAATTTGAAGAATTTGAATTAAGAATTTGAAGAATTTGAATTCTTTGCAGTTTCAGAGTGCCAGCCAACTAAACAAAACTTCTGAGGTGAGGGTTAGCTCTCCGACAAATTCTGGAATGGGCAAGGGGCGATCGGGCATTTCTTCTAGATCAAACAACAGTGCCTCTTGACCCGGCCGATAGATCATGACGGCTTTGTTTGCAGGATCAATAATCCAACCAGCGATCGTCCCGTGCTGAAAACAATGGCGTAGTTTTTTAAACAGTTGGGCATGGCTTTGATCAGGAGACAGAATCTCCACCACCCAATCGGGAGCCAGCAGAAATCGATCGGCAATTTCACCCGATTCATCTTTGGGAATCCGTTCCCAAGAAAAGACAGCAATATCCGGCACGATCGAGCGCCCATCAAAGGTGCAACGCAATTCGGTAAATGCCAGCCCCCGGCGGCGGGAACGAATTACGGCATTAATGGCGGCAGCCAGTTCAGCTTGGATGATGCTATGTTTTCCTTTGGGCATGGGTTTTTGCAGAATTTGCCCGTCGATATATTCACTCGCTGGTTGGGTTTCCGGCAACTCCAAAAAGTCTGCCAGGGAGATCGGGGCGGTCAGGGTTTCTAGCATGTGAACATCACCGTGCTTGCAACCAATTGATTTATAACCAATTGATTTATTTTGACACCAGAATTTTGAGATGCAGAAAAGTGGGTTCAGAACTGGTCTGAACTGGTCTGAACTGGTCTGAATGATCCGCACGATCAATACTGTTAAACCCGGAGGGTGGCCATTAACCACCCCACACATTGCTGCGATCAGCACTTGAAGGCATGACCCGATCGCCCGGTTACCCCCGGTTGCCCAAGGATGAACTCATCAACCCCATCATGGGCAGCCGATGGCTAGGCCGCGATCGGGATTTTGGTGCTTAACAGCGCCTTCGCGGCTTGTTTGCCCGAGAGGGTTGCGCCCTCCATGCTGTCGATGTAGTCCTGCATGGTGTAGCTGCCGGCCAAGAAGAAGTTCTCGATCGAGGTCTTTTGATTGGGGCGGTAGGGATCCATGCCCGGCCCTTCGCGGTACAACGACTGAGCCAGCTTCACCACCCCCGACCACACCAGATTCAGGCTGCGCGACGAGGGGAACAGGTCATGGACTTGCTTGAGGACATGCTGCACCGTTTCCTCGTTGGACTTTTTGATGAACGGGTCGCCAGGAGTCAACACCAATTGCAGCAGGGAGCCTTGGCCCTCGCGGTAGTAGTCTTTGGGGCTGGTGAGGGCCAAGTCCGCAAAACAGGAAAAATCCGCATCGGCCGAATAGAGCAAGTTATCCAAGCCCCGTGCTTTGCTCAGATCCTTCATGGCTTCGGGATTTTGCATTTCCGTGACCCAGCCATCAAACCGCAACTGCACCGTGGCCACGGGCACGGCTTCCAGCTTGTAGATGTTGTCGAATTCGGGAATTTTGCGCCAGGATTCCGGCAACAGGCGCTGAATGCCGGGGATGTCGCAGGCGGCCACGTAGGCATCGGCCGTGATGCGCTCGGTGGCTTCCCCGTCGGCCACGTCAAGGCCCGTGACGCGGATTTCGCCGTTGCTGCTTTCGGTATATTGCACTTCCCGAATGCGGCGACGCAGGTGAATTTTGCCGCCCCGATCGGTGATGTATTTCACGATCGGCTTGTGCAGATATTCATCGGGCGAGCCGGCCAGCATCCGCAACACCGAAGCTTCTGTTTTGGCAGCGAAGAATTGGAAGATGGTGAGCATACAGCGGGCCGAAATGTTTTCGGTGTCGATGAAGCCGAGGGCATAGGCGATCGGGTTCCACATCCGCTTCAAGCTGCCGTCGGATCCGCCGTGGCTGCGGAACCAGTCGGCAAAGCTGACCCGATCCAGCTCACGGATCGTTTTCATTGCGCCATTGAAGTCCACCAATCCCCGGACGATCGGGCTGGTTCCCAGGGCGATCGAGTTAGCCAGCTTGTCGGCAACCGACAGTTGCGAAGTGGTGAAAAAAGCCTTCAGACCGTTGAAAGGGGCCCCGATCGGGAAGCGAAAATCCAGCTCGCCCAAATTGCCACCCCGATTCACGAAAGTGTGGGTATGCTCCTTCAGCAACAGATTTTCAAAGGCTCCCACCTTTTTCATCAGGCCGAACAGGTTTTCATAGCAGCCAAAGAAGACGTGCAAGCCCATCTCCACATGGTTACCGTCTGCATCAACCCAACTGCCAACCTTGCCGCCAACAAAGTTGCGGGCCTCAAAGATTTCCACTTCATGGCCCGCATCGACTAGATCCACGGCGGTGGCTAATCCGGCTAATCCGGCTCCCACGATCGCGACTCGCATGGCTGCCTCAAATCCTTCTGTGCATCGGGTGAGTAAGGACGATCGGGCGGCGGGTTCCTGGAACGGTTAACCCAGCTCGATCGCCCAAAATATTAACGGATTGTAACATCGCAGTTGCCCGCTTCCGTCGCCCCTAGGCCTGCTCTCTTGCGATTTGGGCCTGCACTGCCGATCGCATCAGATCTTCCATGCTCAACGCATGGATATCCCACAACCGCATCAGATCCAACGGATCAACCATGCCGCGATTCTTGCCCGTGGCTCCCTTGAACACCGCCACCGAGCAACGATTTCCCGCCGCTTTGATCCGCTTGCGCCAGTCTGCAATCAATGCGCGATCGATCGGGTCATCTTGCCAATAAACATTCACCCCCAGCAAACGACCTTGCGCCGTGTAAAGCACCAACAAATCGTAAGCCTGATCAAACTGATCATGACTCGACATCAACCCCATCGCGATCGGGCGATCTTGACTCAGCACTTCATCAATCAACGCCTTGGCTTTGGGCTGGGAGGTTTGCAAAGCCAGTAGCGGGAAACTCTGGGGCGATCGCTTCGACGACTGAGCAGCAGTCTTTCCAGCAGCCTTCCCAGAACCAGCTTTTTTCTGCTGGCCTTCCTGCACCGAACCGCCACCCGTCAAACTATTTGGCGTGAAGGGATAGTCCACCAAGGGCGATCGAAAAGTATCCGGGATCATGTCATAGGTCACCCGAGGCAAATTGGTTTCCAAATTGACCAACGTTCCCTCCGGCAACCAATCCATCTCAATTTCCTGAGAATAGTGGCGTGAACCCGATGACAATTGTTGAGACGATGCCGATTTCAGCGCCCTGGGAACATAGCCAGGATTCAAGTTAGGGTTGCCCAATCCCAGAGGAACATCCCGTCCCGATGCGAGCGACAACAATTTTTGGATTTGCTCCAGAGCGGCCATGCCCTCTTCATCCTCATCCAAGTCATCCACAAAATCGGGCATCAGCAAATGAGCCGCCAAGGATTCGGGATCCGCAACAGATTCCAGCAAGCGCAGGGTCACATCAGGGCGCGTTTGAATCGTGACAGTGATGTTATCCTGTTTGCGCTTCTGGCCAGGATTGGGATTCGCTAAAGGGTCCAAAATCCGAAATTGGTTTTTTAGGCTTGGGAAATCATCAGCATCGTAAAGAATTTTGTTATTACGCTTGATGAACTGGTTGAGCGCTTCTAAGATTACGACCATCACCATCAATTCATCATCTGATAGATGATCTCGCATTCCTTCAAGGGGGTGAATGCTGCCCAATTCTGGCCAAGCAGATTCGCTGAGAATAGGGCTTTTGGAGGATGGTGCTTCTTCGTCTTCTAAATCATTGAAGGTGAGGAAGAAACAATCTTGATTCAGAAAGATTTCTTCCATTTTGTGCGGTTCCGATCGATGGGGACTGCTAATGATATCTTTGCGAAATTTCTCCAACGATTCCAGCGATCGATAGAGCAACAGTCCCAGCTCCAACCCCTCCATACCCAAAGTGGATAGATAGAACTGGTGTGGCTCATCCAGCTCAAATTTAATTTCCACCACTTCATATTCAGCCAACAACATCCAAGGGGCCGATCGCCAGGTGGCCCGAATTGCTTGAATCAGCCGTTTGGCGTGGGGCGAATCCCAAATATCTCGCACTTCCAATTCTGGGTTATAGGCTTCCAGCGATTGCACCACATCATCAATCAGAGGCAGCTTCGCGCCGTATTCCACCTTGATGTCTAACCCTTGCAGCGCGCCTCGCAGGAAAAATTGCAATTCTCGGTTGCAAACCACCAACCGCTGGGGCCGTCCCGGCGGCTGTTGTCCTCGGGGTTGTTCAATGGCCTGTAGCAAAACCCGCACCACCGCCCCAAACCCCGCTTCCTCTGCCACCGGCTCCAAAGAACGCAACGAGGGTTGACTAACATCCATCCACAACACACAGAGCCTTTGGGCATCCTGGTTTGCGCGGGTATTGAGGGCACGGCTGTGAACCGGTCTCAGGTCTCCCTGCCAAGTGGTTCGCAACAACGGAAGTTGTGTTAACCGTTCGATCGTCGCCTTTGGCAAACTTTGCATATCCCAGATCCCCAACAACACAGCGCATTGGAAAGAGCAGTGCGCACCCCATTTTCACGTTCTGACGCAGCCTTTCCGGTTCCATTATCGCAAGTCTTCCCAACTAGCACTTGCCAAACCGAGCATCAGAGGTAGCCTGACGAAACGGTGGCTTAAGAACGCCGTGGGTTCTGCGGTGGGTTCTGCCATGGGTGCTGTGGTGGGGTAACTTTGCTGTGCTTTCTGGATGTGGGTTGTTTTTGCCTTGGTTTCAGCCCAGAAAATTCAGAAAGCGGATGATCGTTAAGTTATCGCTACATTTCCAGATCCCATAGCCTACCGAAATTACTGAAAATTAGCTGGAGGAGTTGCATACAATAGATTTCATCAGATTCCATCGATTTCACAGATTCCGCGAAACTCTGGGGCATTCCTCCAAGGAGCTATCCCCAGGCAGTTGCTAGTCCCAGCCCTTTGAATCCTATGACTACTTCAACCATTCCCGCCAAGCAAGGCATTCAAATTAGCGAGTCGGCCCGCCAACACCTGCTCAACCTACGCCAGAGCCAAGGCCAAAGCGACCTCTGCTTGCGAGTTGGCGTTCGGGGAGGCGGTTGTTCGGGCTTGTCTTACACGATGGACTTTGAGACGGCAGCGAATATTCGCCCCGATGACGATGTGTTTGATTACGGCGATTTCAAGGTGGTTTGTGATCCGAAAAGCCTGCTGTATCTCTATGGTTTGGAACTGGACTACAGCACGGCTTTGATTGGTGGCGGGTTCCAATTCCGCAACCCGAACGCTACCCAAACCTGCGGCTGTGGGAAGTCTTTTTCGGCCTAGTTGGGATTGAACCTAACTGGGTTTTGGTTGAGGGAGCTAAGTTAGCTTGAGCTGATTGAGTTTGAATTAAGTTAGTTTGAGCTGATTGAGTTTGAGCTGAGTTGGTTTGAGCTGAGTTGGTTTGAATTGAGTTAGTTTGAGCTGAGTTGGTTTGAACTGGGCCTCCTGTCCTTAACTGGGTTTCATCAGTGTGGTGGGGTGCGTTGGGGGGACGATCGATCGCCCCTCTGTTAGCGGCGGCAGTCCTTTGGGATTGCCGTTTCGCGTTTGCTGGTATCGTTAGGATTCGGAATTATCCCTGCCATTCCGTTTTCGGGGCGATCGCGACTTTGTGCGCGCAACGTAACCCTTCAACAGTGGTCAAAGACCAAGCCTTTGGGCGATCGATGCTGGCGGGTTACTCCCCGTTGGCAATCGTTCGTCAGGACTGACCCTCATTCTTTTTCGTGGTTGACCCATGGCCGAAACTCCTGTCGTCACTTCAGAACTTGCGGATGCGGAAACCACTGACTCCGCGACGTTAACCGCCGAAGAACTGTTCTTGCAAGGCATCGATCGCTATCAAGCCGGTGAAGATCCCACTGTGCTGATTCCGCTGTTTAAGTCCGTGTGCGATCGGGCCCCCAAAAGCAGCCCCCCTTGGACTTGCTTGGCATGGCTGTATTTGCTGACTGACCAAGCGGGATTGGCTTTCAAAGCTGCTAAAAAAGCCGTGAAACTCAATCCCCAGGATGCCCAAGCCCGTGTAAATCTGGCTGTTGCCATGATCGAAGACGGCCAAAAAGGGGTGCGCGAACAGGTGGAAATCGCCAGCCAGTTGGTTTTGATTGACCAAGACGCGGCCGAAGAAGTTCAGAAAAATTTGGAAGAGGCGATCGCCCAAAAACCCAACAGCAAAGGCTTTCAGCGGATCAAAGCTTGGATCTTTGATAGCTAGGGATCGCACTGGGATCGCGTCTTATTGATTTTTTGGCATTGGAGTCAGGTAAAAACTGGCTCCATTTTTAATTGTCAAAAAACTTTACAATTTCTCGAACGATTGTGATCCCAAAAGTCCAAATCTCTGACAGGTCAAACCCTCGAAAAAACAGGGTTCAGCAGCTCTCTGGTTACACCGTTTACATTTAACAAGGGGTTGCAAGATGTCACAGAACTTTACTGGACAATCAAAAATTGAATGATAGGATTTTGCGATACAAGTTATTAGACTTGCTTTACCCGACCAGTTCAGTTCGTCGTCACACCGTTTCAGGAGTTAGGGAAATGTCTGCGAACAACGTTACTGTTAAGCCGGAAACCCGTAATCATAAGGGCTTTTTTGTCCAAGAAGCCTCCTACAAATTAATGGATATTGATGCATCGGGCTGGGCTTTGATTTGTGTTGATGATGCGGTTTGCCATTATGTGGATCCCGACAATCTTCTAGAGATGCTGTCTGAAGAAGATGCCATTGGTTAAGGGTTCCGATGGTTGAATGGCTGAGCCAGCGATTCAGCAGCTACCGTTTATAAAGTTTGCTAGATTCGCTGAATTGGGATGTTGGGATGAAGGTTGTTCACTGAAACAATCGCTTCAAAAGAGAATGTTCAGCAGTTTGCAACCGATTTTTCCCAATTCGTTTTTCAAGTACGATACAATCCCATCTTGATTCTCAAGGATGCCCCTGAAGCTGAGAATACCGGTGCGATCGCCCTTTCTTTTTTTCCCTTCAATTGGTGGCCCAGTGTTCGGCACAATTCACGACACTTGGAACAGCACTGTTATGGGTTTCTCGATCGGGTATAGGCACTGAGTGAAAGATGGGTATTGAGGGTGAACTTACTCCTTTAGTCCACAATGGGCCTCCTGTGTAGGGGGCTTTTTTGTGGGTGCGCTAATTGCCTGGCCATTCTGTCGTCAGTCTGGTGATTGAGGGCGAAGCGGGAAAATCCTGATTATTCCCTGCGGCAACGCTGCCCTCATGGGGGATACTTTTAAGGTCTCGATTCCCATCGCGCGCATGACCCAAGAAGATACTGCGTGGGACGTTCCCACCATCACCCTGTCCGATGCCACGGGTCGGACATTGGAGTGTTTTGTTGAGCACTCGATCGAGGTGGAAGGCTCCGAGTATGTGCTCTTACACCCGGTGGATTCCCCGGTTGAGATTGTGACCTGGAAGGGTGACGATGAGGACGAGGAAGCCGTCCCGATCGAGAACGAGCAACAGATCGATCTCCTGTTCAACACGGCGAAGGCGGTGTTGGCAGAGGAGAATTTGAAGTTGAAGCGCACGGCGATCGTGCTGACCGTTGAGGGCGAATTACCCGAAGAGCCGGAGGACGATGAACCCTGGGAAGGGAATGGCTCCGGTGAAGATGTGGATGAGTTCCAGTGGTTAGCCAGCTTTTTCCATAACGAAACGGAGTATGCGGTTTATACGCCGCTGGATCCGTTTTTCATTGTGGCCCGCATGAATGAACAGGGACAGCCAGAATTACTGGATCCCGAGGAACTGGAGCAGATCGAAGATTTGCTACCGTCGATCGAGGAACAACTATTTAATGGGTTGGAGTAGTTCGATCGAGCCATGCAACGATTGGGTCGCGTGATATTTACTCTCCTCGTGCCCACGGCGGCCTTGGTTGGTGCTTGGCAAGGATGGCAATGGTGGAGCTGGGCCAACCGTCCTATGGACTTGGCCCAGGGCGACACCGCCATGAAAGCGGTACAAGTGCAAATTGAACGGGGAACCAGCGCCCGGCAAATTGGCCGCGATCTGGAACGGTTGGGGATTATTCGCTCCAGCGCGGCTTGGGAGCTGTGGGCCCGGTGGCTGACTTGGAATGACGACAATGGCGGCTTCCAGGCGGGAACCTATGAACTATTGCCCACGGCCCCGATGACGGACATTGCCCAACAACTTTGGCAGGGCAAGACCATTCAACAGAGCCTGACGATTCCGGAGGGCTGGACGGTGCGGCAAATGGCCGACTATTTCCAGTCCCAAGGGGTGTTTCGGGCGGAGGAGTTTTTGGCCCTCACGCAAAAAATTCCGCGCGATCGCTACCCCTGGCTGCCCCAGCGAATTACGTCCTTGGAGGGGTTTCTTTTTCCGGATACTTACCAGTTTCCGGGAGACACGATTACCCCGCAGGCGGTGATTGATTCGATGCTCGATCGCTTCGAGAAGGTGGCTTTGCCCCTGTGGAACCAAAATCGCGGCCAAACCAAGCTGGATTTGTTGGGGTGGGTGACGCTTTCCAGCATTGTAGAAAAAGAGGCGGTGATTCCCCAGGAGCGATCGGTGATTGCGGGAGTGTTTAGTAATCGGCTGAATCGGGGGCAAAAGCTAGAATCAGATCCAACGGTGGAATATGCCCTGAAAATTCGGCAAACGCCCGATCGCCCCCTGACTTTCACGGATATTCGCCAGCCTTCGCCCTACAATACCTATCTCAATCCTGGGTTACCGCCGGGGCCGATCGCCGCACCGGGCAAGGCCAGCCTAGAGGCCACCTTGGCTCCGGCCAAAACAGACTATGTGTTCTTTGTGGCACGGTATGACGGAACCCATGTGTTTAGCAAAACCTTGGCGGAACACGAAGCCGCTGTGAAGCGCATTCGGGCCGAGCGCAACGCCAGGACTCGATCGACCCCTCAACCGGCGGCCAGCCCCAGCCCCTAGGCACAATCGCCCCGATCGCCCTGATAATCGCCCCTTTATCAGTTTGCCGCTCAGTTTGCTGCTCAGTTTCGCTGCTCAGTTCGATCGCCACAAGTTTGTGAGGTTCCCGTGACGTTTGGTGTCCTGCTTCAGCCCGACTTAATCCTAGGCGACTGCATTTTGGCCCTCACGCCGGAAGTGATTGTGCAGCACGGTTTGCAGGGCTTGATTCTGGATGTGGATGACACCTTGGTTCCCACCACCACCGACGCGGTTTCACCGGAACTGGTGACCTGGATCCAAGCAGTGCGGCCCCATGTGCAACTGTGGCTGGCCAGCAACAACCTGAGCGAGTCGCGAATTGGCAGCATTGCCCGATCGCTCGACTTGCCCTACTTCACCGGAGCTGCCAAACCCTCTCGCCGCAAGTTGCGCCAAGCGCTCCAAGAAATGCAACTGCCGCCGGAACGGGTGGCCATGGTGGGCGATCGCCTGTTCACCGATGTGTTAGCCGGTAACCGATTGGGGCTGTTCACCGTGTTGGTGCAACCGATGGTGAATCCCCTGTCGGCCCATCGGGGCTACCCGATTCACTCCCTCGAAGTGTGGCTCTCAAAACTGATTGGCGCATCGTTCTATCGCGATCCTTCGCCCCTGCCCACAGCAACCTCCTCGCCCGATCGCCCCGCCAGCTAACTCAATCAATGGTCAACTCGAAGTCATTCTGAGATTGAGTTAAAAATAACCGGTGCTCATGGATCTCGACTGGGTGGATCCCACCTGAATAGATGAGCACACAATTAAGCAGTCTTGGCCCCAAAAAACCAACACAGCACCATTGACAACCGCCCCCAAAGATTCGGAATCCAATCCGAGGATTTGGGGGCTAACTTTAGGAGCGATTAGTCATGGTTTTTGCCATCATTAATCGTTGCAATTTGCGGTGTAACGCACAGATTCATGGTGAAAATCTAGGGAATAGGGCGCTTAATAATTTTTTGTCAATCCCGATACAGTTTTTATTCAAATCGTCTTCGTTTTCTGGCCTAAGGGAATTTCTCTATCAAGTTGCCGCCATGGTTGAAACATTTTTTAAAGAAAAGATACTGATCCCGTGATATATCGCTTGCTAGAATACAAAATCTCGCCTTTTTGATTAACTTTTATGAAGAAACAAATATAAAAAAAATATAAGGAAATAAAACGCCATCCCAAAAATCTGCGATTCTAATAACAGTTCAAATGGGGTCAGCCAATAAAGACCCTAACCATAAAACCAACTTTTTTAAACACTCAAAGTGCTGGGGTCTCCGGATCCCGGCACTTTGTTTTTGGCCCTGCTGTTTTGGGGCCCTGTTGCTCAGGGTTTTTGGGATCACGGTGCTTGAGATCGCCGTTTCGCCCAGGATCTGAGTCGGACTCGGGGGCGAAGGTCTCGCGGTAATCTCAAGCATTCCGGTGGGGGATCCGCACGAAGGCGAGTCGATCGCCCAGAATTAGCCCCCCGCATTAACGCCACACCTCAACCGCTTGATCCCCATCAACCTCGATCGCCCTGGGGCCACAGCCTGGGCCGCTGGGGCCGTTCGCTGGTTTGATAATTGGTTGCCCCTTGCAACCCTTCCAGAAGTGGTGGTTAGTTATGCGCCCGATCGTCTTGAAAATTGGCACTTCCAGCTTGACCCAACCGGACAGCGGCCGGCTGGCCTTGTCCACGATCGCCACGTTGGTGGAAGTAATTTGTGATCTGCGCGATCGGGGCTATCCCGTGGTGCTGGTGTCGTCGGGAGCGGTGGGGGTGGGCTGTGCACGGTTGGGGCTGACGGAACGGCCCAAGGCGATCGCCCAGAAACAGGCCGTGGCCGCCGTGGGCCAAGGGCGACTGATGCGGGTCTATGACGATCTGTTTAGTCAGTTTGACCAGCCGATCGCCCAAGTGTTGCTGACTCGGGGAGACTTGGCCCAGCGCAGTCGCTACATCAACGCCTACAGCACCTTTCAAGAACTGCTGCGGATGGGAGCCATCCCGATCGTCAATGAAAACGACACGGTGGCCGTGGATGAGTTGAAATTTGGCGATAACGACACCCTTTCGGCCTTGGTGGCCAGCTTGGTGGAAGCGGAGTGGCTGTTTTTGCTCACGGATGTCGATCGGCTCTATTCCGCCGACCCGCGCCAAAATCCCGACGCGGAACCCATTCGCCTGGTGGAGCAAATGTCCGATTTGGAGGCGTTGGAACTGGACATTGGCGGCCGTGGCTCCCAGTGGGGAACCGGCGGCATGGCCACCAAAATCACTGCCGCCCAAATTGGCACCAGTGCCGGGGTTCGCGTGGTGATTACGGACGGCAGCCAACCACGTAACTTGTTGAAAATCTTGGAGGGGGCGGATATTGGCACGCAGTTTGCCCCCCAACCCCAGGCCACCAGCGCCCGCAAGCGGTGGATCGCCCATGGCCTGATTCCAGCGGGCAAGCTTTATCTTGACTCCGGGGCAGTGCGGGCCATCTGCACGGGCGGTGGATCCCTGTTAGCAGCGGGAATTCGGGATTTGGAAGGGGAGTTTCAACCCCAAGATGCGGTGCAGCTCTGTGATTTGGAAGGACGGGAGGTGGCTCGCGGCCTGGTGAATTTCAGCCATGAGGCGCTGGAGAAAATCTGTGGCAAGCGATCGGACGAAATTGCCGCAATTTTGGGGCATGATGCGCCGGAAACGGTGGTGCATCGGGATAACTTGGTGCTGGCTAGCTAAAGACGCGGGGCACAGGATTCAGCCATATTCAACCGTTCAACTGATTGGGGATATCAAAAATTTTGGGGGCGATCGGGCGGGATTGGGCGATCAAAGCAGCTCGATCGCACGCTATCGTAAGGGCTGGGCATCGGTTGACTGCCCCCGGGGCCCCAAGCCCTCATTCCCAAGCCAATCCCAGTCCCTGTCGAGTTCAGGCTAATCCTATGATCCTGCCCGGTTCCGCAGTCCGTGTCATTAACCCCAACGACACCTACTATCAGTTTCAAGGTCAAGTGCAGCGCGTGACCGATGGCAAAGTGGCCGTGCTGTTTGAGGGCGGCAACTGGGATAAATTGGTCACCTTCCGGTTCTCGGAACTGGAGACGGTGGATGCCACGGCTGGTCGCGGCAAAAAGTAACGCATTGGTTCAAGGCCGTCAGTCCCCTAACCCTTGCTCCCCTTAGCCCCGCTTTGGTTCGGCCATGCGTTTACCCCTGCCGCAATTTGCCCAGCGAGATCGCCCGTCCCATCACCTGGCGGAAGTGATTGAAACGGCCACGACGGAATATTTAGCCCAATGTTTGGAGCCAGAAACCCTTAGTTTTCCGACCATGCCGCCCTTTGGCAGTTGGGTGCGATCGCGCGATGAGGATTCCGGCAATCAGATCTATGGGGTGGTTTATCACGCCACCACCGCCCCGATCGACTCCGTACACCGGGCCCAGGCCTTGGGGCTGTCCTTGGAAGATTTGCGCGAACAACAGCCGCAAATTTTTTCCATGTTGCGCACGGAGTTTCGGGTGGCGATCGTGGGGTTTGTGCCGCTGGAGTCCTTGAATCCCGACGCGATCGGGACAGAAGGCGTGAACCCAGGGGCGATCGCCAACCTCCTGCAAGCGGGGGCCAAACTGATCAACGGCCCGATCTATCAACATTTGCCCCCTCGCCCACCCCAAATTCACCAGGCGGTGTATGGGTGCGATCGCCAAGAGGTGGTGGAATTCACCGCCAAAATGGACTTTTTGCGGACTTTGTTGCAAATGAGCGGCACGCCCACCGATGCGTTGATTGCCGCCACGCTGCGGGAGGTTTATCGGCTGCGACAGGGCGATCGGCCCTGGTTGGTGCAGGCGGGCCGCGCCCTCAGCGTTCTGCTCAAGGATGATTACGACCGCCTGCGAGCGATCCTCGGCCAAGTTCATCTCAGTCCCTAGTAGCGTGGCTGCCTTAATTCACTGGGTTAAATGACATGGCTGTTACTGTCACCTGATCGTTAAGCAGCAAGATGCTCAAGCCCCTTGTTACCACGACTGGCTCCGCAATTTTGACCCAATATTTTAAGGATGTCGCGCTACTAGTCCTTGTGATCCCTAATCCTTGCAATTCCTAAACCCCCAAGCGGCCGGCATGGGGGCGATCGAGCAGCAGCCACAGCAGCCACGCCACAACCCGCTTAGCCCTGGCCCGGTCAGCCCCAGCCCGATTGCGAATCATGGCAATATTGCGAACTGTTACCGTCGGTTGCGAACGATTGCTAAAACAAAATAGTGATTTTCCAGCCTTCTTCTCAGCCGCTTTATAATCCGATCAGGGATATGCAGTTGGTTGCCTGTCCCCGATCGCACGTTTTTCGGAGCCAAAGGCCATGCCGCGCATTCTCGTTATTGACGACGATCCAGCCATTTCCGAACTGGTATCCGTCAACCTAGAAATGGCCGGCTATGACGTGAACCAAACCACCGATGGCATCAAGGGCCAAGCCCTAGCGCTCCAACTCATGCCCGACTTAATCTTGTTGGACATTATGTTGCCCAAGGTGGATGGGTTCACCGTTTGTCAGCGGCTGCGACGCGATGAACGCACCGCCGATATTCCAGTGCTGATGCTGACAGCGCTGGGGCAAACACAACATAAAGTTGAGGGCTTCAATGCAGGGGCAGACGATTACTTAACCAAGCCCTTTGAAGTGGAAGAAATGTTGGCGCGGGTGCGGGCCCTGTTGCGGCGCACCGATCGCATTCCCCAAGCTGCTAAACATAGCGAAATCCTCAGCTACGGCCCCTTAACCCTGGTTCCTGAACGGTTTGAGGCCATTTGGTTTGACAAAACCGTGAAGCTCACTCACCTGGAATTTGAGCTGTTGCATTGCCTGTTGCAGCGCCACGGCCAAACCGTTGCTCCTAGCGAAATTCTCAAGGAAGTTTGGGGTTACGATCCCAACGATGACATTGAAACCATTCGAGTTCACGTGCGACATTTGCGCACCAAGTTAGAACCCGATCCCCGCCATCCGCGCTACATCAAAACCGTTTATGGTGCGGGTTACTGTCTGGAATTGCCGGCCCAGGACGATCGCGCCGTGGAAAGCGTGGCCGACGCAGCTTCGGTTTAAACGCCAGGTTGGGCGATCGCTTCGGCTCTGCAACCCCGATTCTCTCCTCGATCGACAAAGACAAAGACAAGGGGCTTAAGCCCCTTGCCCCCCACGGCTCCTACTAACGGCAGCTCTAGGGTTTCGGGCTAAACGACGATAGGCCCTAAGCCCCTTGCCCCCATGACTGCGGGTGCTGGGCCCGGGCCAGATCCTTTTCAGATAGCTTCTTCGGTCTCATCCCAACTTTTCAATTGAGTTCAAGTTCGTTCACCTTGATTCAAGTTTGTTCAAAAGAAGACAAAGCCAAAACAGGGTTAATTCTCGAAAAGCCAATCCCAAACAAGGCAAACGCCATTCATTCGTCTGCAAGGGTTGTTAGGTCTCGCAACACTTGCAGATTTTTGTTTACGTTGCAATGCTTCATGTTTAGCGGGGATCAATTATTCGTCTGCGAGAATCAGACTTGGGCTTAGATTTAGATGCAAATTTAGACCTGATTCAACGTCAATGCGTCGGGCTATTGGGCCCAAGTTGAGCAGCAGATGAAATTAGCCTATTGGATGTATGCCGGGCCGGCTCACATTGGAACGTTGCGGATTGCCAGTTCTTTTCAAAAAGTCCATGCCATCATGCACGCCCCACTGGGGGACGACTATTTCAATGTGATGCGATCGATGTTGGAACGGGAGCGAGACTATACCCCCGTCACCACTAGCGTGGTCGATCGCAACGTTTTGGCCCAAGGCTCCCAAGAAAAAGTTGTTGATAATATTGTTCGCAAAGATCGAGAAGAAGCGCCCGATTTAATTGTGCTGACTCCCACTTGCACTTCGAGCATTTTGCAAGAGGATTTGCAAAATTTTGTGGCACGGGCCCAGTTGGATGCCAAGGGCGATGTGCTCTTTGCTGATGTGAATCACTACCGCGTGAACGAATTACAAGCGGCGGATCAAACCCTTCAGCAAATCGTCAAATTTTATATTGAAAAAGCCCGCAAAGTGGGTGATTTGCAAACCCAAAAGACCGATCGCCCGTCGGTGAATATTTTGGGAGTGACCACGCTGGGATTTCATAATCGCCACGACTGCACGGAACTGAAGCGATTAATGGCAGATTTGGGAATTACGGTGAATGCAGTCATTCCCGATGGGGCTTCGGTGGAGGAACTGAAACAGTTGCCTCGGGCTTGGTTTAATTTAGTTCCTTACCGCGAAATTGGCGGACTGACGGCGCAATATTTGCAAACGGAATTTCAGATGCCGCTTGTGGATATCACGCCGATGGGGATTGTGGAAACGGCCCGCTGCATTCGATCGATCCAAGCCGTGCTGAACAGCCAGGGCGAACCGGTGAACTATGAAGGGTTTATTGATGAACAAACCCGATTTGCTTCGCAAGCCGCTTGGTTCACTCGTTCGATCGATTGTCAAAACCTAACGGGTAAAAAAGCCGTGGTGTTTGGTGACAACACCCACGCGGCAGCCATGACCAAAATCCTGGCCCGGGAAATGGGAATTCAGGTGGTTTTGGCGGGCACTTACTGTCAGTATGATGCCGACTGGTTCCGGGATCAGGTCAGTGAATATTGCGATCGAGTTTTAATTACCGATGACCATACCCAGGTGGCCAACGCGATCGCGGAAATTGAACCGGCCGCCATCTTTGGCACGCAAATGGAGCGCCACGTGGGCAAGCGATTAGATATCCCTTGCGGTGTAATTGCGGCTCCGGTTCATATTCAGAATTTTCCCGTTGGCTATCGACCCTATTTGGGCTATGAGGGAGCCAACCAGGTGGTGGACTTGGTTTATAACTCCTTCACCTTGGGCATGGAAGATCATTTGCTGGAAATCTTTGGTGGCCACGACACCAAGGAAGTGATTACCAAATCTGTTTCCACGGATTCGGAGCTGAATTGGAGTCGCGATGGGCTGACGGAGTTGAACCGTGTGCCGGGTTTTGTGCGGGGCAAGGTGAAGCGCAATACGGAAAAGTTTGCGCGCGATCGGGGACTGACGCAAATTACCGCTGAAGTGCTCTATGCCGCCAAGGAAGCCGTCGGCGCATAGCCCAGTGAGGAACCCAGCTCTCCCCGGGAAGCAGGAAACGCCTTGGTACAATGCCCAGGGATTGATCGCATCGGTGGGGGACTGGTGACCTATGGTTTTTGCAACGACCGCGCCCCGTTGGGTGCTAGCAACGGATTTGGACGGAACCTTTCTGCACGGCTCCCAGGCCGATCGCACTGCGTTTTATCAACGGATTGAACAACAGCGAGATCGGCTGATTTTAGTTTTCGTGACCGGTCGCCATTGGCAGCTCATTGAACCGCTGTGGTCGGGCGATTGCCCAGTGCCCCAACCGGATTTTGTGATTGGCGATGTGGGCACAACGGTCTATGACGGTCAGGGCCGCCCGATCGAAACCATCCAAACGGACATTGCCAATCGCTGGAATTGCGCGAACGATCGGGTCAAGCGCTTGCTGGCGGGGGAGCCGGGTCTCTCGTTGCAGCGCGGGGAATTTGCCTACCGCGTGTCCTATGACTACGACCCGCAATTGTTGCGGCAAGCCACACTGAACCTGATCCAGGCAGCCGGTTTTGATGTGATTATGTCCGCCGATCGCTATCTGGACGTGATGCCGAAGGGCGTTGCTAAAGGATTTACTCTGCAACGACTAGCCAAGCTGGAGCGCTGGCCGGGCGATCGAATCATCACCGCCGGAGACAGCCTCAATGATTTGAATCTGCTGGCGGCGGGCTACCGGGCGATCGCCGTGGGCAACAGCGAACCCAAGCTACTGGCGGCATTGGGCGATCGGCCCACCCTCTACCACAGTCCCTATCCTGGCCTCTTGGGCATTATGGATGGGTTCCGCCATTGGCAAGTGGACTTGTTTTGAGCCATCGGTTTGCAGCAAGGACTTGCAGAGATTACCTACCCAGAAAATATTTGCAAATAATCACAAACCGGCAATCGCTGATCAGTCAACGA
Organism: Limnothrix redekei LRLZ20PSL1; assembly: GCF_043235035.1. Lineage (NCBI taxonomy): Bacteria > Bacillati > Cyanobacteriota > Cyanophyceae > Pseudanabaenales > Pseudanabaenaceae > Limnothrix > Limnothrix redekei. The sequence continues at coordinate 261,989 of NZ_JAZAQF010000059.1, read as the reverse complement.
TCAACCGAAAACCAATCAGAAACCAATCAGAACTCGAAAGCGAGATCTTGGTGCTTGAAACGACCAGCCCATCAGGAGCCTATCAGGATCAACTGGGATCCAGTGCCCATCCTTCAGTGGAAGGCCTAAATTTAACCAAACCCTGATAGATTGAGCGAAACAATCGGCAAGCGCTAGCTCCAAGAAGTTATGAGAGTCCTCGTCATTGGCGGTGATGGTTACTGCGGTTGGGCAACGGCTCTATACCTGTCCGATCGCGGTCATGAAGTTGGCATCCTAGACAGCCTGGTTCGTCGGCACTGGGATCAACAACTGCAAATTGACACCCTGACCCCCATCGCCCCGATCAAGCAGCGCATCCAACGGTGGAAAGACCTGACCGGCAAGCACATTGACCTCTACGTTGGCGACATCACCAACTATGCTTTCCTGGATCAGGCTCTGACCGAGTTTCAGCCTGAGGCGATCGTTCACTTTGGGGAACAGCGATCGGCTCCGTTCTCAATGATCGATCGCGAACATGCCGTGTTGACCCAAACCAACAACGTTGTCGGAACCCTCAACCTGCTCTACATCATCCGTGAGAAGTTCCCCGACTGTCACTTGGTCAAGCTGGGCACCATGGGCGAATATGGCACGCCCAACATCGACATCGAAGAGGGCTACATCACGATCGAGCACAACGGTCGCAAAGATACCTTGCCCTATCCCAAGCAACCCGGCAGTTTCTATCACCTCTCGAAAGTCCACGACTCCCACAACATCCACTTTGCCTGTCGGGTTTGGGGTCTACGGGCCACCGACCTCAACCAAGGGGTGGTTTACGGCGTGTTAACCGACCAAACCGGCATGGACGAATTGCTGATCAACCGGTTGGACTATGACGGCGTGTTCGGCACAGCGCTCAACCGCTTCTGTATCCAGGCCGCCGTGGGCCACCCGTTGACGGTGTATGGCAAGGGCGGCCAAACCCGCAGTTTCCTGGACATTCGCGATACGGTGCGCTGCGTGGAACTGGCGATCGAAACGCCTGCCAACCCCGGTGAATTCCGAGTGTTCAACCAATTCACGGAACTGTTCAGCGTTTTGGACTTGGCCAAGAAAGTCCAAGAGGCCAGCGCGGCCATGGGCCTGAAGGTGGAAATCAACAACATCGAAAACCCCCGTGTTGAAGCCGAAGAACATTACTTCAACGCCAAGAACACCAATCTGCTGGATTTGGGCTTGCAACCGCACTACCTGTCCGATTCGCTGCTGGATTCCCTGTTGAACTTTGCGGTGAAGTACAAGGAGCGGGTGGACAACTCGGAAATTTTGCCGAAGGTGAAGTGGAAGGGCTAGGAACTATCCTCCAGTTTTCAGAATGCTGATGCCGTTGGTGGGCGACTCAAACCGCTGCGACTCAAACCACTACGACTCTAGCCACTACGATTCAAACAACAGCGGCTAAAACCACTGAAAGGGTAAGAACAAGGGCAAGGGGCTGAAGTTCCTTGCCCTTGATTTTCTGATTTTCTTTGGACTTTTTGGCTTTGGCCTGTTTTGGTGTTCGCTGGCTGCATTTAGGGGGTCACCAACAGGGCCGGCTCCACGGCGGTGGCGGGGCCCGTCAAAACCATGTGCGGTGCGGCAAAGTAGCGATCAGCCACTGTTTGAATATCTTGGGCACTCACTTGGGCGATCGCGGTTTGAAAGGTGCGATCGAACTCGCGACCCAAACCCAACACCTCATACCAGCCATAGAGTTGAGCCAACTGGGCGTTGGTTTGCTTACCCAGGGCATATTGACCCAAGAGCTTATTTTTGGCGGCGGTTAACTCTGCCGCTTCGATCGGGTGATGAATCAAGCGTTCCACCTCCGATTGCAGCCCGGCGATCGCCTCGGGCACGTTCTGAGGCGCAGTGCCCATGTAGACCACAAAGTGCGACGGGCCCAAGCGAGTGGGATAGAGGGCCGAAACTTCATAGGCCAAGCCGCGTTTTTCCCGCAGCTCCACAAATAGGCGACTCGAAAGGCCATTGCCCAAATAGGTGCTAGCCAACTTCAGCGCCGCATAGTCCGGGTGATGTTGTTGCTCGGTTGCGGTTGAATCCGTTCCCAACACCGATGCGGCCCCATAACCCAACATGACGATCGCCTGCTGAGTTTCCTGGGCGATCGCCCGTTGCTCAATGGTGTTGGGCAAGGGCGGAAACTGTGGCTCCACAATGACTTGATCGCTCACCTGCCAATCGCCAAACACTGCTTCGATCGCCTTCAAAGCTTCCTGGGTGCTCAGGCAACCGGACACCGCGATCGTCACCCGATCGGGCTGGAAGTAGGTTTGATGAAACCCCTGCAAATCTGCTGGGGTCAGTTGTCCCGTGGTGGTTTCCGTGCCCAAGGGCGAAAACGCATAGGGATGCTCTGGCCCGTAAAGCACTTGGCGCAGTTGATCAAACCCCAGGGAAAACGGCTGCTCGCGCTGGGAACGAATTCCCTGCAACATCAGCGATCGCTCCAGTTCCACCTCCGACTCCGGAAACGCGGGCGATCGCAACAACTCTCCCGCCAAGGACAGCAGATCCACAAAATCGTGGGACACACTCTTGAGGCTAACCAGAAAGTAATCCGTGCTGGCATCCGTGCCCAGGCTGGCCCCAATCGATTCCACCCGCTCCGCAATTTCCATCGATGACAGGCGTTCCGTGCCCTTCGTCATCACCGCTGCCACCAAGTTGGCTAGCCCCGCTTTCGATCGCGCCTCCCATAGGCTCCCGGCCTTAATGAAGATACGAGCCGCCACAATATCCGCTGCTGGATTTTCGATCGCAATTACCGTCAAACCATTGGGAAAAACATGGTGCTGAACTGGGGGCGCAAACGTCATAGCGAAAGAAACGGGAAATTGTTTTGCACAATACATTCTCACCCCTTTTAACCCCTTTGGGGGCGATCGTACTGTTCATCTTGATCGCTTCTGGCCGTGTCTCAGCCCATCCTCTCCCTCAAATCATTCAGCAAAGGAATCCGGTTGGTTGTCCTCGGAATCCGTAAAACTTCAAGAACTGCGATCACTGTGATCATCCAACGCCCATCATTATCATTGATCACTTAAAATTTCAAAAAATAAAAGATAAAGATCAGGATTGTCAGCCTTCTGAAAAAATCGCATAATTGTAATCGTTGAGGGTAAAAGCAGGTTCTGAGTTAACTCAACTGTCAATTTTAATCATGCTTAACCTAACTGTTTCAGAATAGGCAAAGATAGGAGATAGTTAGCATTTCAAGCATTTTCAGAAGCAACCATGACTGTCGATCGCTAGGGCCAAGTTCAGGGCATTTTTCTTTAAAACCCGTTGCTCTTCCAAACAACTGATTCCTATGCTGGCCAAGTGGTTTCAAAGACTACACGATCGCCTGCTTGTTCGATCCATCAGCACTCAGCTTTTTCTTTACGTTTTGGGTGGCTCCCTCGTCGCGCTGGGAACCATGGCCATTGTTTTTTACCGCTCCATTGAGCGGGAGTCTCTTGGAAGAATTCGCGCAGAACTCGATGCTCAAGTTGAATTCACCCGGGGGCAACTTTTAGAATCTCAACGCTACATTGAGATTCTGACTGCTGCGGTTTTGACCAATCGTGATCAAAACGTCCAAGATCCCGAGTTTTATAAGCAACTAACCTTTGAATTTTTTAAGCAGCGTCCAGAATTAGTCCTCGGAGTAGGATTTGGACAAGATGCCTTTCAAGTTTTACGAGATCGTAAGTGGTTCTATCCTTATTTTTATCGTGATCAAGGCCGCCCCAACCCCATTGGTCAGCGATTGCCACCCCCTCATTCAGATTGGATTTACTCAGAGCTTTATCAAGACGATCAATACCCTGAAAAGCATTACTGGCAAATTCCCATAGGCAATCAGGGCGGGATTTGGATAGAACCCTATGAGTGGTCAAATATCGTTATGACCAGCTATTTAGTGCCCTTTTATGATTACCGAGGAAAGCTGGTTGGCGTAGCTGGTACTGACTTTAGCGTAACCGAACTCAGCAAGCGTGTTGATCGATCGGTCATCAACGGCGAAGGCTATTTTGCCATTTTCAGCAGCTCCGGAAAATTACTCGCCTATCCACCAAAGCTCAAATTTATTCAGAACAATTCTAGCTATCGCGATTTACCCCTGTTTCGAGAGTTATGGCCAATTTTGCAGTCCAAGAACTCCGATGTTATTTATCACCAAGATCAAATCATTGCCTATGAGCGAATTCCCAGCGCCAACTGGATTGCGATCGCCGTTGTTCCCAGCGATGTGGTGTTAGGGCCCCTCTGGCGCGTTTTAATCATCAGCGTCAGCATCGCCGCCATTCTGTTAGCGATCGCCGTGTTGGGTTTCGTGCGCCGTCTCAATCGCCAACTCAAGCCGATTCTAGAAAAATGTAATACCTTAGTGGCCACCAAGCAAATCATGCCCATGGTCACCCCAGTGGCCGTTACTACATCAGAGGAGATTTTCACTTCTCCAAACTACGATCGGCAGCACATGGATGAGCTAACTTTTTTATGTCATTCCTTTGATCAAATGGCCGCCAAAGTAGAGGCAACCTTGGAATCTTTGGCGGAAACAAACCAAACCCTGCAAGCCACCGTTCAAGACCGGAGCGAAGCCCTAAACCAATTGCAGCAAACCCAACTGCAACTCATTCAGAGCGAAAAAATGTCAGGGTTGGGGCAGCTTTTGGCAGGAATTGCCCATGAAATTAATAATCCCGTGAATTTTATTCACGGCAACTTGGACTATGTGCGGGACTATGTTCACGAGTTACTCCAAGCCACAACGCAGGTCTATGCAGTCCATTCCGGTCAAGCCAGCCAATCCAACGGTCAAGCCTCGATCGACTTTGAAGAGCTGGCGTTTATTCAATCCGACTTGATTAAAATTTTGGATTCCATGACCGTTGGCACCGATCGAATTCGGCAGCTAGTTTTATCCCTGCGCACATTTTCCAGAACTGACCAAACCAAAGATTGTGTCACCAATTTGCACCATGGCATTGAAAGCACGCTGCTGTTGCTCAAACATCGCTTGAAAGCAACAGCAGACCATCCGGCCATTGAAGTGATTACGAAATATAGCGATTTGCCGCCTGTGGAATGCTATCCAGGCCCGTTGAATCAGGTATTTATGAATTTGTTGGTTAATGCGATCGATGCCTTAGAGCAAAAAACAGCCGGATGGAGCGAAGCAGAAATTCAGGCTGATCCTAGCCGGATTGAAATTACCACCCAGTTTATCGCTAGTGAAAGTGTGGTTGAAATCAGCATTGCCGATAATGGTCTCGGCATTCCAGAATCAGTGCAGGCAAGGATTTTCGATCCATTTTTTACCACAAAGCCCGTTGGCAAAGGCACAGGCTTGGGATTGTCAATCAGCTATCAAGTTATTACGGAGCGACACCAAGGGAAAATTTTCTGTCACTCTCAACCCAATCAAGGTACTCAATTTGTTATTCATCTGCCTGCTGGTATCAAAAAACACATTTAGCCATTAACAGAATTGAGTTCTCGAAGTGGTTCAGTAGTTCAAAATTCTCCAGTTTTTCTTTTTTCCTTACATCATCCCAAGACAGATCATCTTCTAAATCCTTGAAATCATGGGGTTTTTGGGGAATTTTGCAAAAGGATTGATCTCGAATTCTCGTTGGGAGTGTAACATTTTATTTTCAAAATCTCATGATTTTATGCTCTAAGACCGCTATATAACAGGGGTAATGTTTAACAACAAGCGCTAGTCCTATGCCTATTGACTATCGATATCAATTGGGATTTCCTTGGCCGGTTCGATCGGTCAGCACACGTCTTTTTATGAGTGTTCTCAGTGGAGCACTGGTGGGCATTGGCAGCATGGCAGGAATTTTTTACCGATCGCTGGAGAGTAAGTCGATCGACCAAATTCAAGACACCCTGAATGCTCAGGTACAAGTCATCAACGGACAGCTCACCAACTCTCAAGCCTATGTTAAGGCGATCGGCTCAGCCGTCAGGGCCAATCAACAAGCCGGCATTCAAGACGCTGAATTTTATAAACAATTAACTTTTGAGTTTTTTAAAAGCCGCCCTGACTTAACCATGGCGGTTTTTTTTGGTCAAGATGCTTACCAAATTGTGCGCGATCGTCCTTGGTTTTATCCCTATTTTTATGTTGATCAAGGCAGCTCGGGCATGGTGGGTCAGCGCCTTCCCGCGCCTTACCAGCATGTGCGCTATTCAGAAATTTATACCGATGATAACTATCCGACGCGCGACTACTGGAAAGCAGCAATCGCAGCCCGAGGTGATGTTTGGCTAGAGCCTTATGAGTGGTCAGGTATCAAAATGACCACATTCTATAGTCCCTTTTATAATGACCGCCGCAAGCTATTGGGCATTGCAGGTGCTGATGTGAATATCTCAGCCCTTGCTCAAAAACTAAAAAGAACTGTTACCCGTGGCGAAGGGTATTTTGCAGTTTTCAGTCAAGAAGGAAAGTTGCTCGTTCCACCGCCCAATTTTAAGTTTACAAAGGTCTCCACCGATTACTATGACCTTATATTATTTCGCGAAGCTTGGCTAATTCTTCAGTCTCGACCCGTTGGCATGGCTTACATGGAAGGCCAGTTCTTAGCCTATCAACGAGTTCCTAGCACAAACTGGATTGCCGTTGCCGTTGTTCCAGAATCGGTCGTTAAATATCCCATTTGGCGCACAGTCCTAATCGGCGCAGCCATTGCCGCTTTAGTGTTGGCTTTTGTGGTTTATGCTGCTGTGCAATATCTTAATCGTCGCTTACAGCCCATCGTTTCCAAGTGCAATGATTTACTGATTAATGATTTTTCCAGTAATTCTTCAATGGAGAAATTTCGCAATTTTTCCAAAAATTCAAATGAAAATTTATCAAAAGCTCATTCTTCATTGGAGATCCTAACCTTAACACAAAATAGTACAGAATCATTTGCTTCAGAATTAAATTCAGAACAAAATTTGGAGCAATCAAGATCTAGGCGATCGCCCCATAGGATGGATGAATTAGAATTGCTATCCTTCTCCTTTGAGCGAATGTCCAAGCAAGTTCAACAGTCTTTTCAATCCCTGGAAGCAGCAAATCAATCCCTTCAGAAGACTGTGGCTGAGCGGACGGCTGCTTTAGATCAATTACAGCAAGCCCAAATTCAACTAGTTCAAAGCGAAAAAATGTCGGGACTCGGGCAGATGCTGGCAGGTATTGCCCACGAAATTAATAATCCTGTGAATTTTATTTATGGCAACCTCGATCACATTAAAAACTACACAGCAGACCTCGTTAGTCTGATTCATCAGTATCAATCACTCGTGGAAATCATTCCCCAAAACGTGCGATCACAGTATCTTTCCGACTTAGAAGGTGATGCTGATTTTGATGCTGAAGAGCTGGCATTCATTGAGGAAGATTTAGACAAAATTCTTGGTTCTATGACTCTGGGAACTGAGCGCATTCGCCAACTGGTTCTTTCTTTGCGCAACTTTTCTCGATCTGATCAGGGAATGCACCAACCCTTTCAAATCAATGAGGGAATCGCAAGTACCTTGGCACTTTTAAATCACCGTTTGAAGGCCAACTCACAGCGACCCGCCATCCAGGTTACAACTCAGTTGGGTGATCTTCCGCTGGCGGATTGTTATCCAGGGCCGCTCAATCAAGTTTTGATGAATTTATTGGCTAATGCGATCGATGCATTGGAAGAGCGGACAACCAGTTGGGACTTTACGGAGATTGAAGCGAATCCTAATCGGCTGGAAATTACAACCAGACTGGTGAAATCTGACCCATCCCAATTATCAAACCCATCAACAGACACAAGCACGGTAGAAATTGTCATTACTGATAATGGTTCTGGAATTCCCCCAGAAATTCAAGCGAAGATTTTTGATCCTTTCTTTACTACTAAGCCCGTTGGCAAAGGCACCGGGATTGGTTTATCAATTAGCTACCAAATTATTGCGGAAAAACACCATGGCTCCCTAATCTGTTGCTCGCAACTGGGGCAAGGAACAACATTTATGATTCGGCTACCGCTGAAGCAACCCCCAATCCCGATCGCGGGGATTGCTCACGGGGCGGGTGGGGATAGCCATGCTTCTGTGGCTCGTTCAGAATCCCTGGAAGCTGAGGGTTCAGCAACAGGTTAAGCCCCTGAGAATTAACTGACTAAGAATTAACTAACCAAGAATCAACTAACTAAGAATCAACTAACTAAGAATTAACCAACCGTTAGGAATGCCAATCGTTGCCAGAACCGTAGCGCCAAGCCGATCGCACTGGTTCGCGAGCGGGCAAGGCCAGGCGATCGCCCGCGTGATATAGCCCCAAGGCGAGATAATGCCGCATCCAATCCAACAAAGCCGGCAAGCCCAGTTGGGGAATGAGTTGAGCCACCAAGGCCGGCTGGGCGATCGCCACACGGGCCAGGGCAATGGAAAGGGCAGGAAATTGCACCACATCTTGCAGGAAGGGCCGCAGTACCCGATCGCCCGCTGCGGCCATTTCCCCAAACACCGCATCCAACAATCGATTGATTCGATCGCTCGGTAACTGTTGCCCCACAGCCACGCGCATGGCCTGCTGAAATAACCAGGTAACGGAAAGATTCGGTTGATAGGGCAGCAACAGACTCAGGTGGGACCGATCGAGCCGATCGGTTTGCAGGGCGTTGGTGATGCCGTCCAAGAGCCGATCGAAGTGGCGCAGCAGGGCCCCAAAGCCGCCAAAACTGAGGGGAGATTGCAAACCGCTGCTATCACCAATAAACAGCAGGCGATCGACTGTCGGTTGCAAAGGGCTTTGGCGAAAGGCAGGAAAAAAACCAAATAGGGCCCGCTGAAATTGCAACCCCTCCAGGGAAGGTAAGTTTTGGTAGGCAGGTAACAGCCGGAAGTAGTCTTCAAACAAATCGTGCAAACTGGGACGGCTGGGGTGGGCATCCCCATAGCAAAACAGATAGGTAGTGCGGCCGGCTTTGGCGGGGAACGCTTCCCAAAAGTATTGGCGATCATCCTGAATGCCGGTGGTCGTGGCAATGAGATCGGCGCTGTCATTGGCAGGATAGCCCGTGGCGCAAGTGCCCACCACCAGACAAACGCCATCGGGCTTGGCGGGGCCGCGGGTTTGCCGGACGATCGGGGACTGATGCCCCATGGCATCCAACACCAGCCGTGCCCCGATCGTGACCGTAGCCTGATTGGCGGTGACCCAATCCCCATAGGCAGCGCTGCCCCCAGCTCCGGTGGCTCCGGTGGGGCCGCCCAGGAGCGATCGCCCCTGCACCCAAACCCGATCGGGCTGCACGGTCAAGGAAACAAACTGGGTTTGCTCCAGCAGGATGCCCCCAGCGGCCAAGAATTTTTGCCGCAATTGAGCGACCAAAATGGCGGGACTGACTCCCAGATTCAGCACATCCCGCACCCATCGCTCCTGGCCACCAGCAAAGGCAATCCGCACAGGATTAAATTCCGAGGCGATCGCCCGCTCCAGTTCCGCCGCCGTCAACAGCCCCCGTTCAACCAAAACGGCCAACTCCGATCGGGAAATGTTCCATTCCTGATCTCGCCCTTGCAGTTGTCCCCGTTCCATCAACACCACGCGCCAACCGGCCTGGGCCAGGGCCGTGGCCATCACAATCCCCAAGGTTCCCCCCAGCACCACCAAATCAACCATGAGGGCATCGGTCGGCGGCGAGTTGGCAGAATCTACCGCCAGATTTTGTGAAGATTCGTAAATCACCGAAATGGGGGGTGTAACCCCCTGATCATCCAGCCCCCGGAGTTGTTGCCACAGGCGATCGGCTCGCGCTAAACCCGCCAACGGTTGGCCGGGGATGGTGGAAAGGAGATCGGCGGTTAAACTCATAACGAACAAGAACGAACAATTGGGTGGAACAGGGCGATCGATTCAGGCGATTGCGGGCCCAGTGGCCCAAGCTTGGCATCCTCATGACCCCCACCCTCCACAAAGGACAGAACGGCCATGGCTGGTGTGAGGTCGAATGCGGCGGCGGTCGTGCAATTGCGCGAGGTGGTGAAAATCTATAACCGCAGTCAGCGCGGCCTGTTGGGGGCTAATTTACGAGTCAATCGCGGTGAATTTTTGATGATTACGGGCCCCTCCGGCGCGGGCAAATCTACCCTGCTGAAGTTGCTCTATGGCGAAGAACTGGTCGATCGGGGCGAAGTGATCATCGATGGGCAACGGGTTAGCGACCTCAATCGCAATCAACTGGCGCTCCTGCGGCGCAAAATTGGCATCGTTTTTCAAGATTACAAACTCATTCCCCGCCGCACCGTAGCCGAAAATATTGCCTTCGTTTTGTTGGCCCAGGGCTATCCTCAGGCGGAAATTCGCCGTCGTCTCACACCCGCCCTGCGGTTGGTGGGGCTGCTGCACAAGGCAGACCACTTTCCAGAACAGCTTTCCGGCGGCGAACAGCAACGGGCCAGCATTGCCCGGGCAATTGTCAGCACGCCCCCCTTAATTTTGGCTGATGAACCCACCGGCAACCTCGACGGCGACAACTCCCAACAGATCATTTCAATCCTGGAGCGACTCAACGAATTGGGAGCAACCACGATCGTCACGACCCATGATGAGTTGTGGGTGCGGCGCAGTCACCACCGAGTTTTGCAACTGAATGAAGGTAAGCTTTACGAGGTGCGGCCCGCCGGTCGATCGACCGCTCGGCCCGCACCGGCCGCCTGGTTAGGCTAGCAGCTTGCCAGTTTGCGATCAGTAAATTTGCGATCAGTGAATTTGCGATCGCACGTCTGTAACCACCATCTGTAACCACCAATTGACGCGGGGCGATCGCCCAACGCTCAAGGGTTGGAATCCGCCAGGCGACCCAAGCTCGGCATTTTCCCCAGCAGTCCTGTCATCAACCTCAGGGCCAGGGACTTCAGGGGCGGAACCCGCTTGAGGGCCGCCAAGCCCAGCCGTCGCACCCAAACCACGGGCCACAGTTGGGTAGAAAAGAGTCGATCGAGCAAATCGGTGAACGCCAGGATCACCCAATTGCCCCAACGACGCCAGCGATCGTAGCGCCGCAGCACCGCCACTTGCCCAAAGTCTTCACCCCGGGCGATCGCCCCTTGGATCACATCCACCAGGGCCGCCGCGTCGCGAATGCCCATGTTCAAACCTTGTCCCCCCACCGGATGGCAACAGTGGGCCGCATCCCCCGCCAGGGCCAACCGATGCCCCACGTAGCGATCGCACTGCATCAACCGCACCGGAAATAGATAGCGATCGCCCACCAATTCCAATTGCCCCATCTGGGGGCCAAACCGTTGGCTCAGGGCCCGCAAAAATGCTGGGTCATCCAACGCCAACATCGCCTGGGCTTCCGCGTGGGGAGCCGTCCACACCAAACGACAAACATCCCCCAAGGGCAAAATCGCGAAGGGGCCGCTGGTCTGAAACCGCTCGTAGGCAATGTTTTGGTGATGCTGTTCAGCCTTGACGGCGGCCACAATGCAGGATTGCCAATAGGCCCAACCGCGTCTGGGAATGCCGGCCGCTTCCCGCAGGGGCGATCGGGCCCCGTCCGCCGCCACCACCAGTTTGGCCCGCAGTCGCGACGGAACCGTCACCCCCTCGCCATTGGGCGCAATCACCAACTCAGCCCAATCGGCCCCGTAGTCCAAAACGGTGGCCGTGGCTGGGCCAATCCAAGTGCAATGGGGCGATCGATTCACAGCCCCTTGCAAGGCTTCCAGCAGGGTATTGTGGGCCGCCACATAGCCCAACTCCGTCTGCATTCCCGCATCTTGGGGCCAAAATTCCACCACATCGGGCCAATCACAATCGGAAAGCCGAATGCGCCGGAAGGGTTCCAGACTCGATCGCACCTGATCCCACAGGCCCAATCCCTGAAAGATTTTGGCCGAAGACAGGGAAAAGGCATAGGCCTGGGCTTGTTTTGCTGCCGTGGCCTGGGTTAGGGCTTCAATGATCACCACTTTCAGTCCCGTTTGGCGCAACCCACAGGCCACCACCAATCCCACAATCCCACCCCCAACGATCGCTACGTCATAGGTGGGAATTGCAGCCGATTCCGCCACTGCCACGTCAGATTCGCTATGCATTTCTGGGCGATCGAGCAACATAAATCTTCAATTCCTCAAATCTTGAATTCCTACGAATTCCCCGAGAGCCGCCGCAAAACCAGTACCCGTAACCCAATTATCGGGCGATTCAACCGTTCTGGATCCTGCGGATCACTGCCCGCATGAGTTTCTCAGGATCACCAATAGCAAGAGGGGAGACGATTCAAGATCGTCCCCCCTCCACTGTGTCGCTTAGACTGACTTGCTCAGGCTAGCAGGCACTCACAACCTTCAGAATTAACCGTTGATTGCGGGAGCTTGCAGAGCTACGGGAGCAGCTTCACCAGCAGCCAGATCCAGCGGGAAGTTGTGAGCATTACGCTCGTGCATCACTTCCATACCGAGGTTGGCGCGGTTGATCACATCAGCCCAGGTGCCGATCACGTGACCTTGCGAATCAACAACCGATTGGTTGAAGTTGAAGCCGTTCAGGTTGAATGCCATCGTGCTCACGCCCAGGGCGGTGAACCAGATACCCACAACCGGCCAAGCACCCAAGAAGAAGTGCAGCGAGCGGCTGTTGTTGAACGAAGCGTATTGGAAGATCAAGCGACCGAAGTAGCCGTGGGCTGCAACGATGTTGTAGGTTTCTTCCTCTTGACCGAACTTGTAGCCGTAGTTTTGCGACTCAACTTCGGTAGTTTCCTTAACCAGCGAGCTGGTCACCAAGGAACCGTGCATTGCCGAGAACAGCGAGCCACCGAACACACCAGCAACGCCCAACATGTGGAAGGGGTGCATCAGAATGTTGTGCTCAGCTTGGAACACCAACATGAAGTTGAAGGTGCCCGAGATGCCCAAAGGCATACCGTCGGAGAACGAACCTTGACCGATCGGGTAGATCAGGAACACGGCGGTAGCAGCAGCCACAGGAGCGCTGTAAGCCACGCAGATCCAAGGACGCATACCGAGGCGGTAGCTCAGTTCCCACTCACGGCCCATGTAGCAGAACACGCCGATCAGGAAGTGGAACACAACCAGTTGGTAAGGACCACCGTTGTACAGCCACTCATCCAAGGAAGCAGCTTCCCAGATGGGGTAGAAGTGCAGACCGATGGCGTTCGACGAGGGGATCACAGCACCAGAGATGATGTTGTTCCCGTACAGCAACGAACCAGCCACGGGTTCGCGGATGCCGTCGATGTCAACCGGGGGAGCGCCGATGAAAGCGATAACGTAGCAGATGGTGGCAGCCAGCAGGGTGGGGATCATCAGGACACCGAACCAGCCCACGTACAGGCGGTTGTTGGTGCTGGTTACCCACTCGCAGAACTGATCCCACACGGAAGCGCCTTGGCGCTGTTGCAGGGTTGCAGTCATGGTTGGATGAATTGCTTTGTAGAAGAATGATTTGGTGGGTTTTGCTTCCCACGTGAATATAGATTAACCGCTGTGTTTAGTTTTGTAAAGAGGTTTTGACGATGATTTACACAAATTCCTTTTTCTTTAACCTTTGAGGTCAAGGGCCATGGCCGATCGTACAGAGGCGGATTGCCGTACCCATCAGCCTTTGGGGTCTCTGGTGACCTACAGCGCTGCCTACACGCTGGTTCCCACCTATGAATGTTTCAATCGCTGTCAGTACTGTAATTTTCGGGTGGAGCCGGGGGCCGATCGCTGGCTGGGTCTGGCGGAAGCAACGGTTAAGCTTCGATCACTCATCAATCCATTGCGAGATTGTTACAAATCACGATCAGGGGGATTCTCGATCGCCCCGACCAGCCCCCCAAGCTCCGGGCCGATTGAGATTCTGATTCTGAGTGGGGAGGTGCATCCCCGCAGTCCCCGGCGATCGGCCTGGATTCGGCGCATTGAGTCCCTCTGTCGGTTGGCGCTGCTGGAAGGGTTTTTGCCCCATGCCAACGTGGGGCCGCTCGATCGCGAGGAGATGGCTTATCTGAAAGCGGTGAATATTTCGATGGGCTTAATGATTGAGCAGGTGAGTCCTGCCCTGGCCCAAACCGTCCATCGCCACGCCCCCAGCAAGGATCCATCCCGACGGTTGGCGCAACTGGCCCAAGCCGGGGAGTTACAGATTCCCTTCACCACGGGTCTATTGATTGGGATTGGCGAAACCGAGGCCGATCGCCTGGACAGCTTACGGGCGATCGGGCAGATTCATCGCCAGTACGGCCACATCCAAGAAGTGATCGTGCAACCCCACAGCCCCGGTCGAGATCAAGTCTGGGAAGGCGAGGCCTGTTCGGCGGCCCTGTTGCTGGAAACGGTGGCGATCGCCCGGGAACTGTTGCCACCGGAAATTGCGATTCAAGTGCCGCCCAATCTATTGAAAACAGCGGAATTGTTGCAACGGGCGATCGAGCTGGGGGCAAGCGACCTGGGAGGAATCTGCCCGATCGACGAGGTGAACCCCACCTATGAACACCCGAGCTTGGCCCAGCTCACCGATTGGGTAGCCGCAGCGGGCGGTCAACTGCGCCCCCGGTTACCGATTTACCCCGCCTTTGACGACTGGTTAAGCAATCCAATGAGATCGCTCGTGCAAAGTTGGCGCGATTTCCTCGGTTCCTTCCCAGATTCGCGAGATTCCCCCGGGCGATTCGACCCGAAACCAGGGCCTACAATGCAGAAGTTAATCAGCCGGCCCTAAATCCGGTGTTCACGCCCGCTCTCATCGTCTGGTCTTGCTGCTATGTGTGCTTTGGAAATTCGCCCCGTCAATACGCCGGCTGATTTGGAACAGTTTTTAGATGTGCCCGATCGGGTCTATCACCAGGATCCCTATTGGGTTGCCCCCCTGCGCAGCAGCATCGCTCGGCAATTATCACCGGAGAATTCATTCCGCACCTATGGCCAATTACAAGCTTTTGTGGCCTTGAATCCTGAACCGGTGGGGCGGATTGTGGCCACGGTGAATCAACGATTGGTGGAAAAGGAAGGGGAAGCGATCGGGCTGTTTGGCTATTTTGAAACCATCAATGATTTCAGTGTCGCCCAAGGGTTGTTTACGGCTGCTGAAACTTGGTTAAAAGCACAGGGCATGACCAAAGTTCGCGGCCCCATTGATCTGTCTACCCACAATAATTGCTTGATGCTGATTGATGGGTTTGATTCCCCACCCATGGTGATGATGCCCTACAACCCTTCTTACTATCCTGAGTTGGTGGAGCAAGGGGGATTCAGCAAAGCAAAAGATGCCTATGCCTATGAATATCCGCTCGATCGCCCCTTGCCCACTGAATTTGAAAAAGCCTATAAAATTGCCACCAAATCCGGCGTGAGCTTCCGCTCCATTGAAACCAAGGGTGAAGCCTTTGAGCGAGATGCCAGGATTTTATATCGTCTATTCACCGAAGCTTTTTCAGGGAATTGGAGTTCCACTCCACGCACCGAAGAAGAGTTTTTGGAAGAGGCGCGATCGCTCCAACAGTTGGTTGATCCCGATGTGGTTTTGATTGCAGAAGTGGACGGCAAGGCAGTGGGATTTTTTATGGGCTTACCAGACTACAACATCCCGCTCAAGGAAGTGAAAGGCAAGCTAAATTGGTGGGGAACGTTGAAGTTTCTTTGGTATCGGCGGCAAATCGATCGGGGGCGGGTGGTTGCCATTTGTTCTTTGCCGGAATATCAACGCAAATTGGTTCCCTTGGCCTTGATTTATTTGGGGTTGCGAGCTTGTCAGCAAAAGGGCAAGCCCTATCGCACCTCTGAGTTAGGTTGGGTTTACGAGGACAATTCCCGATCGCGCCGTTTGATCGAAGCGGCCGGCGGCAAAATCTACAAAACCTATCGCATTTATGAAAAGTTCCTATCTCTAGCCTAGGCAATCTCTGAACAGTAACTTAGGGTACTTGCAAAACACCAGTCATCGTCGGAACAAGGGGCTTAAGCCCCTTGTCATCATCGATCAATAAGCCCCACAGGCATCGACCAATAAGCCCCACAGGCATTGATCAATGAGGCACACAGGCATCGACCAATAAGCCCCACAGGCATCGATCAATGAGGCCCCCAAGATAGCGGTTTTAGCTGTTCAGACATCCTCATTCAAGCCGGATTCAAGCCGGGATTAGAACCCCCTAAAAACTTCACTCGCAATGCCCCAGAAAAGGCGCGATAATAGCATCATTGGCACTATTTCGCACCTCTTCGCATGGCTGCCCAGTAAGTTCATGGGCGCTGAGCGATCGGCAATAGGCGATTCAGTTGATCGGCCATTTACTAGGCCCTTGATAGGCGATCGGTTTAGGCACTGCAATCATGGTTTTCTCCGCCCCCGCGCCGGATGCTGCACCCAGCAACGGCCAAGCCCAGCCCAGTTCTCACCAGGCGAGTCCTCAACTGTGGCTCTATGACACCACGTTGCGGGATGGGGCCCAGTCGGAAGGTCTCTCATTTTCCATTGAGGACAAGCTACGGATTGCCCGCAAGCTCGATCGCCTGCGAATTCCTTTCATTGAAGGGGGATGGCCCGGGGCCAATCCCAAGGATGTACAGTTTTTTTGGCAACTTCAGGAAGAACCGCTGGAATTTTCCGAAGTGGTGGCCTTTTGCTCAACCCGCCGACCGGACATGAGCGCCGAGGAAGATCCGCTCCTGAAGCCCATTTTGGCCGCTGGGACACGTTGGGTAGCCATTTTTGGGAAGTCCTGGGATTTGCATGTGACCGAGGGCCTCAAAACCACCCTCGATGAAAACATCGCCATGATCCGCGATTCGATCGCCTTCTTAATCAGTCAGGGGCGACAGGTCATCTACGACGCGGAACATTGGTTTGACGGCTATTTGGCGAATCCCGACTACGCGATCGCCACCCTCAAAGCAGCCCACGAGGCCGGGGCCGCTTGGTTGGCCCTCTGCGACACCAATGGCGGCACACTCCCCCACGAGGTAGCTCGGATTGTGGCTGAGGTGCGGGAATGGCTGCCCGCGGCCCAATTGGGAATCCACACCCACAACGACTCCGGCACGGCGGTAGCCAACGCGATCGCCGCTGTCCAGGGAGGCGCAAGGATGGTGCAAGGCACGATCAATGGCTATGGCGAGCGCTGTGGCAATGCCAACCTCTGCACCCTGATTCCTAATTTGCAGTTGAAACTGGGGCTGAACTGCATTCCCGCCGCCCAGTTGGCGGAGTTGACGGCCACCAGTCGTTTTGTCAGTGAATTGGCGAACTTGGCTCCGGACGATCGCGCGCCCTATGTGGGTCTGTCCGCCTTTGCCCACAAGGGCGGGATCCATGTCAGCGCCGTGGAACGCAATCCCCAAACCTATGAACATATCGCGCCCGATCGGGTGGGCAACCAGCGCCGGATCGTCATTTCTGATCAATCGGGTTTGAGCAATGTGTTGGTCAAGGCCCGCTCCTTTGGCTTAGATCTCGACAAACAAGACCCCGCCTGTCGGCAGATTTTACAAACTCTCAAAACTTTAGAAAATCAGGGCTATCAGTTCGAGGCCGCCGAAGCCAGTTTTGACCTACTGATGCGAACGGCCCTTGGACAGCGATCGAGCTTTTTTGTCCTGAAAGATTGCCGCGTTCACTACGACTTTGGTGAACCGAGCGATCGGGAATCCTTGGCCACCGTTAAGGTCACCGTGGGCGATCGCACCCTGCTGGAAGTGGCGGAAGGTAACGGCCCCGTGGCAGCCATGGATGCGGCCCTGCGGCGAGCGTTGGTGCAGTTTTATCCAGTGGTGGCTCAGTTCCACCTCACCGATTACAAGGTGCGAATTTTGGATGGCGGCGCGGGCACATCCGCCAAAACCAGAGTATTGGTGGAATCCAGCGACGGCCACCAGCGTTGGACAACCGTGGGAGTCTCCGGCAACATTTTGGAAGCTTCCTATCAAGCCGTTGTGGAAGCGATCGAATATGGCCTAATTCTCCACGGCATTCAGACTTTGCAACCACTACCTCTACCATTGGAGGTCTAAAAAGTCACATCTTTGGCAACCCTATACCACGGAGGTGTTACGCCAAAGTGTCATTCTCGAAGCAGGATTTTAGGGCTAAGAAATAAAATTCCCGATCGCAAAAGCAAGGGTTTAATCATGAACCTTTGCTAATCTTTAATGCCCCAGATTCCGGCGGTCTTAGGGATTTTCCCTGAACTTGAGCACCCCTGAGAGCACATGAGACCAACCCGGAATCGGGGCCAATTTCACGCCATGGCTGCCCGTCGAGCCTGAGCAACCGTCACCCCCATGCCCACCGGTCTGCTGGTCAATCTGTCTGGCAGTTTACTCCCAAAGATATTTACCATTAATTCAAAACCGAGTTAACCCGAAAGAAAATTATCTAAATTGGATCCCAGAGGAAAAAATTTAACAATAATTGAAGTTGCGACCCCTCTATTTGTGATAACTCTGAAGGAAAGATGGAAAAGGATCTTGAGGCAGTTCTGTGCTGAAATCAGCTTCGTCTGAAAGTGAGCAGGTGCGACGCGGCTTTCGGCAGCTCGTGGTGACCATTTTGTTGGTATCAGGGTTGCTTTACACGGGCGTGGCGAGTGTCCTGCTGAACACCATCACCAGCCTCGAACAAAGAACCATCGAAGAACATACCAACCGCTTTACTCGGTTGCTTTACCGGCGATCGGCCCAGCTTTTGCCATCGGCCTGTGACTATGGCTATTGGGATGCAACCCATCGGTTTCTAGAGCAACCCAATGAAGACTTTATTCGTAATAATTTTAGTCCAACCAATTATCAAAGCTTTGATTTAACCATCATGGCCGTGGTGGGTCGCGATGGCAAAATTCGCCATGCCCGAGAGCGCCAAGTTTCCAATCAGTCCGGCAGCACCGCCAACGATCGCTATCATGAACCCTCCACAACCTTGACGTATTTTTTGCAATCCTTGCCGAGAGGATTTCAATCAAACCCAGACCAAAAGCGGCTGGCGGGCGTGGTAGCCATTGACAATGATTTGTTAAGCATTGCCATTTGCAGTATTCCCAATCCTCAAAAGCCGGATCAAGTGGATGGTTGGTTTGTGATGGGGCAGCGGCTGGATGCTCGCGTGCTTCAGGATTTGAGCCAATTGGTGCCGGGAGCTTTGGAAATTAAGGTCAGCCGCCACTCCAACAATTTGCCCCTCTATGGAACCTTTGATTTTTCTGGTCAAATCAGACGAAATCAGCGCACCGAGGTAACTAACTCATCGCGCAATTTGGTGGGCTATCGCTATTTAGTGGATTTGTATGGCAAGCCGAGCGCGATCGCCCGGGTCACCATTACGCGCACCCTACATCAACATAGTTTGTATGGACTTTTGAGCATTGGCGGCATTCTGGTGCTGCTTAGTTTGGGATTTATTAGCCTTGCTTGGCAAGCCCTGCAACAGGCTTTGCAAAACTTAGATGAGCGTGATCGCGCGGAGGCCGCTTTAATTGAATCGGCCACTCAAAATCTCGATCGGGAAACCTATCGCGCTCGCATCATGGAGCTGGAGTTAATGCTTCAGGATTTGCGGGCTTCTCAGGCTCAGTTGATCCACAGCGCCAAGATGGAAAGCTTGGGCAAAATGGTGGCAGGAATTGCCCATGAAGTGAATAATCCTGTGAGCTTTATTCAAGGCAATTTGCGACACCTTAAAAAATATCAACAGGATCTTTGTGACCTGATACGACTGTATCAAAAATATTATCCCGTTGCCTATGACGAAATTTTAGATCGCAGCCGAGAAATGGATTTAGTTTTTATTTTGGAAGATAGCGATCGGGTCATTCAGTCCATTGATCGTGGAGCCGATCGGATTTATCGAATTGTGAATGCCCTGCGCAATTTTTCGCGCTTGGATGAATCAGATTTGAAATCGGTGGATCTTCACGCGGGCATTGACAGCACGATCGAACTCTTAGACCACGCCTTAGAAGAACGCCCATTCCGGCCAGCAATTGCGATCGAGCGAGTCTATGGAGAATTACCCCTCGTTGAGTGTTATGCACGCCAGCTCAACCAAGTTTTTATGCATTTGCTCATGAACTCGATCGACTCCCTCGACGAGACCATGAAAAAACGCTACCAACGCATTCATGGTAAACCGGCAGATTCATCCCCGAGCACCCCAAATACTGCTCCCGTCGTTTTGGGTGCAGAGTCAGAAACCGAGATTTCCCTGAGCGATTCAGAATCCATTGATGGGGAAAGCCATCGTCCACCGGTCTTGAAAACCTCCGCTGGTTTACCCGCAAAGTCTCCCCGAAATTCCGGCCAACCCAATAGCCAACCGAGTCTGGGAAATGCTGGTGTCGGTAATTTGAGTTCTGGAAATTCTAGCGCTAGCAACAACACTAGCAACACCAGCAATACCAACAGCAATCGGCGCAATCGAGGGGCTTCCTTTGCGGAGCAACTGAGATCAAAATTACAAACTTTTGATGCGAATGGTTCAGGACTTGAGTCCACCAAAGCCTTATTGCAACCCACTATTACAATTCGCACCAAAGTGGATTTAAACCGCTGGGTTCTGATTTCCATTGCCGACAACGGCTTAGGCATTGACAAGCAAGTTCAATCGCGATTATTCGACCCCTTTTTTACAACTAAGCCCGTTGGGCAAGGCGCTGGGCTAGGGTTATTTATTAGTCATCAAATTATTACGCAGCATGGTGGGCAACTCCGCTGCATCTCTGAGCCGGATCAGGGTAGTGAATTTATTATTTTGTTGCCCCTGAAGCAGATTCGCGAAACCAAACCCCAGGAGGAGTTGGCGATGAAGTTGCGATTTAACCAGCTTCAGCGGGGCTTGAGTCATAGTCATGAGAGATCGCCCCATTTGGCTTCGACTCCGGTAGTTTCTGCCGCCGAGGAAGAAGCGTCCAAAAGTTAACCACGCCACGGGGCAACTCCGTCCCTTGTCGTCCGCTGTAGTCTGTCCCCTGTGGCAAGTTGGCACAAGTTGGCTTAATTCGGCCTAGCGTAATCGGCCTAGCGCGATCGCTCTAGTAGCATGACAGGCTTAATACATTGGGTCAAAGTTGCGGAGCCAGTCGTGGTAACCAGAGGCTTGAGCATCTTGCTGCTTAACGATCAGGTGATAGTAACAGCCATGTTATTTAACCCAACGAATTAAGGCAGCCACGCTACTAGCGCAATCGTTGGGCGATCGGGTCAAAGCACAAACGACCAGCCCCCCAGGACACCACCAGCGCACCAACGGAGACAGCCAGCGCCGCCGCCACCATCACCAAGAGCTGCACCGACACAGCCATCAGCGGATCCATGCCTGCCAGCAGGGCCCCACTCACCAAGCCTGGCAAAGTGAATAGTCCCGCGCTGGTGAAACCGTTTAACGTTGGCACAAGGGCCGATCGCAGGGCAGCACGGCGATGGGGGGCGATCGCCTGTTGGGCCGTGGCCCCCAAACTCAATCGCTGTTCAATATCGTTGCGGTGCGATCGGGCCGCCATCATCGCCTGTTCCCCCGCGATCGCCGCCCCATTGGCCGCCGCTCCCAACACCACGGCCCCAACGGGAACCCAAACCCGAGGCTCAAACCACTGACCCGGTCGCAGCACCAACAGCACCACCGGCAAACTGGCCAAAAGCCCGGCCCCCAACAGCCCACCCACCAACCAGGGCAAGAGTTGGGGCCATCGTTGCCCCATTTGTTGGTGGGCGGAAACCACCGCCAGTCCCCACAATCCCCCCAGGGCGATCGCCAGGCTACCCGGAGACGGAGCCGCCCAAACCAAGGCCAACAGGCTGCCCACCGCCGTGAGTTGCAACAGGGCCCGCCCGATCGCCCGGCCCCAAGACCGCGTTAGCCCCAAGCCTTGACTGGCACAGAGGCCCACTGTCCCCAGTGCCAATCCTCCCAGCCACAACAAATCCACTGGCTCCATGAAAGAACCCAACGCAAAAAGATCTCAACGACATCCTACAGTTACGCAGTTTCTCCACAATCTCTCCGCAATTGCCGCGTCACTATTATGTTGGGGGATGTTGGGGCTGCGTAATTGCTCTGAAATTTGGCTGAAATTTGGCTGAAATTGATGAGCGACTGATACGCAATCAATGCGTTATCTACCGATCCTTACACGCCATTGCTACGAAATAAATCTGCAATTATCATGTCGTTAACCTAGGATTAATTGCGCTTCTGAGTTGGGTTTTCTTGAATAATTGATCACAGTTATTAATTGCAATCATTAATTGTAAAGATTTGTATCATTTCAAAAAGTTTTGACTATTTCCTTCATTCAAAACTACATAAACAATTTTGTAGATCTTAGAGAAAATCTTGAAATTTAGTTGAAAAACCTCAAGAAGGTTACACTAATTGCCCAATTTTTGAATAAGATTTTTGTCATGATTTCAGAATTTTTAATTCCTTATAGTGATCTGAATTGAATTTGGAAGAAGCAGATTCAATTACAAAATCAGAATCCAGAAACTTTTTAGATTAATTTCCTCGTAAATTTACTATCTTAGAGTTACTCAAACAGAGAACATTGGTTCGAGACTGCTCCATCAGCCATTGGGCTTAGTGATCGTTGCTGTTGTCCAAATAGGCGATCGCAGGACATTTCTCGCCTTTTTAGCGATTCTCTTTTGGTGTTTTTGTCAATGCCCTTGGCCCTATTGAGTGTTGGCTGCCAGGAAAAAGGCATTTTTCGACGGCTTTGGGTTGAGTGAGTGATTTCAAAGCAATTCTCATTTTTGGGCCCCATTGAGGAAGCCTCTAGTCAGGACGAGTTAGCACGCTGCTTCACTTTGACCCTGCATCTGTTGGGATCGGGTTCTGGATCAGTTGACTGCCATCAAGCTTTCACTGCCAGGATGATCCCAGTCGTCAACGCCTCAAACAACGGTCAAAGGTGCCATGACAATCTGAATGGTGTGGCTGAATTTGGTGCTTGAGGTTGAACCGTTTTTTATCCATTACAGGCTGCCTAAATTTACGCAAATCTACGTCGAATTTGGGAGTTTCTGCCATCCCCTAGAACGCTGTCTGCCAGCGTACCGATCATGAGTGGCTCGTTTGCGCAATCATTGCAATGGACCTTGACGGCGGAGGGCTGTCAACAGGTGCGATCGCTGCTCTGGCAGTCAACGTTGGATTGTCTCCAGGAATTAGGTAATTTGCCGGAATCCGGGGCGATCGCAACGGAAGGGGACGCGACGATCGGGAAGCGACAACAGCCCGCTTTTGCCCTGGTGACGGGGCCGGGGCTGGCTTGGCTGTTGACCATGGAGCGATCGAGCGATGGCGAGGATCCAACCGGAATGGTGACGGAAGCGCCGGAGTCATCGATGCGACGGGGGCGGGGCCGAAACCACAAGGCCAATGGCCGCGGGTCGATCGAGGATCCAGCGGCCACGACTCACCAAACCCTACGCCAGGGATTAGATCAAACCACGCTCCATCCGGGGATCTATCACCTGCGGCTGACGGACGATCGGCGGGTCATTCAGGCGCTGATGAAAGAACGAGGGCTGTTGAAAGTGCCCCAGGGCTGGCATAAGGCCAATGCGTCGCTGCAATCGGCGGTGTTGGTGCGGTGGCTGGCCACTTGGACGCAGGCCCTGGCGACTCCTTTGTTGACCCAGGCCCCGGCCCCTCGGCCCTCCCCAACCCGATTGGAGGGCGATCGCCACCTGATTGATTTGCTGGTGGGGATTGTTCAGGAACAGGAGTTGCCCGTGGTGATTGACCGCACCTTGCAAACCCTTTGCCAAGGCTTGCGGGTCGATCGAGCGTTGATCTACCAATTTCAGGCGCGGTTACAGTCCATTCGGCTCTGGCGACAGGCAGATCAGGCGGCAGGGCTGCCCTCCCCTTGGGATGATCCCAACTGGCAAATGACTCGCGATTGCGTGACCTACGAAGCGCGTTTGGACGACCAGGTGGGTTCGGTGCTCTATGAGGGGGCCGATCGCTGCTTTGTGGATGACTTTGAACCCCAATGGCGATCGCAGGAACAGGAAACCTGGATTGTGAACGATGGGGGGCGAGATCGGGCGGCGCGGGCCCAACTGGCCGTGCCAATTTTGGCTCCCATGCGCGGATCGGTGGGGTTATGGGGATTTTTGGTGCTTCATCAGTGCGATCGGGCCCGGCTTTGGACTCCCGAAGAAGTGAGCCTGGCCCAACAAATTGCCCAGGGATTGGCCGTGGCCGTGCGGGCTGCTCACCTGGATGCCACCTTGCAGCAGCAACAACAAACCCTCGGTCAGCAAATCAGCACCCAAACCAGGGTTTTGCAGGAAGCCCTGCTGGCCGCCAAATCGGCTGCCCGGGCCAAGAGTGAATTTTTAGCCACCATCAGCCACGAGCTGCGCACCCCCTTAACCTGTGTGATTGGCCTGTCGGCTACCCTGTTGCGCTGGTCTTTCGGGCAACTGAACCAAAAACAGCGCGACTATCTGCAAACCATCCACGACAGCGGCGAGCATTTGCTGAAGCTAATTGAAGACTTGCTGGAAATGTCGCAGGTGGAAGCCGGGCGCACCGTATTGAACGTCAGCGATTTTTCAATTACCCAACTGGTGTACTCGGTGGTGAATGGCGAGCGGCCCCACGCCATTGAGCGCGGCATTGAACTGCTGTTGGAAGTGCAAATCTTAGCGAAGGATGATCGCTTTTCGGCCGATTGTCATCGCGTGCGACAAATTCTTAGCAATTTATTGGGTAATGCAATCAAGTTCACGCCCGAGGGTGGCCAGGCGATCGTCCGAGTTTGGCGCGAACAAGGCCTGTTGATGTTGCAGGTGGAAGACACAGGCATCGGCATCCCTGAGGATTGGATCCCGCAACTCTTTGAGATGTTTCACCAGTTCGATCCGTCCTACGGGCGGGTCTACGACGGCTTGGGTTTGGGCTTGGCCCTGACCAAGCAGTTAGTGGATCTGCATAAGGGCTGGATTGAGGTGGATTCTTTGCCCGATCGGGGATCGACTTTCACGGTGGGAATTCCCTCCCAAGCCCCCGCCGCCGAGCACCCCACCGCTCCCAACGGAGAAGAACCGGTGGATTGGCGACCGTCAGGATCGGTGATTCTCATCGATGCCCAGGAGGAGCGAGCGATTGCCGTTTGTGAGCTGCTGATGGCGGCCGGCTACCAAGTGGTTTGGACTCCAGACGGGGCGATCGCCCTCTCCCAGCTAGACGTGTTGCAACCCCAAGTGGTGATCGTCAGTTTGCGGCTGCCGGGCATGGATGGTTGGGAAGTGGTGGCCGGATTGCGCCGCCAAGCGCCCCGGGTGCAAGTGCTGCTGTTGGGCGATCGTGCCGAGGCTTCACCAATTTTGGTCGATCATCCCAACCTGACAGTGGATGTGGTGCTGGGGGAAAAGTTTGACCCGGAACGCCTTTTGCACGAAGTGAACACCCTATCCCAAGCTGCCGCCCGCGCCATGCGCATGAACAGCCAAGCCACGGGCGTGATGACCCGTGCCCGATCGCCCCTCACCGATCGTTCAAACGAGCGATAGGGGTTCTTGATTCACCTCTTCAAAACCAAGAGAGCAACCAGAACTGCTTGGGCCAGTTTTGGCCCCATTGTCGCGATCGCCCATCACGCGGTCGTGGTAGGGAGCCTGGTTGGGAGGAAATACCAATTGTCATTCATCTCGCACTGCCACTCGTCACGCCTTCAACAACTCTAATTCGGTTGGGCGGCGATCGCCCCTAAAGCCGCCTCACCCTTCACCGGGACGCGATCGCGCCAAGCGCCAAAGACCTGACCCCAAACAATAAAGCGAAATCGCCGCCAACAGCGCCCCCCAAAACCAATAGGGCAACCAAAGCTGCTTGGCCATTTGTCCCGTATCCGAGACCATCGCCACACCCTGAATCGTGCAGTTTTCAGTGAACAAATAGTCCAGCCGGGAAAACGTACTGATGCAAGCCTGCACACTCAAAAATTGCAGCGCAAAATATTGCGCCCACGGGGCTCCATAGAGCGGAATCAACGCGATCGCAATGCCCCACGCCCCGATCGCCAATACCCCAAACAGCGTGCGCACCCACAACAACACCGACAGCAGCAGCGCACAACCCAACAAAAATAGCCCCAACTGCACCCGAGGCAAGCGCTTTTGGGAAAGGCGCAATAGCCCATAGCCGGCCAAAGGCGCACCCAAGGGCCCACCCGCCGACACCAAGGCCCGCCCGATCGGCCCTAGCCAAAGCTGGCCGCTGTGTTGAGCCACGCCGCTGCCACTGGGATGGAGTAACAACGTCTCAAGCCGCCCACCCAGAAGCATCGCAGCCACCCCATGCCCCATTTCATGGAACCAAGTCGCCAGAATCGAAAAGGGATACAAAACTTGGTGACCCCACGGCAGTTGCCACAGAATCACCGTCGCGATCGCCGCTCCGATCAGCCACAGGTGTTGGGGCGATCGCACCCATGGCAAACCAGCATCATGGTTTGGGATGGGGCGTTTGGGATCCGACATAGGCTGGGGGGAGCAAAAATCGTTGAACTTTGACCGCGATCGGGCTGGCGTTTTCCCATTGTAGCGATTGCGCCTTGTCCCCCAAGATCGATGAAATTACAAGATCGATGAAGTTATGTGATCGCTCCCACAATCCAAGTGGGCCTGTAGTCCCAAGTACGTTGCATCACATGACAATCGGTTTAGATTAACCATGATTCTTGAAAAATCATGAAAACTTGGTAGCAATATCGTGACCGAAATCCAGTCAGTTTTTATTGATCGCCTGCAAGATTTAAACAAATGGCTAGACCAAAACTGGCACCAAAAAACCTCGGCTTGGTTAGTCTTTTATAAAAAATCGTCCCAAAAAGCAGACTTCACCTATTCAGATATTGTTGATGTGCTTCTTTGCTATGGCTGGATTGACAGCCTTCCCAACAAAGTTGATTCCGAACGAACCAAGCTGCGAATTTCACCCCGCAATCCCAAAAGCTATTGGAGCCGAGTGAATAAGGAAAAAATTAGAAAGCTGCTTGAACAAAATAAAATGCACCACAACGGCTTAAGAATTATGGAAATTGCCCAAGCCAATGGTGCTTGGAATGCCCTAGATGCAGTGGAAAATTTGATCCTGCCGCCGGATCTAGAATCCTTCCTCCAGCAAAATCAATATCTAGAGAAATGGCGCACATTATCTCGATCTTTTAAACGGAGCTTTCTAGAACAGCTTTTGAATTGCAAAAAAGCCGAAACACGCGCCAGAAAAATTGAATCTTTACGATCAAAACTGCAATAAACTAGATTGCAAAATTCAAAATAAGCTATTGCTTAAAGTGACCTGAATGCAGAGCAAAATCCTATTTTTCAAGGTTAACAATTCATTAGAGTTCCCTTGATCGAGCAGCTAAGATGCGATGCATACCGGTGAAGCCTTATGGCCGAGGCATTTCACTAACTCAAAGACTCGGAGTATTGCAACCATGGAAGATGGAACGATCGGCGAAATTCGCCTCTTTGCTGGTAACTATGCGCCAGATAACTGGGAGTTCTGCGATGGTCAAACCATGCGGATTGATATGTATCCAGCGCTTTTCTCAATTTTGGGTATTCAATACGGTGGCGATGGGTCAGTCACTTTTCAATTGCCTAAGCTAGCTCCCCTCAAAGAGTCTGATGGCGGCCCAACCCCCATTCGCTACGTCATTTGCCGCGACGGTTACTATCCGAGGCGGCCCTAATTCGGTGCGCAGGCAATAGCCGATCGATCAAACAGCATGACGGGCAGCCCCACAAGCTGGGAGCTGCCCGCGAATATCTGAAGCGGTGCGATCGCCCCGATCGAACGCCCTTAGCTCACCCCCGCCGGTAAGCGCAGGTTGATCGCCTGAGATTGGATATCGAGCAGGGTTTCACCGTTGTCGGCTAAGTCCACCAACACCCGATCGCCCCCCTTGATCCGACCGGACAAAATCGCCTCCGCCAGGGCATCTTCCAGCAGTTGCGTCACCTTGCGGCGCAGCGGGCGGGCCCCCAAGCTGCTGTCGAAACCCTCATCGGCCACCTTGTCCTTGAATCGATCGCTCGCGGTCAAGCGAATGTCTTGCTCCACCAGCCGACCGGCCACCTGCACCACCAACAGATCGACAATTTGCCGCACTTCCGATTTTTCCAAGGGGCGGAACACCACCACCTCGTCCAAGCGGTTCAGGAACTCGGGGCGGAAGAAGTTTTTCAGCTCATCGGTAATTCGATCGCGGATTGCTTGGTAGCGACCCTCGGCGCTGTCGCTGGCTAGGCCAAAGCCCAGGTTTGCGCCCCCCTTGGCGATCGCCTTGGCTCCCAGGTTGGAGGTCATCACGATCAGCGAATTGCGGAAGCTGACCACCCGCCCTTGGGAATCCGTCAGCCGCCCTTCATCGAGCAACTGCAACATCAGGTTGAACACGTCCGGGTGGGCTTTTTCCACCTCGTCAAACAGCACCAGGCTGTAGGGACGGCGGCGTACCGCTTCCGTGAGCTGGCCGCCGTCGCCGTAGCCGACGAATCCCGGCGGGCTGCCGATTAGCTTTGAGGTGGATTGGGGTTCCATGAATTCGGACATGTCGATCCGAATAATCGACTCATCGGAGCCGAACATGAAGTTGGCCAGGGCTTTGGCCAGTTCCGTTTTGCCCACGCCCGTGGGGCCGAGGAACAGGAAGCTGGCGATCGGGCGCTCCAGATTTCGCAGGCCGGAGCGGGCTCGGCGCAAGGCCTTCGAGACCGCTTCGATCGCCTCGTTTTGCCCAATCAGCCGCTCGTGCAGCTTCGCTTCCAGGTTCAGCAGTTGTCCCACTTCTGCGTCCGAAAGCTGCGTTACCGGTACGCCTGTCCAGAGGCTGACGATTTCAGCGATGTCTTCGGCGGTAATCGTCGGGCGCGGGCGCTCGGTGGCGGGGGCTTGGCGGGCGATCGCCAGTTCTTCGGTGATCACCAATTCCCGATCGCGCAGTTTGGCCGCCGTTTCAAAGTCTTGGTTTTCAACGGCCTGCTCCTTTTCCTCCACGGTTTGGGCCAGTTGCTGCTCCAAATCGCGGATGTGAGCGGGCTTTTTGCCGACGCTGACACGGGCGCGGGAACCGGCTTCGTCGATCAGGTCGATCGCCTTGTCGGGCAAGAACCGATCGGCAATGTAGCGATCGGCCAAGGTGACGGCCGCCGCGATCGCCTCATCGGTCATCAGCACGTTGTGGAAGGTTTCATAGGTGCTGCGGAGGCCGCGCAAAATCTCGATCGCCTCGGCTGGGGTCGGCTCACCCACCTTCACCGGCTGGAACCGCCGCTCCAGGGCCGCATCCCGCTCGATGTATTGCCGGTACTCATCCAACGTCGTCGCCCCCAGGCATTGCAACTGACCGCGCGCCAGGGCCGGCTTCAGCAGGTTGCCCGCCGACAGGCCGCCCTGCATGCCGCCCGCGCCCAGCAAGGTGTGAACTTCATCAATGAACACAATCACGTTGCCGGCCCGCTGCACTTCGCTGACCAGTTCCTTCAGCCGCTCTTCAAAGGCTCCGCGATATTGCGTACCCGCCAGCAGCCGCCCCATATCCAGGGAATAGACTTGCTTATCCAGCAGGGTTTCCGGCACGTCGGCCAGGGCAATCCGCTGGGCCAGTCCTTCCGCGATCGCGGTTTTGCCCACGCCCGGTTCGCCAATCAGGATCGGGTTATTTTTGGTGCGGCGACCGAGGATTTGCACCACGCGCTCAATTTCCCGATCGCGCCCCACCACAGGATCGAGCTTGTCCTCGATCGCCGCCTGGGTCAGGTTGGTGCAGTAGGTGGCCAAAATGTTGCCGCTATCGGTGCGATCGCCCGTGGACTCTCGCCGGGACTCGCCCCGATCGCCCGCGGCCACCGCCGCCGTTTCGCCCAGCAACCGAATCAAGTTGATCCGCAATTGATCAGGATCCACATCCATACTCCGCAGCACCTTCACCGCCGAGTTGTCCCGATCGCGAATGATCGCCAACAGCAAATGCTCCGGAGCCACCACCTTTTGGCCCTGTTGGCGCGCTTCGGCCAAGGCCGCCTCAAACAGGGCCTTCACCTTGGGCGTAAAGGGCACTTCGTCAGGAACCATGCCCGCGCCGCGACCAATCAGCGCTTCCACCCGGGCCCGGGCCCCCTCCAGGGTGACCCCCGCCGCCGCCAACAACTGAGCCGCCGGGCTGGACTGTTCACCCAACAAACCGAGCAGGATTTGCTCACTGCCCACAAGGCGATGACCCAAGCGGCGAGATTCTTCCTGGGCGAGCAAGATGGCTTGGATGGCGCGATCGGTAAAGTACTCAAACATGGTGCAGAGAGGGGCAAGAGGGCAAGATTACGCAGTTGGACGGGGTTGGCTCGTGGTGGCAGAGCAATCACCAAAGGTCATCATGGGCAGATTGCAGTGAGCAGACCAAATGAACAGACCAAATGAACAGACCAAGGGATCCAAATAAGCCAAATACATGGATCCATGGACAGATCCCGGGGATTCGTCATCAACCAAGTCAACAGCCCAACAATGGGCTAGCAACAGGCTCACAGCGGCTCCTTAGCCCCAAATCAGTACCGATGTTTTGAGCTAGGGGGTGGGAAACTGTGAATAAATGTTTACAACCTTAAAACTAATCTAAAGGATTCTGTATGGCCTGGCGCGATCGCGCGGGTACGGGAATTGCGACAAGGGTGGAGGTAATGGGGGGCAAGACCCCTTAGGGAGGTGTTAAAGTGCTGGAATCCAACGGCTGGCATCCCTTCCTGAGCCACGATCGCCCTGGTTGGTGAACAATCCGGCCGGGTTTGATTTCCCCCCAACCGGCCCCAAACCGGCGGCATGAGCCTTGGTTGGGTCGTGATTGGGTTTTGATTGGGTTTTGATGGGGCATTTTTTGATGGGGCATTGATTGGGTTTTGATGGGGCATCGATCTCGCGTTAGTCGTTTTTGATTTACGTCTGCATGTCGATTTACGTCTGCATGTCGATTTACGTCGATCGGCATCCCGATCAAGCCCCAAATGGGCGGGTATGGTGATTCACGATGCATCCTCTGGTCTGGCTGGGCCAAGAACACAGAACACCCATGGGTCAGGTTTCTTTTGATCGTCTCTACCGCTATGCGGAGCTGTCGGAGATTTTGCAGAGCTACGCGGCCGCATTTCCGCAGCTTGTCCAATTGGCATCAATTGGCCGCAGCTACGAGGGCCGGGATATTTGGTTACTAACCATCACCAATCGCGAGACGGGGCCCGATCGCCACAAGCCGGCCCTCTGGGTGGATGGCAATATTCACGCCACGGAGCTTGCGCCCTCAACGGCCTGCCTCTATCTCCTCGACTTTTTGACAAAGCACTACGGCAACGATCCGGACGTTACGCGTTGCTTAGATTCGCGGGTGTTTTATCTTTGTCCGCGCGTGAATCCCGACGGAGCCGAGCTGGCCTTGGCCGATCGCCCCAAATTTGTGCGATCGAGCACTCGACCCTACCCGGGCGATCGGTTGGCGGGCGGCCCCAGCGAACTGCAAATGGAAGATATCGATGGGGACGGGCGGATTCTTTGGATGCGTGTGCCCGACCCCAATGGGGCCTGGAAAGTGTCCGATCGCGATCCCCGATTGTTGGTACGGCGCGACCCGATCGAAACGGGCGGTACTTACTATCGACTGCTGCCGGAAGGCCGGATCGATCGCTACGATGGCGCGACGATCGCCACTCCACCTCCCACGGAAGGCCTCGATCTCAACCGCAACTTCCCGATGCAGTGGCGACCAGAGCCGGAACAGGCCGGCGCGGGTAACTATCCCACCTCGGAGCCGGAAACCCGGGCGATCGCGGACTTCATTGCCCATCACCCCAACCTGAACGCCGCCGTGGCCTTTCACACCTTTGGCGGCCTGTTGTTGCGTCCCTACAGCCACGCCACCGACATGGAATTGCCCCAAGCGGATTGGCTGAATTACCGGGCGATCGGGCAAAAGGGCACAGAACTGACGGACTACCCCGCCACCAGCGTGTTTGAGGGCTACTGCGACCATCCGAAAAATGTGATGACCGGAGCCTTTGACGATTGGTGCTATGAGGAGCGGGGGCTATTTGCCTGGACGGTGGAGCTGTGGAACCTGCCCCAGGCGGCGGGGGTGAAAACGCCGAAGCTGCTGGAATGGCTGGATGACCACCCGATCGAGGAAGATTTGGCGCTGCTGAAGTGGAACGATGAGGTGCTGGACGGGCGCGGCTATGTGGACTGGTACGCCTGGGAGCATCCGCAACTGGGCAAGGTGGAACTGGGCGGCTGGAACCAAATTTGCACCTGGCGCAACCCACCGGCTCACCTGTTGGAGCGAGAAATCGAACGGTTTCCCCGCTGGCTGCTGTGGCAATTGCTGATTTCGCCGCGTCTGGAACCGGTGAAGGCCACGGCGCAATCCTTGGGCGATCGGCTGTTCCAAGTGGAGTGGGTGGTGCAAAACACGGGCTGGTTGCCGACCAATGGCACGCAAAAGGCGATCGAAAAGGGGGCGGTGCAACCCTGCCGCGCGGCGATCGTCCTACCCCCGGGCGCGGAGCTGATCAGCGGTCAACCGGAAGTGAGTTTGGGTCATCTGGCGGGGCGATCGCACCAACCGACCACGCCCTATTACGACCACATGGATCCGACGGACGATCGATCGCGGGTGGTCTGGCTGGTGCGCGGCGAACCGGGAATGGTGGTGGAGCTAACGGCGCGGGGCGATCGGGCAGGCTGGGTACAACAGGCGATCGTCTTGCCGAATTTGTAGATCTTTACAATCTCAGAAACCACGACAGGCTGATGGCTAGACGGGTTTATCGAAGGAACTGCGATTGCCTAGATTGAGAACGTGAGTGATTGGAGGTGGCAACAGGTCGATATTGAGAACGTGAGTGATTGAGGTGGCAACAGGTCGATCGCTAGCAATACACTGACGGACAGGATTGGACTTCTGGCACGCTCATACTTTTTGGGTGACGCTTCTGGTGAAACAAGATGAAGTCTCGAATGCAGCGCAGATTAGAATTTTTC
Organism: Limnothrix redekei LRLZ20PSL1; assembly: GCF_043235035.1. Classification (NCBI taxonomy): domain Bacteria; kingdom Bacillati; phylum Cyanobacteriota; class Cyanophyceae; order Pseudanabaenales; family Pseudanabaenaceae; genus Limnothrix; species Limnothrix redekei. The sequence goes on along the minus strand of NZ_JAZAQF010000059.1, from coordinate 228,913 downwards.
TGTCTTGCGACTGAGATGCCGGAAGCGGGCAGTCTGGCGAACGCGATCAAGGAGCTTGGGTGGCTGTGGTGCTTCCATAACTCTAGTTGCGGCAAAAGCCCTGCAACTGGGCTATTATCCCACGGACGCGAGATAACATAAACGATGCCGGACTTAGATCGCAGTTGCTTGACAACACCCATCTGGAGAAATTTGTCCTGTATATGAGGTCTAATATATAGTTAGGCAGCTTTCACACTCACGCCATTATGAACGTAAAAAATAATCCCACAAAAGAACAGCTGAAGAGTCTCATCGCCGCCCAAGACGATGATGCAGGAGACCACATGCTTTGGGTTTCAACAGATGGCGAGGTGTTTCTCGATACAGTGCCGGAGAGTCTCACACCAGCCGGTCATGCCGAGAGTTTGGCTGGCAGGATGCAGTTCAGGTTGGAGACCATGGCGGCTGGGAATGACTATGTTGGTCCAAAGGCAGCCGAGGACAAGGCGTGGATAGACTGCGTTTATGCTGCGCTCTTGACCAATTACGAGCGAGGAGTCAGAGGATATGTTGACACATTTTGAGCTGCCTAACCAGAGCGCTGCAGCGAACGGCCTCTCCGCCGTCCGTTCGAGCGTCGCGGGAAATCGTGAGCGCACCGAGTAATCTGTAGGGTGGGCAATGCCCACCTATGCTTTTGTACGAAAGGATAAACGCACTCAGGAAAGAGACATCAAAACAGCCTTAGATTTAGCGCAAAACCTATAGGAGGTTTCTATGACGATCGTTCAAACTCATTCTTGGGATGCAGCGGATCATTTGGAAACCAAGGAAGATATTGCTGCTTATTTGGAAGCTGCTCTTGAAGAGGGTGATCCAAGCCTAATCGTGGCAGCGTTGGGAGATGTTGCCCGCTCTAAAGGGATGACCCAGATTGCCCGTGAAACAGGGTTAGGGCGTGAAAGTCTCTACAAGGCTTTGTCACTTGAAGGTAATCCAGAGTTTGCTACGGTTCTCAAAGTTTTACAGGTGCTTGGGTTACGTCTCCATGTTGTGCCCATTGCCTAACACTGCGTTGGTTCTGACGGGCGATCGGGCGGGCTGGGTACAACGGGCGATCGTCTTGCCGAGTTCGTAAATCCTTACAATTTCAGAAGCTTCAACAAACTCATAACTCAAGGATCATGAAACTCATTTTAGTAGATCCCAAACAGGCTTTATGCAAAGCATGGAAAGAAGAATTCCAAAATTTACCTAATGTTGAAATTGTTCAAGGATATTTTGAAAGGCTGGCAGAATTTGATTGCATGGTCAGTGCTGCCAACTCTTTCGGAATGATGGATGGAGGGGTGGACTTAGCAATTGTCAATTTCTTCGGGAAAAGGGTGATGGAAAATGTCCAAGCAGCGATTTTGCGAAATTATCTTGGTGAGCAACCCGTTGGAACTTCCATGATTATAGAAACTGGACATCCACATCATCCCTTTATTGCTCACACCCCAACGATGCGAGTTCCCATGCCTATTGCCCATACTGATCACGTCTATTCAGCCATGTGGGCAATGCTTTTAGCCGTCCATTATCACAATCAAACTTCCAGCCGGAAAATTAATGTTATTGCATGTCCAGGACTTGGGACTACGACGGGTAAAGTCCCTTACGCCGAGGCTGCGCATCAAATGGCAATTGCCTATAAAAACTTTCTATACTCTCCCAAATTTATTGACTGGATTGTAATTACGCGCCGAGCTAAACCAATCAAAACTTACCAAGTTGGCATGGAGTACCACGCTGCTCAAAAGCGAATTTTGCAGGGTGAGTAGCCAGTAGGGTGAGCAATGCCCACCTAAACCTATAGACCATCGATAAAGCCATCAAATCACGCCGCGAGAAGAGGCGATCATTTTTTCAGAATGGATGCTGTCTTGGCTAGACTGACATGGCGTTCCTTAAACCCTACCTAAGAGAAATTATAAGGAGTCACACTTCCCCCAGCCACTTGCCAGCCCGCTTCACCCCTGCGCCAAACCCGCATATAGCGGAAATCTCCCGCAAAAGCATTTCCTAGATACGATCCACTCAAGAAAATATGCGCCGATGCAAGCGCAACATTTTCGCTCAAAGCTCGGATTTCTAGCGCCTTAGACACCAACTCATGAAACTGAGTACTTCCTGTGCGATGTAACTCTAAATCCATCGCCTTAGTCGCTAGCTCGCCAGTCGGCCCAGAAAAGAGCAAATCATCAGCAATAAGCGCGTCCAATTCAGACAGATTAGACGTGCTCATTGCGGCACGCAGTCGCGTTTCACACTCACAAATTTCGGTTTCGATCGCTGAATTCATAGTGACCACAAATGTTTTGATGATGTTTCACGATTAACCATCACTCCTCCTGCGCGGCCAAGGGGTTTTACCCCCTTGGCTGGGATGGGAACGATCGCTATTGCGGTTGTGGATCGCGCCAGAGAATTAGCCGATCGCTCATGGGTTGTAACTGCGTGCCGGGGTAATAGAACTGCAAAATTCGGCTGGCATTCCAACCAAGCTGAGCGAGCTTTTGCGATCCCGCTTGGCTCAGGCCCGCGCCGTGGCCCCAGCCGCCGCCCACAAAGGCATAGCCCCGCAGCGGTTGCGTGCCGCCCCCGATCGGCTCCAGGTAAAACAATGTGCTGCGCGGAGCCATGAAGGCGCTGCGAACCGCATCTTTTTCGAGCACTAGCGGGCCGCGATCGGTTGCGACGGTCAGCTTGCGTACTCGGCCGCCGGGCGATCGCTCCGTCACGGTCAGGCTTTGGACGGTTTTCAGGTTGGCGCAATCGCTGTTTTGGGCCCGGCAATAGCGCTGCAAGCCTTGGGCAATTTCCGGCAGGGTGCTGCTGCGTCGCCAGCGAAAATCGCGCCAACCCAGCTCGTTCCAACCTTGGGCGATCGCCAGGAACTGCCGCAGGTTGCGCTCATCGGACAGGGGCCGCGCCGCCAAGTCCCAAATCGGTTGATGGGCATCGACTACGGGCCGCAGGTAGGGACGATCGGGCCCGTCCCACACATCCGTAAAGTGGGCTGTTACGCCGCCGGAGGTGGAAAAGTAGAGCGCGTCGATCAGCTCGTTTTGATAGGTGAGTACCTGACCGTTGGTGGCAGCGATCGCCCGATCGACCCGGGCCGTGGCCGCTTTCAGGCCGCGATAGACCTGGCAGTGGGTGTCCGCGCAGAGTTGGTAGCCATCGATCGCGAACCGCCGCAAATTCCGCAGGGCATAGGTACGCGCCAAAATCGCCTGGGCTTGCAGGGCGGATTCCGGTGCGCCGGCCCCAATTTCGTAAGGAACCACGCCGCGCAGATAGGTTTCCGTGGGTACAGCATTGACGATTGTGTAGCTGCCATAGGCGTTGCGCTGGAGCTTCAGGGAACCGGCGAATCGATCGCGCCCCACCTCGATCGCCCCTTTGCCCGCCGAAATCTCTAAGCGCTCACTGGCAAAGGATTGACCCCCGATCGCCCCGCTCACCAACAGGTTGCGATCGCGCCGCTGACTAAACAAACTGGGCTGGCCGCCGGTTGTGGCGGGCGGGTTGGCGCGAACGCTATCCAGCAACAACCGCCGCAACAGGGGCTGGTGATAAATTTCCCGCTTGGCCCACACCTGCCAGCGCTCCGACGGTTGGGCCAACTCCACCTGAATCCCGCGCGATCGCCATTGGTTCGCGGCCGCCTCCGCCGTTTCAAAGCTGCGGTAAGTACCCAGCACCACCCGCTCATCAACAACGGGTTCCGGCAAGGGTTGGGCGATCGGCTGCAACACCAAGCGATCGCCCGTCAAGGTTTGGGTGCGATCGAGCAAATCCACTTGCACCGTCAGCCGATCACCCGGTTGCGCCTTCAACTCCAGGGTTCCCGGCTGCTCCCCAAACCGCTGCACAATCCCAATTTGCAGCACCGGATTGGTCGCCGCGATCGCTTCCGGAGCCATCACCCACAGCAGCGCTCCCACCCAAAAAACTTGCCGCATTGTTCCCCTCAAAAACGAACCCATACTAAGTGATTTTACTGATCTCCATTTGCCACAGGTCAAGGGATCAGCAGGCTGCACCCACCCCCCGCAGTCAGGACAATTTGACGTATTGCAACTCAAAATCAATATGACTATGATAAAGACAACCCGATCGTACCCCTTTCTCCAGCTAAAGTCATTTCATGAAGTTGGGTAATTCACCATGGCTGTTTCCACTCCCGTCATTAATATCGGCATTCCCGAAGCCGATCGCGCCAACATCGCCGCCGGCCTCTCCCGCGTCCTGGCCGACACCTACACCCTCTACCTGAAAACCCACAACTTCCACTGGAACGTCACGGGCCCCATGTTCAACACGCTGCACCTGATGTTCGAGGCGCAGTACACCGAACTCGCCCTCGCGGTGGATTTGATTGCGGAACGGATTCGATCGCTCGGATTCCCGGCTCCCGGCAGCTACAGCGAATATGCCAAGCTAACTTCCATTCCCGAGGCTGAGGGCGTTCCCAGCGCCGAGGTGATGATTGCTCAGTTGGTGGAAGGCCAAGAGGCTGTCGTGCGCACGGCGCGGGCGGTGTTCCCCCTGGCCGATGCGGCGAACGATGAACCCACGGCCGATCTGTTGACCCAGCGCTTGCAAATTCACGAAAAGAACGCTTGGATGTTGCGGAGTTTGCTGCAATAGATTCAGCCTTTCGCCCCTCCCGATCGCGCTAAGGGCGATCGACCATCACGCGAGAACCCCGATCCTGCCAGCACTGGATCAGGGTTTTTCGCGTTAGTTTTGAACTAATCCACCTTGACCTATCAGGGCGATCGTCCCTTCTCTGTCCCTCAGGAGATCTCCACCATGCTCCAAAGTCTCGAAATCGAAAACTTCCGCCAGTTTTCCCACTTCACCATCCCAAAACTGGGCCGCATCAACCTGCTCACCGGCAAAAACAACAGCGGCAAAACCTCAGTCCTAGAAGCGATTTACTTGCTCATGACCCAGGAGCATCCCGCCCAGTCCATCGTTAACTTACACATCAATCGTGGCGAAGTTTCTCCTCTTGGTAACTCTGGAGAATATGTAAATTCTAGAGAATACATTGCAGAGATCACCCATCTATTCAATAATCGAAATGTGAACAATGGAGAAGTTGTAAGAATTTTGGGTTTACACCAGGAAGGAACGAAAGAAAGCATTTCTATTCAAATTGATACAAGTCAAAAGGGAGGCTTAAAACTTCATAGTCTTTCCGACATTCGCAAAGAAACTTGGCCAAAACTTCTTCTAGAAAAACAGGATCAAAACTTCGGTTCGCTGTTATATTCAGTTGATATATCTCCAGACTTCAAAATTCCTTTTGATCGATCTCTCTATTCTCAAGATTCTTCTCCATATGATCAGGATCTTGAATTTTTAGTATCAACTGCTTTGAATTCTGAAAAAGTTGCAAAACTTTTTGATGAAATTGTTCTAACACCAAAAGAAGATTTGGTTATAGAGGCAATTCAGATTATTGAGCCAAAAATCAGAAGAATCGCACCTGATCACGGTAAATTTGAAAGAGTTAATCTGAGTTCTAGGCAAGGATTTCTAATTCAGCTTCGTGATGAAAACAACAGAAATCCTATGGGAAGTATGGGAGACGGAATTTGGCGGCTACTTGGCATTGCATTAACGATGGTTAATGCAAAAGGGCAAGTTCTATTAATTGATGAAATTGACACTGGCTTTCACTATAGTGTCATGATTGATCTTTGGAAATTTATCTGGAAAAGTGCCAAAAAGCTAGATATCCAAGTTTTTGCAACAACCCATAGCCGTGATTGCTGGGAAGCTCTGGGAGAACTGATCGAAGCTGAAGAAATTTACGACGATGAAATCATGATTCATCGAATTGATGCGAAGCGCGATCATAGCACCAGCTACGACACAGATAAAATCGTCATTGCTGTTGAAGATCAGGTTGAGGTTCGATAAAGATGAAGTCAGATCGTAATCGGAAAAGATTTCTTTTTGTAGAAGGAAGTAGTGATAAAAATATCACTTCTGAAATTTTAGATATCTATCTTCCACACTGGCAAATTGTTAGTCGTCGAAAAAAGTCAAAGAACCCAATTAAAGATCCACGGATCGACATCATAGATGCAAGGGGAATTAATAATATTACTAGTGAGCGTCTTGCGACTGCTGCAAGCGACTCCAATCTACACTCATTGGGCATTGTCATTGATGCTGACACTAATGCTCAATCTCGATGGGATGGAATCTGTCAGACTTGTAAAGCAGTTGATGAGTTAGATCACATTCCATTCCCTAAGCAAATTCCTAATCAAGGCTTTGTTGAAAAGATTGATAATGATAAAAAATTTGGAATTTGGGTAATACCGGATAATCACTCGCCTGGAATGACGGAAACTCTACTATCTCAGCTTATTCCCAACGATCGCGAAGATTTATGGATACACGTACAAACTTCTGTTAGTCAGGCAAAACAATTAGGTGCAACATTCGACGATAAGCACCTAGATAAAGCACACATCTACACATGGTTGGCTTGGCATCATAAACCCGGTGCATGGCTCAAAACTGGAGAGCGGGCTGTTTTTAATTTTGATCATCCCCAGGTTCATGCCTTTGTGGACTGGCTAAAGACGCTCTATGACTTATGAGCCGGTAATCTGTAGGGCGGGCTTGCACCCCAAAATTGATTCAACTAATTGATTCACAGGATGGATTGGCGCTGTGGCTGACCGGATGCGGATTTGTGTGACGATCGGGACTCGACCGGAAGCGATCAAGATGGCTCCGGTGGCGCGGGCGTTTTTGCAGGATGATCGCTTCGAGACCCAAATTCTGCTGACGGGCCAACATAAGGAAATGGTCGAGCAGGTGATGCGGCTATTTGAGTTGCAGGGCGATCGGGACTTGGCGATTATGCAGCCGGGGCAGACCCTGACGGATATTACCTGTCGTAGCTTGACCGGGTTGGGGGAGCTGTTCGCGGAAATTCAGCCCCACTTGGTGTTGGTGCAGGGTGACACGACGACGGCCTTTGCGGCGGCCCTGGCGGCGTTTTATCAGCAAATTCCCGTGGGGCATGTGGAGGCGGGTTTGCGGACGGACAATCTCTACAGTCCGTTTCCCGAGGAGGCGAATCGGCGGCTGATTTCCCAGGTGACGCAGTTGCACTTTGCGCCGACGGATTTGGCGGTGGTGAATTTGCAGAAGTCGGGGGTGATGGGCGAAATTCACCAAACGGGCAACACGGTGATTGATGCGCTGTTGGCGGTGGCGGCGAAAAATCCGCCTTGCCCGATCGCCTCCCTCGCAGGCACAGCGACGGCCGGGCGATCGCTTGATTGGTCGGCGGGGCCGGTAATTTTGGCAACGGTACATCGTCGGGAAAATTGGGGCGACCCGTTGACTGAAATTGCCGATGGGTTCTTGGGGCTGCTCGATCGCTTCCTGAATCTGTCGCTGGTGTTGCCGCTGCACCGCAACCCGACCGTGCGCGAACCGCTGATCGGCAAGCTGGGATCGCACGATCGCGTGTTTTTGACGGAGCCATTGGACTATTCGGCGTTGATTGGAGCTATGCAGCGATCGACCCTGATTCTTACGGACTCCGGCGGGTTGCAAGAGGAAGCCCCGAGTTTGGGCAAGCCGGTGCTGGTGTTGCGCGACACGACGGAACGGCCCGAGGCGATCGCGGCGGGCACGGCCAAACTGATCGGCACGGCCACGACCGATATTGTGCGGGAAGCGAGCCTTTTGCTAAGCGATCGCGCTGCTTACGAAGCCATGGCCCACGCGGCCAATCCCTTCGGTGATGGTCAGGCGGCAGCACGAATTGTCCAAGCGGTGGCCGCTTGGTTAGCGCGACGATCGGGTTAGGTAGCGGACGGCGCTGAGCGATTCCGGCGCTCTGGAGCGGTTAGCGACCAACAAGAGAGAGCGCCACTGAAAATCACGGCAAATGGGAGCAAGCCAAGTGACCGCAACCATGGCTTGCTCCCATTTTGCTTACGGAAGACCAGGTATGAATCGACACAGTTGTTTACGTTTTCCTGAGTCTAGCGTTGTCAGTCGCGTAATTTTTTTAACCAATGAAAGAGACTCAGTAAATCCTAGTTGAGAACTCATTTCCTGGTGATCAGGCTAGGTGATTTTTTTAACCTATAGAACTAGTTTTTCAATAGTTATTAAGATTTTCCGATCGCGCTGTGGGATCGGTCATTTTAATCGCCATATTTAGAGTATCCTCAAAAGCCCACAGTTCCTTGATCCCCGAGATCAGTTCTGCAATGCGCTGAATTCTGTAGCAGTCAGGGCGGATGGTACTGTTGATGACCGTTTGTCCCCGTTGCATCAGGAGCCTGGTTTCAAAGGCCGTTTCTCAGATCCTTGAGCGAATGGTTATGATTTGATCCCCGCGCTCTCGCGCCGATCGTCTCTTGAGGATCGGCCTCAGGTGCAGCACTGTGACTCCTAGTCCAGATCATGGGTTTAATCATGAACAAATCCATGAATTTGGGGCTGTGCAGATGCCTATTTTTAGGTTGGGTCGTTGACGCACATGGGGCACTTGGGATGGGTAATTTTCTTAAAAAAAGTCATAAAGACCATGGCTAATGCTGTGAATTTATCGGATGCAACCCTGATGGACATTTATGCAGACGCAATGACTTCAGGGGTGCTGACAGAGGATCAATGCGAGCGGCTCCACGAGGCAATGGTGGACAATGACTTGACGGAGCATGAGCAACAGGCGTTGAATCGAATTTTCCATTCGGTTTGGCGAGGATGGCTCCGCTATGGCGATCGCTCCTGAGCGCGCCCCCCGATCGACTCATGTAGCACCGTTGTGGGGTGATCAATTGCGATGGCCCACCCAACGGCTGATGGGATGGATGCTGCAATGGTTCACTCGATCGCGCCCTAGATCGTGTCCTAGGTTGGTGGCGATCGGGTTGGGGTTGCTGTTGGGGTTAAGTTGGCTGCTGGGGTCGGTTGACCTGGCCCGATCGCAGTCGTTGCCGGAGTTGCGCCAACAGCAACAGCAATTGGAGCAGCAACGGCAAACCGTCAAGGAACAGCGGCAAACCGTCCAGCAACAGCAACAGACGACCCAGGAACAGATGAAAACCCTGGAGCAGTCGCTCGATCGCACCGAAGCAGAGTCGGATCGCACCCAAAGCCGTTTGGACAGGGCGGTGGATCAGTTGGCGATTTTGGAGCGGGATTTAGCCCTTGCGGAACAGAACTACCAGCGCAAGCGGTTGGCGATCGTGGCGCGGCTGCGGTTTTTGCAACAACAATCGCCTCAGTGGGGATTGGCGGCGCTGTTGCAAAGCAAGTCGATCGAGCAGTTTTTTGATCATCAACACCGGCTGCAAGCGGTCTATGGAGCCGATCGGCGACAACTGAAGGAACTCGATCGAGCTGCGGATCAGCTCAGTTTGCAGCGCAGTCAGTGGCAAGAACGCCGCCGGGAATTAGCCAGCCTCAGCCAAGATCTGAGCCTGGAGGAGTTGGAATTGCGCCGCCGCACCCAAGCGGAGCAAGCCCGGGCGGCCGCCTTGCGGGCCGACCAAGCCCGTTTGCAAACGGAACAGGCCCAGCTCGATCGGGACTCGGCCAACCTCACGAGCTTGATTCAGCAGCGCATTACCGAACAGCAACAGGCCGAAGCGATCGCCCGTTTAAATCGCATGGCCGCCTTTCGAGTGCCGGGCCAGTTTGGGAGTCTGAATGCCGGTGAACCCAAAATTTTGAAGTTACCGGGCGGCATTTTAGCCACGCCCGTGGACGCGCTCATCACCAGTGGGTTTGGCTGGCGGGTGCATCCCATTTTGGGCTACGGCCGACAGCACAATGGGATTGATTTTGGGGCAGCCCATGGAACAACGGTGCGATCGGCCCATGGCGGAACCGTGGTGGTGGCCGGCTCGTTTGGGGGCTATGGCAACACGGTGGTGATCGATCGGGGCGATGGCCTATCCACCCTCTATGGTCACAACAGCGAACTGTATGTGCGGGTGGGGCAAACGGTGCAGAAGGGCGAGGCGATCGCCGCCGTTGGTTCCACGGGGCTGTCCACGGGGCCCCACTTGCATTTTGAAGTGCGGGAAAATGGCGACCCAGTGGATCCAGTGCCCTACCTGCGATAGAGCTGTTGATTAACGCTGTTGATTAACACTCTTGATTAACGCTGTTGGTTAACCCAGATCGAGGGTTGGGGCCGCAGCGCGATCGACTCTGTTCAGCTCGCCCCCAGAGCCGCAAGGCGATCGAGCAACGGTTGGGCCGCCGTTTCCAGATCCTGACCAAAGGACAACACCCCATCCTCATGACCCGCCATCACCAAAATGCGGCATTCCGGTAAGGGGCTTTCGGTAAACAGCCGCGCCATTTCCCGGGCCATGTCTGGTGTGCCGTAGGGAACCGTTGCCCGAGTGGTGGGCAGGCGATCGCGCTCTTGATTCCAGAGGGCGGGACAGTGACCGTGAATAATCGCCCGAATGTTTGGATCCAGTTGGTAGATGGCCGCATGGGTCAGGGATTCCGAAGAGGCGCAGATCGGCCCCCAGCAGTGAAGCCAGTTGCGATCGATCTCCCAGCGATCGACCAGGGTGTAATGCTCGAGGCCAGTGCTAGTGAGGTGGCCCGTTTGCGTACCGGAGATCAAAAATCGATCGATCCCCAGACGAATGCTGAGGTTGCCGTAGCCAATACCGTTGGGATATACCCCGATCGCCCCACACTGAAACAGTCGATCACGCCAGGTGATCAGCGCCTGCAACGCCACAGGATCAAGGGCGATCGGGGGAGCCTGCTGCCAATCGCAGGCAAATTTAATTACGCCCTCATCCATGGTTTTGGGCTCCCTGTTCGGGAAACAGACCCAGCAAGCCCGCTTCGGAGGCCGCGCAAAGGCCGCGCTCGGTAATCAACCCCGTGACCAGCCGGGCCGGGGTCACATCAAACCCATAGTTCGCCGCCGGAGAGGCTTCTGGGCAAATCAGCACAGAGGCGATCGCTCCCGATTCCGTGCGGCCGTCCATATATTTCACTTCCCGATCGCTCCGCTGTTCGATCGGAATTTCCCGCACCCCGTCCCGCAATGTCCAGTCGATCGTGGAAGACGGCAGCGCCACATAAAACGGCAGATCATTATCTTTGGCGGCCAAGGCCTTCAGGTAAGTGCCGATTTTGTTGGCCACATCGCCACAGCGTGTGGTGCGATCGCTCCCCACAATCACCAAATCCACCAAACCATGCTGCATCAGGTGGCCGCCCGTGTTGTCCGCAATCAGGGTATGGGGCACGCCATGTTGGCCCAACTCCCAAGCGGTCAGCTTTGCGCCCTGGTTGCGTGGGCGAGTTTCATCCACCCACACATGGAGCGGAATCCCCTGATCAAAGGCTTGATAGATGGGAGCGGTGGCGGTTCCCCAGTCCACGCAGGCCAGCCAGCCCGCATTGCAGTGCGTCAGCACATTCACAGGGCGGCCGGTTTGGGCATAGATGTCTGCAATCAGGCGTTGGCCGTGGTGACCAATTTGGGCGCATTGCTGCACATCGGCCTCGATGATTTCGGCGGCCCGCAGCCGCAGCCGATCGAACGCGGCCGCCCCGGACTGACAATCGGCTACTGCTGCCAACTGCTGAGCGATCGCCCAGTGGAGGTTCACGGCCGTGGGCCGCGTTTTCAGTAGCCGTTGGGCCGCCTCCGCGATCGCCCCCTGAAAGTCCGCAGTCGATCGCGCCGCCATGCCCGCCAGGGCCATCCCCACCGCCGCCGTGGCTCCAATCAGCGGCGCACCGCGCACCACCATCTCCTCAATGGCCCAAGCCGCCGTTTCCAAATCCGGCAGCGGTTGCCAAACCAGTTGATGGGGCAATTGCCGTTGGTCAATCACCGCCACCGCTTCCGGGCGATCGGGATCAAACCGAATGGTTCGGGTCACAACACCAGCAATTTTCATGAACCACCACCACAATCCAAAGGGCGATTGTCATCTTGGCATTGAGGGTTGGCCTTGCTCAAGCCAAGGGCAAATCAACAGCCGGGAGAACCCATCGGCAACTATTTCACCTCCGGATGCGGAAACAGCGTCGTGGCAGGCTGAAATTGATTGATTTGGTGAATTAACTGGTGCAACCGACCCAAATCCCGTTGGTTAAACGTCATCACCAAGCGCGGCAACCCCACCGTAGGGCTGTTGCGTTCTGCGGGCAGGGCGGCGGATTTTTCGATCGCCCCACTGACCAAAATGTCACTGAAGGTTTCGTTTAGTTTTGCCAACCACTCATCCGACAGTTCCGTTCGCAATCGCAACACCAGCCGATCGCCCACATAGCGACTGGAATGATAAATCCGATAGAAGTCGGCAATGTAGTCACAGGCGGCGGCTGGGCGATCGGTCATGAAGTACAAATTCAAATCTTCGGGGCTGATCAGGCCACGGCGCAGCAGGTGGTCACGATGGTAGGTTTCCCAGGTTTGCCAATAGTCTCCACCGGGGCGATCGAGCAGCACAATGGGAGCCGGGCCAAACTTGCCCGTTTGCGACAGCGTGAGGCACTCAAACGCCTCATCCTGTGTGCCAAAGCCCCCGGGAAACAGCGCCACCGCATCGCTTTCGCGCAAGAAGAATAGCTTGCGCGTAAAGAAATACTTGAAGTTCACCAGCTTGGGATCTCCGTCAATGTGGGGATTGGAGGTTTGCTCAAAGGGCAATTGGATATTGAGGCCAAAGGATTTTTCCCGGCCGGCCCCCTCATTGGCCGCCTGCATAATGCCCGGGCCGGCTCCCGTGATGGCCATGAAGCCCCGGGCCGTGATGCAACGGGCAAAGGTCAAGGCCGCTTCATATTCCGGCTCTTGCTCAGGCGTGCGGGCCGACCCAAAAATGGCCACCTTCCGTACATGGCGATAGGGATAGAACACCTCGATCGCCCGTTGCATATCGATCAGCGCACCGTTCAGGATTTTCCAATCCAGGCGATCGGCGTTGCTGTCGGCCAATTCCAAAACAGTTTCAAGGGCTAATTGCACCAGGCCGCTGTTGGGAAGGGTTTCCAGGCGATCAAGCAAATCCACCATCTGATGGCGTAACCGTTCTCCACTGTTGCGACGGTCTACGGATAATGACGAAAAGGCCACAGTCCCTCCCTGGCTTGCTTGGGCCAGCGCAATCTGTCTTTTCTTCAATATCTCACTGCACGATCCCCAGCGATCCCTCCCTTAAATTGCCGTTAACGTTGCTTCTGTGCCCATGAGTCATCACTGACCCAAGTCGCTCAAAGGAATCGAAAACGGGACAAAGCAGGGCAAAACAGGGCAAAGCATTCCAAAACAAAAGAACCTGGCTTGGCCAGGTTCTTCACACTTAGCGGGTTTCAGGGACTTTAAAAACGTCTCTTGAAGGTTTTTAAATCGTTTTCAACACCCTGAGGGAACGCCAAACTGCTCGCAATGGGAGCGATCGAATGGGGCCGGTTCAATGACTGATCAGGAATTTTGAGTCAGTCGGAGTTCGTTCAAATGAATTTGAACGAATTTGAATCAAGCTGGACTGACCCAGAGGTCACCCCTTGGCTCTGCTCTAATCGATGTACTTGGCAAGTGTGCCGGCCAACGTAGTTTTCGGCACTGCGCCCACAACCATATCCACGCGATCGCCACCCTTGAAAATCATGAGGGTAGGAATGCTGCGGATACCGTACTGGCTTGCAATGCCAGGGTTTTCATCGGTATTCAGCTTCACAACCTTCACTTTTTTGTCAAATTCTTGGGCAATTTCATCAACCACCGGCGCTACCATCCGACAAGGCCCGCACCAGGGTGCCCAGAAATCTACCAATACTGGGACTGTGCTTTGGAGCACTTCTGCCTCGAAGTTTGCGTCGGTAACTGCCGTTGCTGCCGCCATGCTGACCTATCCTCTAAACCGTTACTAAATCAGTCTTTTGACTCAGACCAATCTTGACATCTTTCCTCGGCCAAAACATGGAAAATTTCCCAAAGCCAAGGTTAGTTCCTGAACCGCCGTTACCCCGTCTAGACAAGTCCTTGGGGGGCCCGGCACGCCATACTCGATACGAGGCAAATCCAGATTACCACAAGCAAAACTCCAGCTCTGACGATTTGACCGATCGCTCAGAAACTTTACGAGATCGGGTACGAGATCGCGGCGAATCAAGCGAAATCACAGCGGAACCACTGGGGATCCGGCCTGTTTCGGGGTTGCGCTTGGGCGATCGCTGATGATGGCTAAGTTGGGGCCCGATCAGGTCGGAGAACCTAGCGATTGCTCCAATCCCGATCGGGCGATCGGCTTTGTTGTTGGCCAAGCAATTTTGCCCATTGCCTGCATCAGCCGCCTGTATTAGCTACCTGCGTTAGTCGCCACAGCGAGACCAATCCCTCAGCCAGCCAGCCTTGGGTTAGTCGGCCTTCTTGCCCTTGCCCTTCTTGGCCGCGCCCTTTTTACCGGCTGCTTCGGTGTCGTCGCTGTCGTCGGTGTCGTCGCTGTCGGTGTCAGGGTCGGCGGCGCTCTCAGCGGTCACGTCAACCGTGGCTTCAGCGGCGGGGGTTTCCTCCGCTTCGGTTGCTTCGGTTGCTTCGGTTGCTTCCAACTCTTCCGCCTGGCTCAGGGAACCGGGTTCCAGCAGCTCAAAGCTGTTGTTTTCCTTCAACCAAGTCAACACCTTACCCCGGTACAGGTCTTCGTAAACCACGGATTCCAACCGAGCGCGATCGACCTTTTGGCCAGAAAGGGCAGCCTTCAACTCCTTCGCGCGGGCTTGCACTTCCTCATCGCTGACCTCGATCGACTCCTGGCGACCCACAGCCCGCAGCACCAAATCCGTCTTCACCTGCCGAACGGCATCCGGGCGCGCCGTTTGCTGCATGTTGGCCATCAGTTCATCGTTCATGAACTTGCGCACATCAATGCCCTGGTTTTGCAGTTGATACATGGACTGGTTCACAATCCCGCGTACCTCTTGCTGCACCAGGCTTTCGGGCAAATCCACATCCACATTGTCAATCAAGGCGGCAATCAGGGCTGCTTCCTTGTTCTGCTCGGTTTGCTCGTCGGCTTCCTTTTGGTACTGGGACTCAAAATCAGCCCGTAGATCCGCCAGGGTTTCGTATTTGCTGATCGACTTGATGAACTCGTCAGTCAGCTCGGGCAGCTCGCGCTCTTTGATGTCATGCAGGGTGATTTCAAAGGTGACTTCGCGATCTTGCAGGTCTTCGCGGCCGTAATCGGCCGGGAAGCGCACGGTGATCGACTTGCTCTCACCGGCATTCATGCCCACGATCCCATCCACAAAGCCGGGGATGAATTTCTTCTGATCCAAATCCACTTGGAAATCCGTCGCTTCCAGACCGGAGAGATCTTCCGGATCGGTCTTGCCTTCTTCGGGGGTGAGGGTTCCTTTGTAGTCAATCACCACGGCATCACCCAACTGGGCCGGGCGACCTTCCACGGGAATCAAGTCAGCGGAGGATTCCCGTTGCTGTTCCAGGATCCGATCGACCCGGCTGGGATCGGGATCAACGCGCTCGGACTGGACGGTCAAACCGCTGTAGGGGGGCAGGTCAATATCGGGAACCACATCCAGTTTGACCGCAAAGGTCAGGGTTTGGCCCGGCTCAAACTTCGAGAACAGTTCCTCTTCGGAGGAGGTGATTTGGGCTTGGCCGGCGGGTTCGATTTTTTCTTGCTTGATGGCGGCTTTTACGCCCGCTTCCACCAACTCATCCAGACTGGCGGCCTTGAGGGCGGCGGGGCCAATTTGCTGAATCAACACGGCGCGGGGCACTTTGCCCTTGCGGAACCCAGGAAGTTTGACGGCTTTGGCGTACTTACTGAGGGTGTCTTCGTAGACCTTGGCCGACAGTTCAGCGGGCACTTCGATCGTGAGGCTAACCTGACTGGCGGACAGTTTTTCCTGGGTGACTTTCATGGATGATCCAACAACTGACAAACAACTGACAAAACGAAACGGACTCAACGAAACTTGCAACACAAGCTGGCCATAGCCAGGCCTATAACCGAGCGACGCGCGGCGCTGGCATAGTGCTGCGGCATCGTGCTGAAGCGAGGTGCGACGTTGACGGGCAAGCTACGCCAGATGAACCGCAATAGACTATCCTAGCTGAAATGCGCCCCTCTGCATGGGCAATTGAGTTGGCTAGTTTTTGGCGTTCCTGGGGAGAGAAGACCTTGGCTGGATATCGCGTCGCCATTTTGGGCGCTACGGGCGCTGTGGGTACGGAGCTGCTGCAATTGCTAGAAGAACGGCAGTTCCCGATCGCAGAACTGAAGTTGCTGGCTTCGGCGCGATCAGCCGGCCAGACCTGTACCTTTGGCGGCGAAACCCTGACCGTGGAAGCCACCACCGCCGAAGCCTTCAAGGGTGTGGATATTGTCCTGGCCTCGGCCGGGGGCAGCACCTCCAAGGCTTGGATTGACACGATCGTGGCCGCTGGAGCCGTGACGATCGACAATTCCAGCGCCTTTCGGATGCGGCCCGATGTGCCCCTGGTTGTGCCCGAGGTGAACCCCGACGCGGCAGCCAATCACGAAGGAATCATCGCCAACCCCAACTGCACCACGATTCTGATGGCCGTGGCCACTTGGCCCTTGCACTTGGTGCAACCGATTCAGCGGATTGTGGCCGCCACCTACCAATCGGCCAGCGGCGCGGGCGCTCGGGCCATGGAAGAGGTGAAGGTACAATCGCGGGCGATTTTGGATGGGGGCGAGCCGGTGGCGGAAATTTTGCCCTATCCCTTGGCCTTTAACCTGTTCCCGCACAATTCGCCCCTGGGCCCCAATGGCTATTGCGAGGAAGAAATGAAAATGGTGAACGAAACCCGCAAGATCTTCGGCACCGAAGCCGTGCGGGTGACGGCCACTTGCGTGCGCGTGCCGGTGTTGCGGGCTCACTCGGAGGCGCTGAATCTGGAATTTGCGGAGCCGTTCTCGGTCGATCGCGCCCGTGAGATCCTGAAATCGG
The DNA here is from genome assembly GCF_043235035.1 of Limnothrix redekei LRLZ20PSL1. Taxonomy (NCBI): domain Bacteria; kingdom Bacillati; phylum Cyanobacteriota; class Cyanophyceae; order Pseudanabaenales; family Pseudanabaenaceae; genus Limnothrix; species Limnothrix redekei. The sequence continues at coordinate 211,888 of NZ_JAZAQF010000059.1, read as the reverse complement.
CGGCCGGTGTGACCCTGCTGGAAGATTGGGAGCGCAACTACTTCCCGATGCCGATCGATGCTAGTGGCAAGGACAACGTGTTGGTGGGTCGGATTCGCCAAGACATTTCCAACCCCAATGCGATCGACCTGTGGCTCTGTGGCGATCAAATTCGCAAGGGTGCGGCCCTGAATGCGGTGCAAATCGCGGAACTGCTGGTGGAAAAAGGCTGGGTGAAACGCAAATCCGCCCGTTAAAGCAACAGGTAAATCAAGGGGCAGGTCAAGTGTAGACAAGGGGCTGAAGCCCCTTGCCCCCTCACGGTGCGATCGCGGTGGGGGCGTGATCGGTTTTCTGGGCGATCGCGCCTTGGCCACCGCGCTAAGATGATCCCGGCTGCGCCCCACTCGATGAAGGCTGAATCGGCCAACTCCCAAGCTGTTTCTGGTTTCCAGTGCTATGTTCACGATCGAAGTTGCTCTCAAGAGTTCGCCCGCCACGTTTTCGGTGCAGCGCAAGAATGCGGAAGATGCAGAAGCGCTCTATGCGGAGATTTTGGGTTTTGTGCAATCGGGTCAGGCCCAATGGCTTGATTTGACCTGTGAAAAAATGGTGGGCAAGAAAATTTCTATCCTGACCAGCGAAGTGGTGGCTGTGCAAATCAGCGATAAGTCTGGCGCAGCCCAAGCGGGTGGCCGGACGGCCGGTTTCTTGGCCGCCGCCACGGGCGCAACCAACTAAGTCTGCCGTGATCGATCCAATCGCCACTCAACCAGACAAGGGGCTTAAGCCCCTTGCTCCTCAACGGATTTGAGCACCATCATGCTGGTTCGTTGGGTTGAGGTTGCCCTGTGATTGGATCGGTCTTGCGGACGGTTCAACATCTCTATCGCGCACTGTTAAGGACGATCGCCCCCATGCAAGGCCAGCCCAAACCGGATGAGCGGGGATTGTTCCCAAACGATCGGGCGACGGAACCAGCGATCGCGGTGCGGCAGGTCTCGTTCCAGTGGGCAACCGATAAACCCGTCCTGAAAAACTGTTCCCTGAGCGTGCCCGCCGGGGAATTTTGGATGTTGCTGGGAACCAATGGCAGCGGTAAATCAACCCTGATGCAGCTCTTGGCGGGGTTGAACCAACCGAGCGCGGGCGAGGTGTTGTTGCGGCGGCCCGTGGGCTTTGTGTTCCAAAATCCCGATCGCCAATTGGTGATGCCCACGGTGGGGGCAGATGTGGCCTTTGGGTTAGCTGAAGAGAATTTGTCGGCGATCGAAACGCGCGATCGAATCCGCAACGCCCTGGCTGAACTCAATATTTTGGACTTAGAACGCCGCCCGATCTACGCCCTCAGTGGCGGCCAAAAGCAACGGGTGGCCATTGCCGGAGCGATCGCCACCCGTTGCGAAGTCTTGTTGCTCGATGAACCCACCGCCCTGCTCGACCCCGACAGTCAATTGGACTTGGTGCGCTGTGTGCGGCAGTTGGTGGACGATCGGGGAATTACGGCCCTGTGGGTGACCCATCGCCTCGAAGAACTGGACTATTGCGATGGGGCTTTTTTGCTGGAAAACGGACGGGTGGTGGCCGCCGGCAAACCAGCGGCCATGCGCGATCGGCTCCTGACCGGCAAGCAGACCAATCGCCATCCTTAATTGATCAACTTCAGCAATTAGTCAAAATTGACGCGCTCGACACTCATCACAAGGGCATTCAGTTAGCAAAAAATTGGGTTTTACAAACCGTAGAAACCCATGAATATAAATAGGAGCAATGACATCCCAACACAGCATGGAAAATACCAAGAGCCAAAAATTTACAAAAGAGTATTGATCATTTTCAGTTTGAAATCTATTCAAGCGCTTGATAGTTTTCCAAGCTGGTTTTAATTTCAAATGCTGAATATATAGCTGTAACAGCCAAGTTAAACCTTCAATTTCACCACGCTTGTAATCCATCTCGATCACATTCAATACCTCCTGTTGATAACGACGCTCTTTCTCAAGAAAGAGATCATGACTAGAGATCAGTTCTGGAAAGTCTTGCTGCGACAGCCGTTTAATCTCAGATAGTCTAGTTTGAGCGATTGCCTTACTTTTACTTTTTTCAAAGAGTCGGAGGCTTTCTTGATAGTGAAAGCGAGCTGATCGAGATATTTTTAAGGCTTCGAGTGCGTCAGCCATTCTTAAATGATAAAAAGCGGTTGCTGCAGTTCTGTATGGTAATGAAAATTTATTCCAAATATCCTCGAACATTTTTTGAGCATCAACATAGTGATGGATTGCTTGATTAAGGTTGAAATATGCATTATAGTTTCGTCCCATATAATGCAAGCAGGTTTGCATTCTGAAGTTTGCTTCTTTTGTGTCTTCATTTTGGAGAGCCAAGGTCAAATGATTTTTAGCAATTAAAAATTCATGATGAGCTTTGATTAGGTGTATCTGGTAAAAAGCACAATGAGCAGTGAGTAGGTGATAGTACCCTAAAAAATAGTCTTTTTTAGACAAAGAAATTTGGATTAGCTGATAAACTTGACCCAGACATTGCAATGAATCACCATAGTTACTATTATTGATATAATATTGAGCCAATTCGAGTCCAGCCGTAATTCGATCTTCCATGGCATAAGACGAATCATGGAGGCAGTCTTTGAATGATTGTTCGCTCTCTGGCACAGCCAGACTTGAATTCACTAGGCAAAAATACTCAGTAAATCTCAGAGAAAATGATATCTGACGTTTTGCAATACGCAAATCTTGCAGTAAAGAGTTGATTTCCTGTAGTAATGGTTCCCATCTTTGAAATTCCAGAAAATATTCTCTGTATTTTTCAATATTATATTCTCTTAATTCAATGACCTCTATGTTGCCTCTTACCTGCGTTAATGCACTGAGTAAGTGATCCAAGTCTTGGGCGGTAATAATTTCTTCATACTGTTCATCGCCTTTCCGAAGGTCTTTTTGAGCAAAGCTATTGAGAGTAGCGATCGCTTGCTCCATAAAGGAAAGAGCAGTGAGGCTCCGAGTAATTTGGTCTCGATTTTTCTGTCTGATCTCGAGAAGATTCATATAACTTTTCTACTGCGCCCGATAAGATTCGTTCATGAACTGATGGAGAAAACTATGAATCTTATAGCGTGGGTAGCGATGCAATGATGAGCCGACTTTTTCTAGGAGATGATACTGGCTCAGTTCAGCAAGGCATTCTTTAAATTCAGCATCATCCAACTCAACTTTTCCTTGCAAAATATCATATGAAATGGCGTAACCATTTTCGCTAGCTGCAATGACGCATAAGCACTTTAAAGATGCTGGGGATAAAGATGCCACAGAATCTTCATACAGAAACTCTCGGAGGTCATCAAGCCCAGCAATTTGCTGTAGAATTTCTTGCAAGGGAAAGTCGTATTTAGCAATAGTATTCACAATGAGGTGAGTGATCAGTGGAATACCCCGAGACGTATCGTAAATGGGCATTAAATCCTCATCATCGGCCTCGGCAATTCGATCAATATTTTGGCCTCGGTCTCGAATCAGCTCGATCGTTGAGCTGCGATCAATACCTGTCATTGGTAGCTCTCTGACACCGATGAGACCAGAACGCAATTTGACCCGTGAGGTGATCAGGATTTTGCTAGGCTCGATCGCAATCAACTTTTGGGGATCGAGTGGACTCCGAAAGCGGGATAAGATCGACTTATAACCCTCTAAAGTTTCTAGGTTGTCAATTACAATCAAATAAGGTCGAGACTTGATCTCTTCACAAAGTGCACCAAAATAATGTTCTGATGACTTGGGTAGCTCAATTCTGAGATCACGGGCGATATCTAGAATCAAGTCATCAAAGCTAGAAGAAGACCTCTGTTCATGATCAACCTTTGCTTGGGTTTGAAGATCAAAGTATTGCTTCTTGGCTGTCACCCATGAAATATCTCTAAAATCTGCTTTTTCAACAACCGATCGCACCGTCTTAGCAGTTAGGGATGTTTTACCAACCCCTCCTTCTCCCACTACGTCAATTAGCCACGAGTCTTCCGGGTCGGTGAGGTAGGCTTCTAGCTTTTGCTGAAACTGCTGAATGCCAAATAAGCGCTCCTGGGGGAGTTGACTTAAGACTCGCTGCAAGCTTTGAACCGAAGTAATTGATGATGTTTTCAGATCAGTTTTAGTACTTGAGTCAGTATCAATTCGCACAAGCCCATCCTCACTCGCTAAATCGCCAGATTGAGTGGATTGTTTTGCTCGTCCCTGATCCCAGCGATCACTAAGTTCCTGTAGGACAGAATCAACACCATCGTAGCTATGAGTTTTAAAACGCAGCAAAAATCTCCAGGTTTTTGAGCCGGTTCTTGTCGTCGAGTTAGTTTCTTCTCGCTTATCTTCTAAAATTCCAAGTTTTTCTAAGCAATGCAGTGCATTTCTAACATCGGATTTGAGTATATTGTCATCAATTTCACAAAATTTATTCTTAAAGCTTCTCAGTAAAAATACTAGGTTTTGAAGGGTTGTGCCTTTGACCCGGAGCACCCATGACAGTTGGTTTCGACCTGGCTGTTCCCACGCAACTCGCACTTTTGCCTGAATTATTTCAAGCGAAGCGGCACTGTCTTCTGCTGCCCAGCTCTCATCTGCTACCGAACAGAGTGATTCGACAAGATCAGGGGCTAGTTCTTTTCCCTTCTTCCAGCTTACGTTGCGACCCTTACTTTGCCCAATGCTCATAAGTCCCAAAAGGCTCCCAAGGTTTTTCACATGATACGCCTTGAAAGTCCTGTGGGCAATACATTTTAGGCTGATTTTGGGAAAATTTCCAACGATTTTCCCAAGGTTGGATAAAGGGCTTTGAGATAGCTTCTCAAAATAATTTCGGACGTAAGTTTTTAATTCCTCTCTGGGTAAGTAATTTTTGCCCTTTAGTGCCAAAAAGCCTTGGGATATCCCAAGGCTTTTTAGAAAAATATTGTTTAGTCATTACTTTTAAATGGTTTTTAAGTTTTGCTGGAAGAGTTTGCTTGGGATATATAGTCAGCCCTAGTATTGCTGATATCTCGATAATTCATGAACGAAGAGCCGATGATTTTATCGAGATAGGCATATTTTCCAATTTGGAGGATCACGAGATAGATGGACATTGATGCAGTTACACCATTCAATGTCAGAATTTTGGCAATTTGGAGTGGCATCGGTGCAAGTATTTTTTTGATTCTTGGCGTTGTAGGGTTAACTTCAGGTAGCTGGACTGATGGCAATATTGCCATGCTAATACCTTTGCTTATCTTTGGTGCATTCGCATACAACGTCTACGGACTCTTCATTCTTTTTCTGGTTGCAGGTACGCAATACAGATTTAAGTTCAATGAAATTCATCATCCAGTCTGGTATTGGGCCATGTATCCAATCATTGGCATGGTGATTTTATCTTTCGCATTCATTTGGCAAATTTTCAAATCTGCATTTAGGATCTCTTAAAACCATGAAATCTTCAAGGTTGAATCAACTCTCAAAAACATCCAAGGAGAATTAGTCAGATGGCCAGAAAGAAAGTGGGTGAAGTTGCGAAACCAACGGCTTATACTCCATCCTACTACCCAGTTTATTGGGATGAAGGAACTAAGGAAGTTTATGTTGGCAATGAATTTGCTGGCACGGCATCCGTTGAATCTATTGCTCTCCATGTAGGAGACTACTACTGCTCTACTGGGAATCGAATCAACAAGTAGTGGATAGGAGATTGAATTGTCATTTGGTAGTGCCTGTGAGGTGATGATTGTTGGCAACTGATTGCTTGCACCACAAGCTGTTCACTGGCTCGTCACTACTGAATTACAGCACTACCCTTTCTCCGCTGCCCAACTAAGTCATTGACTACTCCTGGAGAATATTGTGGCTGTTGATATTGATCTTTTCTCTGACCGAAACTTTCAGTCCACGATACGTGGGTATTGCAATCAGTTGAGCTGGGTAATTTCCGATCTCAACAGTCGTCGCGCTATTCTAAAATTCACTGCTAACTCTGGTACTACTCAAACTGTGTTTATCATTCGACATGACGACACACTTGAGTTTTCCTGTCCTAGTGGACTGAAGTTCCAAAGCGCTCAACAAGTTCCAGGTGCCCTTTCAACTTATCTACTTCAAGAAAATTGCAAGTATAAGGTCGGTTTTTGGTGTATTGAAGAGATTGATGAAAAGTTGGTTTTTTCTATCATGCACAATGCTGAAATGACCTTGTTGAATTCTAGTCATTTCAGACAAATTGTACTGAAATTGGTTAATGCTTGTGATGATTTTGAACAACTTACCAGAAAAATTCTGATGAACTAGAATTATCTGGAACCAAGAATTTTTCTATTCATGATGGTTTTCTTAGCCATCTTTAGTCTTGAAAATCACCTCATTTCTTATGGAGCTTCAATCATGAGCAATAAAAGCAATAAATATCGATTTATTGCTCAACTTCAGAGCGGTACAGACAATCTCGCAACTTCTGATCAGGGAGAATTTGATCGTCCACCTTCAGCGGAAGAGGCAATTGCAATTGTTGCAACTCTAAAAAGTCCAGGAGAAGATGAGCTTCCCAAAGGTGCACACAAGGATTTTAATAAAGCTCTAGTTGAAGTGATTACGTGGATTGAGAGCAATCGGCTCTATAACCCTGGCAAAAACGGTGATATTAGCCCTGCTCGCCGAAAATTCAAGTACGGAGGGCAAGAGTATCGAGTAGACATCAAGGTCGGTGGGAAAACTAGTGGAGATTCTTGGTTTTCTTAACTGGATACTAGCTTGAATCAAGCACTAATCATTAAACTCTCTGTAATGCTAATCACCTCCAGTTTTCCTAGAGGTGATTTTTGGTTTTCCAGTGGACGATCGGGGAATTACGGCCCTGTGGGTGACCCATCGCCTCGAAGAACTGGACTATTGCGATGGGGCTTTTTTGCTGGAAAACGGACGGGTGGTGGCCGCCGGCAAACCAGCGGCCATGCGCGATCGGCTCCTGACCCCGTAAGCACTCAGGGGCTATTGTGCGGTTTCCGTTTCAATGTCCGCGATCGCCAGCAGCGTCTTCAAGACCGAATCCGGGTTCAAGCTGATGGAGTCAATCCCCTCCTGCACCAGGAATTGGGCAAATTCGGGGTAGTCACTGGGCGCTTGACCACAAATCCCAATTTTGCGGCCGTTGGCCTTGGCGGTCTTAATCGCCATGCTCACCATCCGTTTCACCGCCGTGCAGCGTTCATCGAACAGGTGCGCCACCAATGCGGAATCGCGATCGAGACCCAACGTGAGTTGCGTCAGGTCATTGGAGCCGATCGAGAACCCATCAAACACCTCGCTGAAGGCATCGCCCGCGATCACGTTGCTCGGCAGCTCGCACATCACATAGACCTGCAAGCCGTTTTCGCCCCGTTTCAGGCCGTTTTCCGCCATCACCTCCAACACCCGCATTCCTTCTTCCGGTGTGCGGCAGAACGGAATCATCGGAATCACATTGGTTAAGCCCATATCGTCCCGCACCCGTTTCAGGGCCTGGCATTCCAACGCAAAGGCGGCCCGGAATTTCGGATCGTAGTAGCGAGATGCGCCGCGCCAGCCAATCATCGGGTTTTCTTCGATCGGCTCGAATTGCCGCCCGCCCAGCAGGTTGGCATATTCATTGGTCTTGAAATCCGACATCCGCACAATCACCGGTTTGGGATAGAAGGCCGCCGCGATCGTGCCCACCCCTTGGGCCAGCTTCTCCACATAGTATTGCGGACGATTGGTCTTATACAGGTGCGTCAACTCGCCCACCTGCTTACGCACCGACTTATCCTCCAGCTTGTCGTACTGGATCAGCGCCATCGGGTGTACTTGGATGTGGTTGGCAATAATGAACTCCAACCGAGCCAAACCCACCCCATCACAGGGCAACGAGGCCAGACTGAACGCCTCTTCCGGGTTGCCCACGTTCATCAAGATCTGGGTCTTGGGTCGGGGCAAATTATCCAGGCGAGTTTCCTTAATCTCAAAGGGCACTTCTCCGGCATAGACCTTGCCTTCGTCCCCTTCACAACAGGACACCGTAAGCATTTGTCCCGTTTCCACGGCACTGGTGGCGTTGCCGGCCCCCACGATCGCCGGGATGCCCATTTCGCGGGCAATGATCGCCGCGTGACAGGTGCGCCCACCTTGGTTGGTGACGATCGCACTGGCCTTCTTCATGATCGGTTCCCAGTCCGGATCCGTGCGGTTGGTCACCAGCACTTCACCTGCCTCGAACTCGTCAATGCGATGCACGTCCAAAATCACCCGTGCTCGACCGCGGCCCACCTTTTCACCGACGCTGCGACCGGTAATCACCACCGGTGGCCGTTGTTCCGGCGGCAGCGTAATCACGTAGTTTTGCAGCACGTTCCCGCTGCGTTGGGACTGCACCGTTTCCGGGCGGGCTTGCACAATAAACAAATCGCCCGTTTGCCCATCTTTGGCCCACTCGATGTCCATCGGAGTCGGCACGCCACGCACTTCGGAATAGTGATCCTCAATGATCACCGCCCAGCGGGCCAGTTGCACAATGTCATCGTCCCCGATCGCATAGCGGTTGCGATCGGCCACGGCCACCGGCACATTTTTGGTGGGTTTAGTGCTGCCCGGCGCGTAGATCATCTTGATCTCTTTCGTGCCCAGCCGCTTACTCAGAATGGGCCGCTTGTCCTGGGCCAAGGTGGGCTTAAAGACCACGTATTCATCGGGGTTCACCGCCCCTTGCACCACGTTTTCGCCCAAACCATAGGCCGCCGTCACCAGCACCACATCCCGGAAGCCGGTTTCCGTGTCCAGGGTGAAAATCACGCCCGAACTGTCCATGTCGGAGCGCACCATCTTTTGCACCCCCACGGACAGGGCCACTTCAAAGTGGTCAAAGCCCTTAATTTGGCGGTAGGAAATGGCGCGATCGGTGAAAATCGACGCAAAGCAGCGTTTACAGGCTTCCAGCACCGCCGCCATGCCATGGACGTTCAGATAGGTTTCCTGTTGCCCCGCAAAGCTGGCATCGGGCAAATCTTCCGCCGTGGCGCTCGATCGCACCGCCACATCCACATCCGCCCCGTATTGCGAACAGAGCGCCTGGTAAGCCCGGGTGATTTCCTCTTGCAAATTCATCGGAAATTCCGCGTGCAAAATCAAATTCCGAGCCTTTTGACCGCACCGCCGCAAACTTTCGCCATTATCCACATCTAAGGTGGCAAAAATGTCCCGCAGCTTGGCTTCTAACCCCGATTCTTGAATAAACGACCGGTAGGCAAACGCCGTGGTGGCAAATCCGTTCGGAACACGCACGCCCTTCGCGGTCAACTGACGAATCATTTCCCCCAAAGAGGCATTCTTGCCGCCGACCAAAGGCAAATCGGCAATGCCCACTTGATCGAACCAAAGCACTAACGCCCGATCGCGATCGGCCGCAGGGCGGGCATGAGGCACTGACGTGGCATGTGTCATAACCAAAGACCTCAAAACAACCTTGAATAATCTTCAAGAACGGAATTTGCAACCGGCAATTATTGTCAGGAATCCTTTTGTTGATTCCATATTGAGCAAACCACCATCAGAAACAACGGTTGTCATCCAACCTCCGCTAAAATTCGGTTCATTGATCCTCTAATGGTTCGCGGGGCCAGCCAAATGGCACTAATCCTTGAGCAGCATTGCAACCAAAAACCTGCATCACCGTTTATCGAAATTCACGATTTAAGGCAAGTTAACGATCAAAACCTGACATTAATGGTCAGATCATGCGAAACTACAGTGCTCCGCTGGAATCAATCTTTATCAAGTCCATGCAACAATAACGGCGATCTCAGATCTTAATAATTCGTAATCTTTAATGAAATGTGGGAATCGATCAAAATCTGAAGAACCGTCACCGGGATCCACCGAATAGCTCGATCAAATGATCATGTTAAGAGAGTTTGTGAACCCATTGACAAAATAGTCCAATCATTTGCCGACTATTTTGAAATTTGCTGAACTTGACCTTTATGGAAGGAGATACTTCAATCGTTCCTCAAAGGACGTGATTTAGGCAAGGTCATTTCCAAGTTGATTCTTGGAATCCGAAAGTAAAGAATTCAATCTGATTTGACGATTGAGGGCAATCTAAAGGAAAATAAAAATATCCGAAACGTCTTTGAGTCCTTGAGAACTCCCTGAAAAAGTTTGAAGTTTCCTGACTTTTAGTTCAGAGACTTTAAGTTTCCATGCCTGCTGATTAGATTTCTATCAATTCTTAGCCGCTGAAATCCCTTAACTCGGTGGTGATTTAAATCAAATCAGTCAGTTTTTGGGTTGCTGCTTCTTGTCAGCCCTCACTGTGGACACCATCAGCCCCCAATTCCCAAAACCATGCACAGAAGCTGTGTTATCGCAATTTTTGGCTTGGGATGACGTAATTCAGTGCGTATGATGAGTAAATGGTTATCTTATCCAATCGTCATGGTGGTAATAGCAACCACTGCCGACGATGGATCAAGCATGGGCTATCGTGCCTTGAACGATCGTGCGTTAACGATGATGTGTCTACGGCCAGGTCACGGGCGGTTTTACGGCTAGTACGCCGCTGACTCACCAGTTGCCCCACTGGCGCAGGCCCGCGAGGTGCAACCGGTGGCAATGACCGCTCACAGGGCTGGCTAGGCCCAAGGGGCGATCGCCCTGTGCATCTGGCACTGCCCACCATTCGGCAGTCACAGCACCCAGTCAACGTCTAGACCGGCGATCTCAAAACTCTCATTCATTTCTCAATTCCTCATGTTTGAGGATCCACAAAGGGTGGAGCTGGGAGGGGGAAATCAATCATTCCCAGTGTGTTTTAGGAGGCACAACCATGGGTAAACAACAGGGGTTGATGACGGCTGAGCAAACCTGCACCGATAGTGCTTGCCCAATCCAGGTGGTTTTGGAAGCGATCGGTCATAAATGGTCGATCTTGATTTTGCGGCTGCTGCGCGATCAGCCACGGCGGCCCAGTGAGCTAATGATGCTGTTACCCGGCATTAGCAGCAAAACCCTCACCCAACGGCTGCGGGGTCTGGAGCGCCACGGCTTAATTGTGCGGCGGGTCTATCCCGAGGTGCCGCCCCACGTGGAATATGCTTTGACGGCCAAGGGTCAGGAGGTGGAACCAGTCATGCAGGCGATGGCGCAATTGGGTTTGAAATGGGTCGATAGCGACGATCCCTGTGGTTGTCACCCCAACGCTAAGTTGACGGTCGTTTAGGCTCGGCCGGGCTGGAGTTGTGCTGGGCTGGGACTGGACTGGGACAGCACCAGACGAGGACTGTACCGGGCTGGGACTGTTTGGAAACTAAAGTTCGGGATAAGCTGAAACCTGATATTCCCGGTTGAAGCGCCCCCACTGGGGTTAATCAACGGGAATCCTGGCTTAGCCCGAACAACCATTCACGCAGGCCCCACAACAGCCGGCCCCACAGGACGGAGCTTGAGACCCGTTTTTGCTGATGAGTGACAAGAGCCTATGCCCCCCGGTGTTGCACGAGCCGGCCAGTTCGTCTTTGGGGCTGGAGGCAACCCTGGCGGATTTACCAAGCTATGACTGCATGGTGGATGTGGCGGTTTCGGGGTTCGCGCTGGCGAGCTGGCTGGCCCGTTATCCCCGGGTTCCTGGGGCGATCGTGATCGATCGCGGCCGGCTGGAGGGGGTGATTACCCGCCAGCAATTATTGGAATTTGCCATTCGGCCTTCGGGGGCAGCCATTTTGGAGCAGCCGCTACAGGCCCTATGGGGCTATTTGGAGCGAGATTGCCTAACTTTGCCGGTGGAGTTACCGATCGTCCAGGCCATGAAACGGGCCGTGAGCCGCACGATCGGGCTGTTGACGGATCCGATCGTCGTGCAATGTGCCGAAGGCCCTCGGCTGCTGGACACGCGCGCTTTGATTGTGGCGGATTGGCAAATTCGCGGCATTGAAACCCAGGCTCGCTATGAACGAATGCAGCTCCAGGCGATTCAAAACGACAAGTTGGCCAGCCTGGGGCGGTTGGTGGATGGGGTGGCACACCAAATTCTGGATCCGGTGGGGTTCATTTGGGGCAACCTGACCCATCTGGGATCTTACGGGGAACAGTTGGTGCAGTTGGTGGATGCCTACCGAGATTGGGCAGAACAGTCTAAGCAACCAATCCCCTGGACGATTACCAACTTGGAAGAGTCGGTGGATTTTGACTTTTTGCGGGATGATTTGCCGCTGTTGCTCAGTAGTTTGCGCAATGGGGCGGAACGGCTGAAGGCGATTGTCAGCAGTTTGCAAAATTTTTGCCATCTCGATGATGTGTATCCGCATCCAACGGATTTGCACCAACGGCTGAATAGTATTGTGCTGCTGCTGCAAAGCCGCTTGTCGGTGCAGATTGAGTTTGTGCGCAATTACGGTTCGTTGCCGCCGGTTTGTTGCTATGGCAGTCAGATCGATCGAGCATTGATGGCGGTGCTGGTGAATGCGGTGGATGTGCTGTTGGAGCGGGGAACGCGGGCCCAACTCAAGGCGGTGACCCTGAGCGCGGCGGAACAGCCCTACATCGAAATCAACACTTGGGTGGAACAGGATGCGACGGCTCATTCCTGGGCGGTGGTGTCGATCGCGGATAATGGCCCAGGGTTGACGGCTATTCAGCGCCAGCAAATTTTGGAAAATTTCCAACTCGATCGCCACCGGGTCAAGGAAACGGGCCTCACGGCAACCCATCACATCATCACTTCGCGCCATGGGGGGCAGTTGGATTTGCTCGATCGCCCCAGTGGCGGTCTGGAAGTGGTGATTCGGTTGCCTCTGGCCTAGGGAGCGGCGGTCACCATGGGCCGCAACTGCGCCGATTGTCCCCATTCAGGCTGTTGAGGCTTGGATCCTTGGCTTAACATGGAAGCAACTCAATCAAAGGGTGATTGCTGCCCTGTGCGGTATGGTTTGCTGCTTAAATCCGCACTGTCATCAACCGATGAATCGGGATGATGCCCAATTTTGCCAATCCTGCGGGGCAGCCTTGGTGGCACAGTTGCGCAATCGCTATCAACCGGTGCGGCCGGTGGGGCAAGGGGGATTTGGCCGCAGTTATTTGGCCATTGACCTCGATCGACTCCAGCAACCTTGCATCATCAAACAGTTTTCGCCCCAGGGCGGCAACCCAATTCACTCGATCGCCGGGGGTTCCATCAGTCGCGGTTTATTGGCGACGGACTCTCTCACCGGCACGATCGCCCAAGACAGCAGCTACGACAAATACGAGCAGCTCTTTGCCGAAGAGGCCCAACGGTTAGCGGAATTGGGCGAACATCCCCAAATTCCCGCCCTCTACGCCTATTTTGCGGAAGGGGGCCGGCTCTACTTGGTGCAGCAATTCATTGCGGGGGACACGTTGGCCCAGCGGGTGGCCCGCGTGGGCCCCTGGAGCGAGGCGGCGGTGCGATCGCTCCTGTTGGATTTGCTGCCAGTGTTGCAGTTTGTCCATGGACGCAATGTGATTCACCGGGACATTAAGCCGGACAACATTGTGCTGCCGGAGTCGGGCGAAAAGCCGGTCTTGATTGACTTTGGCGTGGCCAAGCAACTGACGGGTGAAACGGTGACCCGGGGGGGAACCCGGGTGGGCACGGAGGGCTACGCGCCCTTGGAACAATTGCGAAGTGGCCATGCCTATCCGGCCAGCGATCTTTACAGCCTGGCGGCTACGAGTTTGTTTGCGCTCACGGGCCATGCACCGGAGGAGTTGTTTGATCCTTTGGCGGGTCGGTGGGTATGGAGCGATCGCCTGCAAGAACAGGGGCGATCGGTTGATCCCCGCCTGGGGCAAGTGCTCGATCGACTGCTGAGCGATCGCGTCAGCGAGCGTTACCCCAGCGCCGAAGCCGTGATCGCCGCCCTCACGGAAGGCGACACATCCCCCTCGGTCGCGCCCAGTCCCTCGGTCACCCGGGATCTCGGGCGCTATAAGTGGCGACCCACCGTCACGATCGCGGCCCACAGCGATCGGATCTGCGCCCTGGCCTTTAGCCCCAATGGGCAATGGCTGGCCAGCGCCGGGGGCGATCGCCAAATTCGCCTTTGGCAGTGGGCCACGGCCAGCTTGCAAGCCGCTTGGGATGGTCATGATGGGCGAATCACGGCCCTGCTCTTTAGCCCCGATGGGGACAGCCTGATTTCTGCCAGCAGCGATCGCACCGTGCGGGTTTGGCCGATCACCGGCGGCCCCGCACGCCATTGCCTCAAGCATCACCAAGATTGGGTCAGCGCGATCGCCCTCTCGCCTGATGGTCAAACCCTCGCCAGCAGTGGCGACGATGGGCGCTTGGTGTTGTGGAACTGGCGCAGCGGCGAACTGCTCCACAGTTGGCGCGCCCACAGCCGACCGATTCCCGCCCTGGCCTGGAGCCACGATGGCCAGGTGCTAATTGGCGGATGCAGCGATGGGCTAATTGGCTTTTGGGATGCCCGATCGGGCGATCGGCTCCACAGCCTGCAACAACACCTGGGTCGAATTTGCGCCCTGCAAGCCACCCCCGACGGCCAATGGCTAATCAGCGCTGGCGAAGACAAAACCATCAAGCTCTGGCCCCTGCAAGCCGGCCAACCCAGCAACGACAAACCCCAGCGCATTTTCCGCGACAGCACCGAAGCAGTCTTTGCCCTCGCCATCGCGCCCCATACGGGCCTGCTGATTGCGGGTGGGGAAGACCACAAAGTCTATAGCTGGAACCTGGCCGACCAGGAACTATTGCAGGTGATGAAGGGCCATGATTGGTGGGTCAATGCGGTGGCGATCGCCCCCGATGGGTTGACCTTGGCCAGCGGCAGCGGCGATCACACCATTCAAATTTGGCAACCCACCTAATCTGGCAACCCACCTAAAGCCAGCTCAAGGTCAAACTCAGGGCAACAACCGCTAGCCCATTCAGCAGGCGGTAGCCTTGACCAATGCTCGGGCTTCGGGGCACAACTCCCCAAGTCACCGATCATCTGCAAAACGGGACTTTCAGCAACTTCCGTTGCCAAACCCCTTAAACTAAGGGCTAGTCTGGCAGGCCCAGCCCGGGCCGTCGATCATCGTTATCGCCCCACCATGCCGTAACGCAATTTATCCCAAGCAAGACGACCGATGAGGAGGATCGAGCATGGCCACTGAGCAAGAGCTGGACATGAATTCGGCTCAGGGGATTTCTCGGCGGGAACTCCGCGACCTCGTACGCGAACAATTGCGAGTCCTCTTGGATCAAAACAACCTGACCGGAGCCAAGGCGCTCTTGGTTCCCGTCAAGGCCCCTGACATTGCCGAGGCGATCGAGGGGTTACCCGAAACCATGCAGGCCCTAGCCTTTCGGCTCTTGCCCAAAGACGATGCGGCGGAAGTTTATGAACACCTAGAATCCAACGTTCAACAACTGCTGATTGAAGACTTCAAGCGCCAAGAAGTCTTGGATATTGTCGATAAAATGTCGCCGGACGATCGGGCCAAGCTCTTTGACGAATTGCCCGCCAAACTGGTGCGACGGATTGTTGACCAACTGAGCCATGCGGAACGGGAAGCCACCGCCCTGCTGTTGGGTTATGAAGCCAGCACCGCCGGCCGGATCATGACCCCCAAATACATTTCCCTGAAAGAGGAAATGACCGTTGATGATGCCCTGGCCCGGATTCGCCGCCTCGCGGACACCACGGAAACCATCTATTACCTTTACGTGACCGATAACACCCGCTGCCTGACGGGTATTGTTTCCCTGCGGGATATCGTCACCTCTCACCCACAACAGTTGGTGAGCGAGCTGGTGACCCGGGATGTGGTCAGCGTCACCACCGATGAAGACCAAGAGGAAGTGGCCCGCATTATCCAGCGCTACGACTTTTTGGCCGTGCCCGTGGTCGATCGGGAAAACCGCCTGGTGGGCATCGTCACCGTGGACGACGTGATCGACATTTTGGAGGAAGAAGCCACCAAAGACATCTACGCCTTGGGCGGGGTGCAAGCCGGTGATGATGACTATTTCCAAACCAACCTGGTGACCGTGGCCCAGCGGCGGGTGGTTTGGTTATTGGTGTTGTTGGTTACCAATGCGGTCACCGGGGCCATCATTCGCGGCCAGGACGACATCCTGAAACAGGTGGTGTCCTTGGCTTCCTTTATCCCGCTGCTGATTGGGACGGGCGGGAACGTGGGGGCCCAGTCCTCCACCGTGGTAATTCGGGGACTCAACATTGACCAGATTCGATCGGGGCCCCTGCGGGTCATTCGCCGGGAAGCCGTAGCTGGGGCCCTGCTGGGCATGATGCTGGGAACGATGGTTTGCGTGGGGGCCATGCTGTTTCAATATCCGCCCGCTGTCGCCATCTCCGTGGGGGTGAGCCTGATGGCCATTTCCACCCTAGCGGCCACGGCGGGATCGGTCTTGCCCTTTTTGTTCCAGAGCGTGGGCTTTGACCCGGCCCTGATGTCAGCGCCCTTCATCACCACAGCGGTGGACATGCTGGGGGTTTTGACCTATTTCACCGTGGCGCGGTTCATGTTAGCCCGATTCAACGGGGGTTGAAGCGGAACTAGTGATTCAGCACTTGCTCCAGGGCCTTCAGCAGGGTCAGCACCGTTTCGGGCCGACTGTTAAAGCCCATCAGCCCCACTCGCCAAACCTTGCCGGCCAACTCGCCCAGGCCGCCGCCAATTTCGATGTTGTAATCCTCCAGCAGGCGACGGGCCACGGCCTTGGCATCCACTCCCTCAGGTACGCAAACGGTGGTGAGCGACGGCAGGCGAATTTCTTCGGCCACCTGGCATTTCAGCCCCATGGCCGCCAGCCCATCCCACAGCAGCCGCGCATTATCGGCATGGCGTTGCCAGCGAGCTTCGAGGCCCTCTTCGGCCACCAGCCTTAGGGACTCCCGCAGGGCGTAGTTCATGTTGATCGGGGCGGTGTGGTGGTAGGTGCGATCGCTCCCCCAATATTTGCCCACCAGCGCCATATCCAAATACCAGTTGGCCACAGGGGTTTTGCGGGCCCGCAGCTTGGCCAAGGCGCGATCGCCCAGGGTGAAGGGCGAAATTCCCGGCGGGCAGCTTAAGCACTTTTGGCTGCCGCTGTAGGCCGCATCCACACCCCAAGCATCCAAAAACAGCGGCACACCGCCCAAGCTCGTGACCGTATCCACCAACAGCAGACAGTCAAATTCCCGGCAGAGATCGCTCACGCCCTCGAGGGGTTGCCGGGCCCCGGTGGAGGTTTCCGCATGAACTAAACCAAGGATTGCCGGCCGGTGAGCTTCCAGGGCCGATCGCAACTCCGCTAACGAAAACGCCTCGCCCCAGGGTCGGTGAATTTGCCGCACTTCCGCACCGTAGCGGCTGGCCATGTCGCTCATCCGATGGCCAAAATAGCCATTCACCCCCACCAACACCACGTCACCCGGCTCCACCAGGTTGGCCAGGGTGGCCTCCATGGCGGCGCTGCCCGTGCCACTGACCGGAATCGTCAGGCTGTTATCCGTTTGCCAGGCGTAGCGCAGCAGCTCTTGCACCTCGTTCATCAGCTCAATGAAGCACGGGTCGAGGTGGCCCACTTGCCGCATCCCGATCGCCTGGAGCACTCGGGGGTGAGCGTTTGAGGGGCCAGGCCCCAATAGCAGACGCGGCGGCACGTTCAGTTGGCTGGTTTGCAGGCGGTGGCGATCGCTAACGGTGGGCGCGGAGATGGTGGGGTTAGGGACTGCGGCAATCATAAGGCTCTAAAAAACAGGTCTTTTATGATTGACCCATGATAAAAGCTGGCCGATCGCCCAACGATGAAGCCTGATTAAGATTTCTTGGCCCCTCAGCCCGATCGCAAACTCAGCCGCTGCAACTCGTGATCGACCAACAGCCACAACTGACGATTGCGGGGGTCGGTGTTGAGGGCTTTTTTCAGATAGGTTTCGGCGCGGCTGCCCTGGCCTCGATTAATTAATTCCCGGCCCCAACGGTGATAGGCGATCGCCAACCACTGTTTCACCTCTTCATCCCGATCGAGCCGTTGGGCCAACCCCTCCGCCAGGGCGATCGCGCTGGGGAATCGGCCTCCCTGGAACAGTTCCTGGAGCCGACGGAACGCATTTTCCTTTAACTCTTGCTCAAAGGGCGACAGGGACGGATTCACCTGCACTTGAGGTTTCGCAGTCGATCGCGCGGTCGATCGCGCAGTCGATTGGTAGCGATTAGACTGCGCCGATGCTGGGCTAGTCCCAGGGTTAGTTGCTGGGTTAGGCGCTGGGCCAGGCGCTTGATGCGTTGCTGGGCGAGTTGCTGAGTTAGTCGCTGGGGCGGGTTCCCGAGGCGACGGCGGGGACGCAGCCGGTGGGGGTGGCGACTGGGGCGATCGGGCAGCGGGCGGCGGGGGAGACGGCGCAGCAACCGCAGCCGACGACGACCCAGACCAAGGAACCGTCGCACTGGGCCGCCCCGATCGCTCCATCAGGGCCCGGTAGGCCTGGGCCAAAGCCGCAAAGGTTTCTGCCGAAGCTGATCGATGGCCCGAATCGGGATGGTAGCGCCGGGCCAGCCGCCGATAAGCCCGCTTGATGTCTGCCACCGGAGCACCCGGCGGCAGTTCCAGCAGTCGATAGCAGTCCCGCACCGTCAAGGCCATAGCCACCTCAGTTCCTCACCCAAAATCCTCAAGATTGCCCCAAACCCTTTTAAAAATAACCGATCGCCCTTGCTTGTCACGCCATGTCACCCCCCAAAGATTAAGGGCGATCGACCCCTTTCAGAATCGATCGCCCTGTGGTTAAGCCTGACGTGATGGAGTCAGGGCAAGGAATAGGGCAAGGGGCTTAAGCCCCTTGTCTTCGGCCCGTTATCTATCGCAACTGAAGTATTGCAATTGAAGCAACGACCAATCCTAATCGCGGGATTCAATCACCCGATCGATCAAGCCGTACTCCTTCGACTCCTCCGCCGACAGCCAATAATCCCGCTCCGTATCCTTCTTCACCTTCTCCAGGCTTTGACCCGTCCGCAGCGCCAGGATTTCATCCAACTGGCTGCGGGTCTTCAGAATTTCCTTGGCCTCAATGTCGATATCCGTGGCTTGGCCGCGGAACCCGCCCATACTCGGCTGGTGAATCATGATCCGCGCATGGGGCAGTGCCAACCGCTTGCCCTTGGCCCCGGCCGCCAGCAGGAAGGCCCCCATTGAGGCCGCCAAGCCCACGCAAACCGTCACCACATCGGACTTGATGTGTTGCATCGTGTCATAAATCGCCATCCCCGCCGTTACCGAACCGCCCGGCGAATTGATGTACAGCACAATGTCCTTGCTGTTGTCTTCCGAGTCGAGATAGAGCATCACCGCCACGATTTCGTTGGCGATTTCGTCATCCACCTCCTTACCCAAAAAGATGATCCGCTCCTGATACAGGCGGTTATAGATGCTGATCCACTGGGTATATTGGCTACCCGGCAGACGATAGGGAACTTGGGGAATGCCAATCGGCATAGGATCGAGACTCCTTCTTCAAATGGCTGACTAGTGGGTGGTTGGATGGATTGGGAGCGTCATCAGGGCGATCGGGCAACCTAGCCCAACCCCACCGAATTCACCACCGGCTTAGGCAGCCCCTCCGATGATTCTAGGATCGTGTCAATGATCCCGTATTCCTTCGCTTCGGCCGGAGTCATGTAGAACCGGCGATTCATATCTTTGGTGAGCTTTTCAGTGGTTTGCCCGGTGCATTCCGACAAGATATCCAGCATCACCCGCTTGTTGCGCAGCACCTCTTCCGCCTGGATTTGAATGTCCGTGGCCTGACCGCGTGCGCCGCCTTGGGGTTGTTGCAGCACAATCTTGGAGTTGGGCAAACTGGCCCGACAGCCCTTCGTGCCCGCCGCCAACAACATGGCCGATGTGCCCGCCGCCAAGCCCAGGCAAATCGTATGAACGGGCGGCTTGATGTAGCGCATCGTGTCGCAGATGGCAAAGGCATCCGTCTCGAACCCGAGATTGCCGAAGGAGTTGATATAGATCCGAATTGGCTTTTCGGGATCGTCGTATTGCAAATACAACAGCTCGGCAATAATCAGCTCGGTGACGGCAGGTACGAGGGGCATTCCCAAGTAGACGATCCGCTCCTTGAGCAACAGGGAGGGAAGGTCTGGCGGGGGAGTCCGGTACGCGGTATCGCCGTAGTAGGGCGCTTGAACGGCCTCGATCTTGGGAGTCATCGGCAGATTCAGAAAATTCAGGGCGCTGCTGCGCAAACAGCAGTCATACTTCCAAA
This sequence comes from Limnothrix redekei LRLZ20PSL1, assembly GCF_043235035.1. Lineage (NCBI taxonomy): Bacteria > Bacillati > Cyanobacteriota > Cyanophyceae > Pseudanabaenales > Pseudanabaenaceae > Limnothrix > Limnothrix redekei. Next base: position 191,622 of record NZ_JAZAQF010000059.1, on the reverse strand, counting down.
ATACTAACGCGCAACGCTGACGGCCGGTTGAGTCCGGGCTTGGCGGTTCTCTGGGCAATGGGGGACGGTTGGGCGATCGGTCAGCGAGATCGCCCCCCAGATTCGGTTAATCGATCAGTTAATTGATCGCTAAATCCAACACCACGGGGGTATGGTCGCTGGGCTTTTCGAGCTTGCGCGGCTCAATATCAATCTCGCAACTGCGGGCAGCGGGAATCAAGGCTGGCGATAAATAGAGGTGGTCAATACGCCAGCCGCGATTGCGTTGGAACCCCCCCGATCGATAGTCCCACCAACTGAAGCGATCGCCCTCATCACAAAACAACCGAAAGGCATCCTGAAATCCTAAGTCAAAAATGCTAGCTTTCAGGGCTGCCCGCTCATCGTCGGAAGCCATGATGTGGGTTTCGCGGTTTTTGGGATTATGAATATCGCGGTCTTCATAGGCAATATTAAAATCACCGCAAACACAAACCTGAGGATACTGGGCTAATAATTCCGTCAAATAGGTTTTGAGTAATTCTAGCCAACGCAGTTTATAGGCATATTTTTCACTGCCAATTTCGGAACCATTGGGCACGTAGAGATCGACCAAAACCAAGTCGCCCGATCGAACCATGATCACCCGTTTTTGATCGTCTAAATCGCCGACCAATTCCGCATCCAAAACCGCGCCAAACCCGATCGCACAGTGATCCACCGGTTGCCGACTGGCGATCGCCACGCCGTTGTAGCTCTTTTGTCCCGAAATTTCCAGGTGATAGCCCAAATCCGTAAAAGCCGATCGGGGAAAGTCGCTATCAATCACCTTGGTTTCTTGTAAACAAAGAAAATCCACAGGGTTTTCCTGCAACCAACCGGTGACATGATCTAGGCGCGATCGAACAGAATTAACGTTCCAAGTGGCGATTTTCATAGGGGCGATCGAGCGATGAACTGTGGCTAGTGGGGCAAGGGGCTGAAGACCCTTGCTTACTATTCTGGGATTAATCCGTCGGAGAATTCAGGGTGTTAATCGTAGTCACTGGGGCAAGGGGCTGAAGCTCCTTGTTTACTATTTTGGGATTCACTGGTCATGGTATTTATTAACCAGTGATTAGCCTCAACCTCTGATTGATGGTGTTGGCATTAACAAGGGATGAGAATCGGGTTTAAACCCTGCTCTTAGTCCAAAGCTTCCTCAGAATACCGCTACAGTCGGGCCCGCGCCCGTACAATAGACCCCGGACATGAATTTTTTGCAGCATCCCATGGCCGATCGTCTTACCTATCCCAACAGCCACGTCGTTGACCAAGTGGACATCTACCACGGCGTTTCCGTGCCGGATCCTTACCGCTGGTTAGAAGATGCCAACGCGACCGAAACGGCCGATTGGATTGCCGCCCAAAATCAATTGACTTTTGATTATTTGGCGCAAATTCCGGCGCGATCGCCCATTTATGACCGGATGCTGCAACTTTGGGACTATGAAAAATTGAGTGTGCCCTGGAAGCGGGGCGATCACTATTTCTATTACAAAAACGACGGTCTGCAAAATCAAAGCGTTCTCTATACGATCGATCGCCTAGATGGGGAACCGCGCGTTTTGCTCGACCCAAATCGACTTTCGGATGATGGCACGGTGGCCCTATCGGGGATTGCTTTCACCCAAGATGGCTCGCTGATGGCCTATGGCTTGTCCACGGCAGGTTCCGATTGGCAAACCTGGCGCGTGCGATCGGTGGAAACCGGGGAAGATTTGCCCGATCGCCTGGATTGGGTGAAGTTTTCGGGAGCCTCCTGGACACCGGATAATCGCGGTTTTTTCTATAGTCGCTACGATGAACCCAACGCCGAAAACCAGTTCCAAGAAACGAACTATTTCCAGAAGCTTTACTATCACGAACTGGGTACTGAACAAGCCGCCGATCGACTGATCTATGAGCGACCCGATCAACCGGAATGGGGCTTTGGCGGCACGGTCAGTGATGACGGTTCCTATCTGTTAATTTCCGTTTGGAAGGGAACCGAATCTAAGAATTTGTTGTTTGTGAAAGATCTGCGGCAACCGGATTCCCCCGTGCGGGAATTGGTGGGCGATTGGGTCGGCGGTTTTGGGTTTATTGATAATGACGGGGCGATCGGCTGGTTTGAAACCAACTGGCAAGCGCCCATGGGCCGGGTGGTGGCGATCGACCTCGACGCGACCAGCAATGATTGGCAATCGACGATCCAAGAAGTGATTCCCGAAGCAACCCACAAGCTGGATGCGGTGTCCACCCTGAATGATGGGTTTGTGGTGGAATATTTGCAGGACGCGCGATCGGCGGTGCAGTTCTTTGATTTGCAGGGGCAATTCCAGTTTGAAATCGAGTTGCCGGGCCTCGGTTCGATCGGGGGATTCCAGGGCAAACGGGGCGATCGGGAAACCTTCTACAGCTTCACCAGCTACACCACCCCCACGCGCATTTATCGCTACGACTTTGCCAGCCAAACCAGTCAGCTTTTCCGTGAGCCAACGGTAGCGTTTAACCCGGACGATTACGAAACACGCCAGGTTTTTTATCGCAGCAAAGATGGCACACAAATTCCGCTATTTATTAGCCACAAGAAAGGGCTGAAATTAACCGGCGATCACCCCACCATTCTGTATGGCTATGGCGGGTTCAATGTATCTCTAACTCCCGTATTTTCCGTCTCCAATTTGGTGTGGATGGAAATGGGCGGCATCTACGCCGTGGCTAATCTGCGGGGCGGCGGTGAATATGGCGAAGCCTGGCATGAAGCGGGCACAAAACTGCAAAAGCAAAATGTCTTTGATGACTTTATTGCTGCCGCAGAATGGTTGATTGCGAATCAATACACCAAGCCCCAACGGTTGGCGATTTCCGGTGGCAGTAATGGCGGTTTGTTGGTGGGTGCTTGCTTGATTCAGCGCCCCGATTTGTTTGGGGCAGCCCTGCCAGCGGTGGGGGTGATGGATATGCTGCGCTTCCCCCAATTCACGATCGGTTGGGCCTGGTGTTCTGACTATGGATCGCCGGAAGACGAAGCGGAATTTCAGGCTCTTTATGCCTATTCACCGCTGCATAATTTGCGATCGGGCAAGGCCTATCCCGCCACCTTGGTCACTACGGCCGATCGGGACGATCGCGTGGTGCCAGCCCACAGTTTCAAGTTCACGGCGGCCCTGCAAGCGGCCCAAGGCGGTGATGCACCAACCCTGATTCGAATTGAAACCAAAGCAGGACACGGAGCCGGAAAACCCACTACTAAAATCGTAGAAGAAGCCAGCGATAAGTTGGCATTCTTGGTTAAAACCCTCAATTTTCAGCCTCGGCTGGTGGCCCAGGTTCCTGAGTCCTAACAATGGGGATGATGCCCACTTTGCGACCCACTTTGAGATCCATGGAAGCGGTTCCCACGGGTGAATTGTGCATCGATCCGCTACCGGATTTGCTGTTGCATCAATCTACCTGGGGGGAACCAACCACGGCGGAGTTTCAAATCGAAATTCGCCATGCGGATCATCTCCAGCAACCCCTCAATTTAGATCAAGCGATCGCCCAGTTTTCTGACCTCTCACCCCGGGGTGGCAAGCTAACAGTCATGGCGCGATCACTGCGGTTTTCCTTGGTGATTCCCACCTACGAAGAAGCTGAAAATATTGAAGCCCTGGTGCGATCGCTCGTGGCGGTTTTAGATCCTGTGTTGCCCCATGATTACGAAATTATTGTGGTGGATGACAACAGCACCGATCGCACCTGGAAAATTGCCCAGGAATTAACCGCTGAATTTCCCCAATTACGGGTGCTTTGTCGTCACTATGAACGGGGACTAGCCACTGCCGTGATTCGTGGTTGGCAGGTGGCCAAGGGCGAAATTTTGGGCGTAATCGATGGCGACGGCCAGCACGATGAGCAGCTGTTGCCGGAGATGGTGGCGCAAATTTTGGCCGGAGCCGATTTGGTGGCTGCCAGTCGTAATGATCCCGGCGGTGGCATCAGCGATTGGAGCCTGTGGCGGCGGCTCACCTCTCGGGGCGCGCAGATTTTGGGGTTGACCCTGTTGCCCGATGTGGTGGGGCGTTTATCCGATCCCTTGAGCGGTTATTTTGTGTTGAAACGCAGCGCGATCGCCCAAAAAATCCTCAATCCCTTGGGCTACAAAATTCTAATTGAAGTATTAGCAAAAGGCGACTTTGGGCGCGTCAAAACCCTCCCCTACGAATTTCGCGAACGGCAATCGGGCGAAACTAAAGTGACTTGGTATCACGCGATCGACTATTTCGCCCATCTGTTGCGGCTGCGGCTCGATCGCTTCCCAGTACAGCGCTTCATTCGGTTTGGCATTGTCGGCTTCAGTGGGGTAATCGTAGATATGGCGGTGCTCTACGCCCTCAGCGATCCCAGCACCTTGGCTTGGGGCCTCACCCGCAGCAAAATCATCGCGGCAGAAGTGGCGATCTTGAATAATTTTTGGTGGAACGATCGCTGGACATTTCGGGACTTATCCCAACGGCAAACCGGTTTTCGTCGTCGCCTGGAACGCTTTTTAAAATTCAATTTAATTTGTCTAATGGGGCTGATTCTGAATGTCCTGATTTTGAATCTCTTTTTTAATGTGATTTTTGCGGGTCAATATCGTTATTTAGCGAACCTAATCGCGATCAGTCTAGTCACCTTCTGGAACTTTTGGCTGAATACCAAACTCAGTTGGCGTGTCACCGATCGCGATCGCGCCGAACTCCCCAATCCCTAGATCACTTAGCCGATCACCCCAAGCACCCCATGAAGCCCCCTAAAAAACGTTGGATTGTGCTGCTACTGTTCTTTTGCCTCGGGGCGATCGGGGCAATGTTTTACAGCTTGGGGATGATTGACGTGGAACGGCTACGCACGCAAATTGGAAACACCGGTTGGCTTGCACCATTGGTTTATATGGTGGTCTATCTTGCTGTCACCATGTTAATGCTACCTTCAACGGCTTTAAACCTCTTGGGTGGTGCATTATTTGGCTCAATTTGGGGCACAATTTGGACGAGTTTAGCCGCTATTTTGGCCGCGATCGCCTCTTTTTATCTCAGTCGTTGGCTGGCTCGTCCCGCCTTTGAGCGTCGCCTCGCCGATCGCTGGCAAGAAATGGATCAAGAAATTCGTCGCCACGGCTTTGCCTATATGTTTGCCGTGCGTTTGCTGCCAATTTTGCCCTACGGTTTAGCCAACTACACGGCGGGTTTAACCTCCGTGCGCTTTCGGGATTATTTAATTGCCACCGTGGCGGGTACGGGCCCCGGCGTATTTTTATTTGTGCAATTGGGCAGTTCCGGCACCGATGCCATGAGTCGGGGTCAATTTTTGCCCCTGAGCTTGACCCTGGGGGCGATCGGGCTGCTGATCATTGGGGCCACTTGGTATAGCCATCGGTTGGCCCGCTTGGCAGGGCGCGAATAATGCGGTTGGGGCCAATCGATACCCCCCAAGCGGTATCCTGAGGCAAATATCGGCGGGGATAGGCTGAAACCATCGCCTAGTCTAGGCTTGGCATTAACCGAGCCTTAATCTACATCGGGCGATCGCCCGTCTTGCTCCGCTAGCCTCTTGCTCCTTTTGTCCCTGTTGCCCCGCACGGAACCTATGCGAATTGCGCTGTTTACCGAAACCTTTTTGCCCAAAATCGATGGGATCGTGACCCGTCTGCGCCACACGATCGATCACCTGCAAAAAATGGGCGATGAGGTACTAATCGTCACGCCCGATTTGGGTTTACAGGACTACAACGGCTCAAAAGTTTTCGGGGTTTCGGGGTTTCCACTGCCGCAATATCCTGAGCTAAAAATCGCCCTGCCACGGCCGGCAATTGGTCGCGAATTGGATCATTTTCGCCCCGATTTAATTCACGTGGTTAACCCGGCTGTCGTTGGTTTGGGCGGCATTTATTACGCTAAAACTCGTCAATTGCCCCTCGTTGCTTCCTATCACACGCACCTGCCCCAATACCTACAACATTACGGGTTGGGAATGCTAGAAGGTTTGCTCTGGGAATTGCTAAAAACCGCCCACAATCTCGCAGAAATTAACCTTTGTACCTCCACCGCCATGGTGCAGCAACTGAGCGACCATGGCATTGAGCGCACCGCCCTTTGGCAACGCGGCGTAGACACGGACAGCTTCACGCCCGATCGCGCCACCGCCGAAATGCGCGACTTCCTCAGCCAAGGCCACCCGGACGCGCCCCTGCTGATCTACATCGGTCGCCTTTCTGCTGAAAAGGAGGTCGATCGAATCCGGCCCGTGCTCGAATCGATTCCCGGCGCAAGGCTCGCCCTCGTGGGGGACGGCCCCTACCGCGCCGAACTAGAGGAATTTTTCGCGGGAACCAACACCCACTTCGTCGGCTATCTACGCGGCCTGGAGCTGGCCGCCGCCTATGCCAGCGCCGATGCCTTCATCTTCCCCTCGCGCACGGAAACCCTCGGGTTGGTGCTGTTGGAAGCAATGGCGGCCGGCTGTCCCGTGGTGGCGGCCAATGCGGGCGGCATCCCGGATATCGTCACCGACGGCGTAAATGGCTTCCTGTTTGACCCCACCGATGAACAAGGGGCTGTCACAGCGACCCAACGCCTGTTCGCCGACCCCAGCCAGCGGGCTGACCTGCGATCGGCCGCCCGAGCTGAGGCCGAACGCTGGGGCTGGGCCGCCGCCACCCGCCAACTGAAGGACTATTACTACGGCATCTTGAGCATGAGTCAGCGACAGGCGGCTTAGGCTGAAATGGCATCCCCTAGCCGGGCGATCGGCCCCACTGGCTGACTGAGCGCTGTTGCATAACCACTGTTGGATAACCTTCGAATCACCTTCCTAAACGCAGCGTCCTAACCTCTCAACCATGACTGACTCAACGACGGACTTAACGGGCGACACGATCGCCATTGGCATTCTGGGCGGCAGCGGTCTCTATCGGATGGAGGCGCTGCAAAACCCCCAAGAACAGCGGATTGAAACCCCCTTTGGCCCCACCTCCGACGCAATCATCACCGGAACCTTGGACGGTGTGCCCGTGGCCTTTCTGGCCCGCCATGGCCGCCACCATCACCTGCTGCCCACGGAAGTGCCCTACCGCGCCAACATCTGGGCCCTCAAAACCTTGGGCGTGCGCTATCTCCTGTCCGTGTCGGCGGTGGGATCGTTACAAATGGCGGCTAAGCCTCTGGATATCGTGTTGCCGGATCAGTTCATCGATCGCACCCGTAACCGGGTTTCCACCTTTTTTGGCGATGGCTTAGTGGCCCATATTGCCTTTGGTGATCCCATTTGTGCAGCCTTGTCGGGTTTGGTGGCTGAGGCGATCGACTCCCTGGCCCTGTCGGAGGTGACGTTGCATCGCGGCGGAACCTATCTCTGCATGGAAGGGCCGGCTTTCTCCACGCGGGCCGAATCCCAGCTCTATCAAAGTTGGGGAGCCACCGTCATTGGCATGACCAACTTACCGGAAGCCAAGCTAGCCCGAGAAGCGGAAATTGCCTACTGCACGATCGCCCTGGTCACCGACTATGACTGTTGGCACCCCGATCACGACAGCGTAACCACCGAGATGGTGATTGGGAACTTGCATCGCAATGCCGACAACGCCCGATCGATCATCCGGGAAACAGTCCGCCGCTTGGGGGCCCAACCGCCCGAGTCGATCGCCCATCAGGCCTTGGCCGGTGCGCTGCTCACCCCCCTCGACAAAGTGCCCACCGCCACGCTCGATCGGCTCGCCCCCCTGTTGGCTCCCTATCGTTAAACGCAGCACCCACTGAGCAAATGAGCAAAAGACCCAGGGCCTTTAGGCGCTGGGGTTCAGGGACGGGAGGCTAAACAACCGGCGCAGCCCAGCACTGGCGGGCCAATTCCCCTGATCGATCGGCTGAATGGGTTAATCCACAGCTTGTTAGTAATGGGCTTGGCCATCCGGGCCGATCGCCCCCGTCCAAACCACCGCCCGGGTGTTGGCCTGGGACAAATCCGCATCAATCAACACCGCCCCCCGCAGCACAGCACTGCTGAAATTCGTCCATTGCAAGCGAGCCTGGAACAAATTGGCATCGCTCAAATCCGCTTGGCGCAACGTTGACCAACTGAGATTGGTTTCCCGCAAATTTCCCTTCAGCAGTTTGGCCGCCGTGAAATCCGCCCCGATCGCCTTGGCTCGCCGCAGGTCGCAACTGGACAAGTCCGCCGCCAAAAACACCGTGCTACTGGCATAAACCTCTAGCAACATCGCCCCCACCAACACCGAATCTGAAAAATTGGCCTTGGTCAAATTGGCTCGCGTGAGGTTCGCCTTGGTCAAATTGGCTTCCGTGAGCTTGGCGTGGTGCAACGTGGCCTCTCGCATGTTGGCCCCTTCCAAGTTGGCCTGATGCAAATCCGCTTCACTGAGATTGGACTCGATCAACACCGCTTCCCGCAAATTCGCCCCGACCAACTTGGTGGCCCGCATCGAGCAACCGGACAAATTCGCCTGATCGCCCAAATCCACGCCGCTCAAATCCGCCCCAATGCAGTTCGCATTCACCAAATTGGCTCCCCGCAACGACGCATCCCGCAATTTCACCTCGCGGAGATTAATCCCACGCCATTGCACATGATTCGCCTCCACGTTCAGTAAACGCGCTTCCCGCAGGTTTCCCTCTTCCAAATTGGAGCCGGACAACTTGGCCCCTGATAAATCCGCCCCCTGGAGCGAAATACCGGGCAACAGGGCCCCACTGAGATCCGCCGATGACAAATCAACGCGGTCAAAATCTCGCTCTCCGGCTGCGTAGCGTTCGAGCAATTCGCTAACTTCCATGGGGGAGCCTCATCACGGACTTCAATGCTGCTGTCTGGGGGATATGAGCAATCCACATTTCAATCGTCCTCAAGATCCCCCGAAGGACCGGGGCAGAGATTTCAACACCAGCTCAGCAATTCAGCAGTTCTAGCAATTTCACAGAACCATTCAAAACTCATTCACACCCTTGGACTTCAGCCCCGGCGACTTGGCCAATCAAGGACAGGGCCAACCAGCGACCTGGCGAAATGACTAGGCGATCGGGATTTTGTTTGGGCTGCGATCGTAACCATGCTGATTTTACACCTCGGCTTAGGGTCGCTCCTGACAGGACGGGACTTGTACCCCCGACGGCCGCCAACGATATGGCCAGTCCAGCCCGATCGCATCACCCATCTTCAGCTTTTTGCCCCGGTGAATCTACCCACAGCCCAGAACGATCAGTATCGCTAGATACAGAACGATACTCGACAAAATTGATGCAATTGCCTGTGTTTAAAGCAAGTCCACGTCGATCGACAATTGCTGCGCCAAGAGACTGTCTTGGATTGCAGTCTAGCTCTCATTGAGTCCCTGTCAAACCCTGGGGCAAAGCACTCCCAAAGGCGATGCATCTGCAAAAGGCGGCCAGTCCGATCGTGTCAGCCTGTGGAGCAAATGAAGCCAACTTCGCCGCGATGGAGCAGGAAGCTTCCTGATTGCCGCATTCGTGAGCGAATCGCAGCAATTGTTAGTGAAGGAGTGATGGTCTTAGTTTTAACCAGTCAGCAACCGCCCTGTCTCTGAACCATCCATATCAACATCAACCCCTATAGGAACCGTTAGTCTATGGCTAGGCTCAAGTTCTCGGGTCGCCGTAAGGGGCATTCGCGCTCCCTTAACGAGGGCACCGATCGATCCATTGACCAGATCCTGCGTGCCGGGCGATCGTTCTTTCACGACGTATTTGGTCGCCGCACCTCCCTCGGTTGGTTAGCCTGCATTCCTTTGGCCGCTGTGATTGTGGCCACCTGGAACCTGGCTGCCCATGCCGCCGAACCCATCAAGCCCGAAGACGTTCAGGGCCTGCTGAACATGACCTGGGTTCTAGTGGGAGCCATCCTCGTGATCTTCATGAACGCGGGCTTCTGCATGTTGGAAACGGGCTTCTGTCGTCAGAAGAACGCCGTTAACGTTCTGACCAAGAACCTGATTGTATTTGCCCTGGCCACCTTGGCATTCTGGGCTTTGGGCTATGGCTTCATGTTTGCCCAAGGCAATAACGTGATTGGCACAACGGGCTTCTTCCTGTCGGGAACGCCCGAAACCTATGGCATTGAAGCAACGGGGCTGCCGGTCTCGCTGCACTTCCTCTTCCAAGTTGCCTTTGCGGGCACCGCCGCCACGATCGTGTCCGGTGCGGTGGCTGAGCGGGTGAAGTTCGTGGACTTCTTGATCTTTAGCTTGCTGCTGGTTGGGGTGTCCTACGCCATCACAGGCCGTTGGATTTGGAGCGGCACGGGTGGTTGGCTGTTCAATATGGGCTTCCGCGACTTCGCTGGTTCAACGGCGGTACACTCCGTGGGTGGTTGGGCCGCGCTGATGGGTGCTTCGATCCTGGGGCCCCGGATGGGTAAATATGACAACGGCCAACCCCGCGCCATCCCTGGCCACAACATGAGCATTGCCACGTTGGGCTGCTTGATTCTGTGGGTTTGCTGGTTTGGGTTTAATGGAGCTTCGACTCTGGCTGTGAATGCGGCAGTGCCTTACATTGCCGTGACCACCAACTTGGCCGCAGCAGCGGGTGGCGTAACCGCCACGTTCACGTCCTGGTGGTTGTCGGGCAAGCCGGATCTGTCGATGGTGATCAACGGCATCCTGGCTGGCTTGGTGGGCATCACGGCTGGTTGCAACGTGGTTGACTACACCGGTTCTGTGTTGATTGGTGGCATTGCCGGGATTCTGGTGGTGCTGTCGGTGGGCTTCTTTGACTCGGTGTTGAAGGTGGATGACCCGGTGGGTGCCACGTCGGTGCACTTGGTCTGCGGTGTTTGGGGCACGCTGGCGGTCGGCCTGTTCAGCATTGGCAAGGATGCAACGGGCGCGGATGCGGCTGGTTTGGGCCTGTTCTATGGTGGTGGTTTGACCCAGTTGGGTGTGCAATTCCTGGGTGTTGCCATTACTGGTGGGGTGACGGTGTTGCTGTCCACCATCTTCTGGTATGCCTTGAATACTTTTGGTGGCATTCGGGTTTCGCCCGAGGAAGAAGCAATCGGCCTCGATATCGGCGAGCACGGGATGGAAGCCTACAGTGGCTTTGTGAAGGACAACACCTCGATCGGCCCCACGGGTACGGCGGCAATGGGTGTTTCGGATCAAACCGCATCCTAGGGAAAAGCCTCGATGCTAGGGTTGGGTCGGGTAGCGATGATTTTCATGGTTTTCCCGACTTTAGCTGTTAGCCGAGTCCGGCTACAACTGATTACCACAGGTGTTCAATGACACAGGAGGGGGCGATCGCCCTCTTTTGTGTTTGGGGATGTTTTTTTTGCGGCCAAAGTTCGCTAGAGTTCTTAGTGAATTGGTCTTTTGGCGATGGATGCAAGGTCAACTAAGCCGGTTGGGGCGAGTTGGCTTGCACCAAGGTAGCGTCACCACAACGTTTCAGGGCAAATCGTGTTTTCTCGATCGCGTGCTCGACGAACAGGAATTTTTGGCCGCTCGATTGGCTGGTCACGCCGATCGAGTGGCTTCTCACCGTCTAAGCCCCGCGCTCCTTGGTGGGTCAAATGGTCTTTATGGGGCAATGGACTGTTAGCTGTGGCCCTTTTGGTGGTCGTCACGGGTCTGGATCGTGCGGCGGCCAAGGCCATTGCCCAAGCGATTGACCAGATTCAGCAAACCCAAGAGTCTTTGGAGCGATCGCCCACCAGGGCTGTGGCGGCAACGGTTACCACTCCTAAGCGATCGCCCGTCACGGCCACCAGTTATGAAGGATGGGTGGCTCGGCGGCGGCAGGAGGCCAATGCGATGGCCCTGCGACGGCCCGCCCGGTTGGCGGTGTTGGTGGGCGATTCCTTAACCCTGGCCTTTCCGTCCCGTCTGTTGCCGGCGGGAACCACTTGGCTGAATCAGGGCATCTCTGGGGATACGACCCGGTTGTTGTTGCAGCGCTTGGATGGGTTGGCGCGTCTGCAACCGGAGGTGATTTTTGTGGCGATCGGGATTAATGATCTGATGCAAGGGGTCAGTGATGACACGATCGTGGAAAATCACCGGGCCATTACCCAGGAATTGCGCCGGGCCCACCCAAATTCACGAATTGTGTTGCAAAGCCTGTTGCCCCATCGCGGGGCCAGTTCCACTTGGGAAGGTCGAGCCCGCTTGCAACAGGCCACGCTCGATCGAATCAAGCGGATTAACCGCCGGTTGAACCAGGTGGCCCGGGATGAACGGGTGGGCTTCTTGGATTTGTTTCCGATGTTTACCGATCCGCAGGGCAATCTGCACCCAGACCTCACCACTGACGGCCTGCACCTGAGCGATCGGGGCTATTTGGTTTGGCGTGCGGCCCTCGATTCCTTCTTGCAACTGTCGCGATCGGGCGCAGCGGGGTTAACTGTCACACCCCGGCCCACCGAAGAAAACCGGGCCGGGGCCCAGCGATCGACCGACTCCAACAACCAAAACATGACAACTCCGGGCGATCGCCCTTCCCCCACGCCCAAGGCCTCACCGGCCGATCGCAAACCGCCCAGCAGCGCTGCGCCCGCCAATCGCCCGGCGGAGTCGCCCGATCGGGCCCGCAGCACCAACCGGCGCGAAGCACCCGCCACCACCGACGACCAGCGCCCCTAAGGCCGTAAGATATTCACCAACTCACCAGCCAGACGGGCAACGACCAGGCCACGGGTAACCAGGCCATGCACAGAACGCCATGCATAAATTGATTAAAGGCTTGCGGCAGTTTCAGCAAGATTACTTCGCTTCCCATCAAAAGCTGTTTGAAGAGCTGGCCCATGGGCAGAAACCGCGTGTCCTCTTCATCTCCTGTTCTGACTCCCGCGTTGACCCGGAACTGATTACCCAGTCGGATCCCGGCGAAATTTTCGTGATCCGCAATGCCGGCAACATCATCCCCCCCTATGGCGCGGCCAATGGCGGTGAAGGAGCCACGATCGAGTATGCGATCGAAGCCTTGGGGGTGAGTGAAATTGTTGTTTGCGGCCATTCCCACTGCGGGGCCATGAAAGGCCTACTCAAAATCAAAGAGCTGGAAGACAAAATGCCCTTGGTCAGCCGTTGGCTGGAACATGCGGAAGCAACGCGCCAGGTGGTTTTGCAAAACTACAGCCCCTGTAGTGGTGAAGATTTGCTGGAAATTGCGGTGGCCGAAAACGTGCTCACCCAAATTGACAACCTGCGCACCTATCCCTGTGTGCGAGCCAAGCTGAACCAGGGCAGCTTGCGGCTCCATGCTTGGGTTTATGAAATCGAAACGGGTCGAATTTATGCCTACGACCCCCAAACCCAGGAATATGTGGAGCCGGAAAGTGCCTGGAACCGACCCACGCCGGCCCTGACCTTGCCCCAGCGCCAAGCCCAAGCCTGTGCCTGGTTGCCGCCGGAGCAGTCGGAGCGAATTTATCGCGGCGCACGCTAGGGCCCGCTGTCAAATCGCCCGTAACCCTGATTCCACCGTGACAAAACCGCGAGAGGTAAGGGGCTTCAGCCCCTTGGTACGATGATCGGGACATGAAAAATCAACCGTTTTCGTTTGATTCCAGGAGCTACCGATAGGCCGCTCAGCTTCCCGGCACGACGATCGAGGCAACGATCGATCGAGCGAGTGATTCTTGATCAAGCGAGTAATTTTTGACCGAGCGATTTCCTAATCCGTGGTGGGCAGGGCCGCATGAACCGATCGCTCTAGATAGATTTGAGCCACCCGATCGCCCGGAAATTGCCGCAAACATTCTTCAAAACAAACGGCCGCCGACTTGAACTCTTGCCGGTGATAGAGCCAAGTGCCTTCCTCAAAATGGGCCATGGTGGAGAGTTTTTGGTCACGAATGGGTGACGGATCGCCATCGATCGCCTCAAACACCGCCACGGGCCGAGATTTGCCTGTCACTTGTAATCGATCGATAAACCGCAGGTGATAGCGCGTTGGATCCTCCATCTGGGCGATCGTGTGGTGGGAAATCAGGACGCTGCTTTGGTAGCGCTTGGTCAGGGTTTCCAGCCGGGCCGCCAAGTTAACCGCGTCACTGATGGCAGTTCCATCCATCCGATTTTTGCCGCCCACCGTTCCCAATCGCATTTGGCCGGTGTTGATGCCAATGCCAATTTCGATCGGCACTTCGCCCGCCTGTTGTCGTTCGCGGTTAAAGATTTCCAAATTTCGCCGCATTTCGATCGCGGAAGCCACCGCATCATCAGCCGATTCCGGAAACAGCGCCATCACCGCATCGCCAATGAATTTGTCAATGAAGCCGCCATTTTGCTGAATAGCCGGTTCCATGTGGGCCAAATAGCGGTTAATGAATCGGAAGCTCTCGGCCGGTAATAGGTTTTCCGTGATGGTGGTGAACGATCGAATGTCGGAAAACAAGACCGACATCTGCCGTTCCACTTGGTCGCCCAGTTCCACCTCCAAAATGCTCTGTTTATTCAGCAGACGCAGGAACTCGTGGGGCACAAACCGCCCATAGGCAATGTTGATGTGGGACAGTTGCAGATGGGTTTTCAGACGAGCCAGCAACTCCTTCTTGGAAACGGGTTTCGTGAGGTAGTCATTGGCTCCGGAGTCGAGACCTTGCACCAAGTCTTCCACCTGGTTTTTGGCCGTGAGCATCAAAATCGGCAGCTTGTGGGCGGGATAGCGCGATCGTAACTGCTGGGTCAGCTCATAGCCGGTCATTTTCGGCATCATCACATCCACCAACACCACATCGGGCTGAAACCCTTGCTCCAACACGGCCAGGGCGGCGGGGCCGTTGTCAGCGGTCACGATTTCATACTCCTCCTGGGACAGGAAATTTTCCAGCACCTGAAGATTCACCGGCTCATCATCCACCATCAGGATTTTGAACCGTTGATTGGGTTCGGTGCGGGCGGCGCTGGCCTTGGCCAAGAGCTGTTCCGTGTCCCGCTGGCTGAGGGCTTCTAGGAGACGATCGCCCTCCACGGTGGCCGGAGCTAGGGTAATCGGTTCCGGCTCGATCGGGGCTTCGGGGGCTGGCTTGGGATTGGCCGTGGCGGGCTTGCGCAACATCATGGGCGATCGCCGGAAGCTGGGCATTTCGTAGGTGAGGGCTGGCGCTTCCAGGGCCACCGGCAAGGTCAGCGTAAAGATGGATCCCACTTCGGGACGGGACTCCACCCAAATTTTGCCCCCATGCAGTTCCACCAGTTGCCGCACAATGGCCAACCCCAACCCCGTGCCGCCATATTCCCGGGCCGTGGAGCGATCGGCCTGTTCAAAGGATTCAAAAATGCGCTCGATCGCCTCTGTGGGAATACCAATGCCCGTATCACTGACGGAAATGGCCAGCCACTGTTTGGGAACCGTTTCCGGGGATGACTCGGAAGGATGCCCCCGCTCAAACTGCCCAGACTCTGCTGGATCCAATCCGGGGCGATCGAACAGAGCACCCTGCCCGATCACGCTTGAGGGCATCACCACCCCCGTTAATTGATCCAATTGTTGACCCAATTGCTGATCCCCCAGTTGAGGATCTAGGGAGTTGGCAGGATCGACAGAAGGCGGCTGATGCAACTGATGCAACTGATTCAACAGTTCCGCGTCCGGTTGCCAACGGCGAGCATGAACAATCACCTCACCGCTTTGGGTGAACTTGAGCGCATTGCTAACCAGGTTGTGCAAAATCTGTTGCAGCCGGTTGAAGTCCGCCAACACAGGCGGCAAAGCCAAATCAATGGCATTCACCAGCGCCAAGCCCTTACGCTCCGCTTGGTCGTAGTGCAGTTGCAACACCTGTTCCACCACCACGGCCAAGGTGCAGGGGCGCAGGGCCAGATCGATCGTCTGGTGTTGCAGTTTGGAAAAGTCCAGCAGATCGTTCACCAAATTGGCCAAACGGTGACCGCTGGCGGCGATCGTGTCTAGGTTTGACCGTTCCCGATCGCTCAATCCTCCCCGATCGTCATCAAGCATCGCCTCCGCCAAGCCAATGATGCCGTTGAGGGGCGTGCGCAGTTCATGGGACGTGTTTGCCAGCAAATCATCCTTCAGGCGGTTCAGGCGCTGGAGTTCCTGGTTGGCGGTTTCCAACTCCGCCGTCCGCTGCTGCACCTGGGCTTCCAGGCTCGCATTCAGGGACTCCAGCGCCCGGGACTTTTCCTGCAAGGCATCCATCACCTGGTTGTAGCGTTCGGCAACGTAGCCCACCTCCGTGAAAGGATCCACCGGCACTCGCAAATGCAAATCTCCCTGGCGAGCGTGGCGATCCATCACCTCAAATAGGTCATAAACCTCCGTTTTCACCTGGTGCTCCGTCACGTTCAGACCCATCTGTTCTTCTGCCAGGGAAACCCGCAGGGGATGAAGGCGATCGACCCAACGCAGCAACCCGTAAGACAACCCAAAAGACCAAAGGGCACAGATCCCAATGCCCAACAGTTGCACGGCAATTTGTTGGGGGCGCTCCAAACCGCCCGGCATTTGGCTCAAGTCCCCAAATAACCCCACGCAGAGTGTGCCCCAGACTCCGGCCCCCGCATGGATGGGCACGGCTCCCACCGCGTCATCGATTTTGTGGCGATCGAGCCACCATTCCACCGCCAACGCCACGGCCGCCCCCGTGAACCCCACCACCAGGGCGATCGGGGTTGTAATCACATTGCAGCAGGCCGTCACGGCCACCATGCCCGCCAGGGAACTGTTGATCAGGCATTCCACATCTGGCCGGTGGCGATAATACCAACCCAGGGCCCCGCCACCCAGCATTCCCGCCACGCCCCCAATCACCGTATGCACCAGCACCGCCGGGACATGTTCATTGAGGGCTAGGGTGCTGCCGCCATTGAATCCCAACCAGCCCAGCCACAGCATCATGGCCCCAAGCATGGAAAAGGGCAAATTTGACCCGCTGATCTTCTGCTGCCGGGTGGCTTCGTCATAGCGCCCCCAGCGCGGCCCCACCACCAACAGCGTGGCTAGGGCAATCCAGCCCCCCACGCTATGCACCACTGTGGAACCCGCAAAGTCATAGAACCCGAGCGATCGCAACCAGCCCACCCCCTGGCCGGCAGGACTTGCGCCCACAATTTCCATTCCCTTCCAAGCCCAATGGCCAAACAGGGGATAGATCAATCCTGAACAAAGAAAACAAACGATTAGATAAGACGAAAACCGCATCCGTTCCGCCACCGCACCGGAAATAATGGTGGTGGAAGTGCCACAAAACATTAGTTGAAAAATTAAGAAAGCTGCCAGTTGAGGCTGCGATTCCACCGATAGGGCAAAGTAGTCATGGCCCATCCAACCCCACCAAGAGGGGCCAAACATCACCCCAAATCCAAACAACCAGTAGAGCAGTGCAGAAATGCCAAAATCTGATAGGTTTTTGGCCGCCACATTAATGCTGTTTTTCGATCGGGTCATGCCCGACTCCAAACACATAAAACCAGGCTGCATCAGGAACACGAGTCCCGAGCACCCCAGCAACCAAGCCACATCGCGCATATTCAGCCAATTGAGATGAGCAGCCACAGGATCCCTACTCCAACATGGGGAGCATTTGCCATTCGTTGCATCTTTTCTTCAATAATTTTTAGCAACTGCTTCAGTCTAATCAGAAGTCTCCAATGAGAGTCAAATTGGACTTGCTCGATCGAACCCCACAGTCAACCCAAAGGCATGGATCAATTTCAGTCTGCATTGAATTTTATTGCTTTTGCTGATCCTCTCACTGTCAAGGGAATTACGGAATCAATTTCCTGTTTTAGGTATTAATTAATACATGAAAATAAGGGTTGCCGTAAACTGCTTCAATCATGCGAATCTATGCCCTTTTGGACTGGTCTTGAATTGGTTGCCGCAGGGCATTGCCAAGGGGGTTGCCCAATTGCTGCTGACCCAGAATTCAGCAATTGCCGGATCCGCGATCGAATTCGCCTGATATTCTGAACAAGCTGACCGGCTGAGTTTTGGGGCAATTCAACCCCATCCATCGGCTCCAGAAGTCATCCTCTTGGGTCAGTCTTAACCTGTTTTTGCGCTGTTGAGATCGCCCTGCTTTGCAATACCTGCGCGATGGTCAAGCCATTTATGAACAGTCCTTCGCCACGATTCGGGCGGAGGTGGATTTGGCACAATTGCCCACGGATTTGCAGCCGGTGGCGGTGCGGCTGATCCATGCCTGCGGGATGACGGATTTGGTGACGGATTTACAGGCCACGACCGGTGCAGCGACGATCGGCCGATCAGCCCTGACGGCCGGTGCGCCGATTCTTTGTGATGCGCAAATGGTGGTGCAGGGCATCATCCGCGATCGATTGCCGGCCACGAATCCGGTAATCTGCACCCTGGGCGATCCAGCGGTGCGGCCGTTGGCCCAGCAAATGGGCAATACCCGATCGGCGGCGGCGGTGGAACTGTGGCGGCCCCACCTGGCGGGGGCTGTGGTGGCGATCGGGAATGCGCCCACGGCTTTGTTTCACTTGCTGGAGTTGCTGGATGCGGGTTGGCCAAAACCGGCGCTGATTTTGGGCTTTCCGGTCGGTTTTGTGGGGGCGGCGGAGTCCAAGGCGGCCTTAGCGGCGGACTCCCGAGGTGTGCCTTTTATCACGCTGCATGGACGGCGGGGCGGCAGCGCGATCGCGGCGGCGGCGGTGAATGCGTTGGCGAAGGAGTTGGAAGCGTGACGGGCAAGCTCTACGGCCTGGGCGTGGGGCCGGGCGACCCGGAATTGCTGACCCTCAAGGCGCACCGAATTTTAACGACCGTGCCGGTGGTGGCCTATCCGGCGACAGCCGACGGTGGCTCGGTGGCTCGGGCGATCGTGGCGGGTTTTCTGCAACCAACGCAAATTGAAGTCCCGATCGTCCTGCCCTTCAGCCCCCGGGAGTCGGCGGCGGCGGGCTACGATCGCGGCGCGGCGGAGATTGCGGCTCACCTGGCCGCGGGGCGCGATGTGGCGGTGCTCTGCGAGGGGGAACCGATGCTCTACGGTTCGTTCATGTATCTGCTAAATCGGTTGGGCGATCGCTTCCCAACGGAGCTAGTGCCGGGTATTTCCTCCACCCTGGCGGCGGCGGACGTGGCCCAAGTGCCCCTGACCTATCGCCAAGATGTGCTGACGATTTTGCCGGCCACGCTCGATCGCCCCCTCCTGCGCGATCGCCTGGCCCAAACCGATGCGGCGGTGATTATCAAGCTGGGGCGGCATTTCGAGAAGGTGCGATCGGTGCTTGATGAGTTAGGGCTAACGGGGCGATCGCTCTACATCGAACGGGCAACGCTACCACAGCAACAAATCCGGACGATCGACCAGGTAGACCCGGCCGCCGTGCCCTACTGGTCACTGATCCTAATTCCCAGCCACAGTCAACCGGGAGCTTAGGGGCTGGCCTCAACTCTCCCAATTCTTTGTCCTGCTGTTGGGTGATCGAAAGGGAGCAAGGGGCTGAAGCCCCTTGTCTGCGGTGATTTTCACCCCCTTCAGGATTTCAAGCGGACGGGGAATGAGTCCTAGACCTCAGCCAGTTCCCGTTCGGCGCGCTTGTAGGCTTCGTCGATCACTTCCGAGAGGGTCGGGTGCGCGTGCACCACAAAGGCCAGATTCTTCACAGAATCGCGCTGGGCGATCGCCGTGGCCACCTCTTGGATCAAGTCCGAAGCGTGGATGCCAAAGATATGCGCGCCCAACACTTCGCCCGTGTCCTTGCGGAAAATCACCTTGGCCAGGCCGTCCCCTTCTCCTTCGGCCACGGCCTTGGAGTTGCCCTTGAAGTAGGTGCGGGTCGTGCCGACGCTGAAGCCTTCCGCCTCGCCCAGTTCCTTGGCTTGGGGTTCCGTCAAACCGACGAAGCTAATTTCGGGATGGGTGAAGGCGGCGGCGGGAATGCTGCGGTAATCCACTTCCCGATCGCGCCCGCAGATGTTTTCGACCACCACCACGCCCTGGGCGGAGGCCGCGTGGGCCAGCATCATTTGCCCCGTCGCATCCCCGATCGCCCAGAGGTGCGGTACGGGTTCACCATCCTTCAACACCTGCATCTTGCCGTTGACGGGAATGAAGCCGGGGCGGTTGGTTTCCACGCCCACATTCTCCAAACCGATATTGGCCGTGGCGGGGCGGCGACCCGTAGCCACCAAGCAAGCATCGACTTCCAGCACGTCCACCACTTCCTTGGTTTTCGCGTCGGTCAGCTCGATCGTTACCGGCGCACCGGGCGTGATCTTAGTCGCAAACACGCCGGTATAGGTTTCGATGTCGCGCTGATCGATCAGCGTCCGCTTGGCCACCTTGGCAATGTCCGGATCAAAACCGGGCATCAGTTGATCGAGGGCTTCGATCATCGTCACTTCCGCGCCCAGAGCCGTGTACACATCGGAGAATTCCAAGCCGATGTAGCCGCTGCCGATGATCGCCACCCATTGGGGCACGGATTCCAGCCGCACTGCTTCATCGCTGGTGAACACCGTTTTGCCATCCAGCTCGATCCCCGGCGGCACAAAGGGCACAGACCCGGTGGAAATCAACACGTTGCGGGCGCTGATCGTTTTGGTGATCGTGCGGTTGCCGTCGGCGGTGTTCACTTCCACCTTTTGGGGGGCCAACAGCTTGCCCCAACCCTGGATGATGTCTACGCCAATCCGCTTCAGGCTGTTGGTCAGGTCGCCTTGGATTTTGCCCACCAGGTTGGTGGCATGGTCGGCGATCGCCTGGCGATCGAACTGCACGCCGCCCACTTGGATGCCCATGGCTTTGAGGTGTGCGGCATTGCGAAGATCGCGCACCCGGCCGGAAGCGGCCAGCAAGGCCTTGGAAGGAATGCAACCCCGGTTAACGCAGGTGCCGCCCATTTCGGCTGCTTCCACGATCGCCGTTTTCAGGCCACAGGCGACGGCGTGCAGTGCTGCACCATGGCCGCCGACTCCGGCTCCGAGGATCAACAAGTCGTAGTCGAATTCTTGAGTCACGCCCGCCTCCTGGGTTTGGATTGCTCTCAAAGTCCCCATTGTCCGGCGAAAGGGGCGATCGGGCAATTGCCACCCGGCCACAAAGCCGCCCCGGCTCGCTCAGTCTCGCCGCTAGCATCCAGTGGATTGGTCGATCGCTAGCAATTGGGATCCCGTTTCACAAAGGGCACGAGGTGCATCATAAAATCTCGCTTCCCGATCACAGCACCAGCCATGCGTAAAATGCCATAGGTTGTGGTTAGGTGAAAGTAGAAATTCGGCATCAAAAAATCATCCACATAGGCTAATCCTGGCAGTTCCAGCGATAGGCCTTCTCCTAGGTCAATGCGATGAATTTCTGAGAGTTTGGCATCTCCGGCGTTAATCTGGCTGAGCAACTCTCGGGTGGAGGTGATGTAATCCCGAGCAGTTTCCAAGGTGGTCACTTCGGGGTTCAAGTTGCTAGCGGGTTGGTCAGCGCACCAAAGGGCAAAGTTACGCGGCTGGTTACAGGTAAAGGCGATTTGTGTGCCAAAGGGCAGCATGTCGGGCGCAAGCCGAAGCTGAAAGAGGGCAGCCCGATCGGTGACAAAGTGAGAATCGGCAATATCCAGCAAATGGCTCAAGGTTTCTAGGCGAGATTCAAAAATCGCCCGAAATCGCTTAATTCTGATGTTTTCCATGATGTTTGCAACAATAAGGCAAAAGACCCCAAATCTAAGCGGTCACAGATAAGGCGCTCTTTCAAAACAATATTAACTATAAATTTCAGTTTCTATCGTGGCAGCATCATATAAAATAAATACTGTCCAATGGTGATCTGCCACTCAAGCGATTTGATTAAAAACCAGGAAGACGCGCATTTAAGTATTTTCAATAAACTAAATTCAACAGAAAAACCTTCAAAACATATTTAATATTAAAAAATATTTTTCATCTTAAAATATCAAATAATGATTTTCAAAAACATTAATCATTTTCCAGGCTATCAACTTAAAAAGACGGATATTTCATGACAATGGAAAATTTAACTCAATTTGAGCAATATTTTCACACTAGAGCTGATATTGCAGAAAGCCTTTGTCAAGTATTAAAAAGTCAAATAGATGCGAAAATCATTATAACTACAGCAATTGATGCGTTGTCAAAAATTTGGCTTCAAGATTTTCCTAATGCAGCAATTCAACTCAGAGAGAGTTATGGTCAAGAAATTTCAGAAGCTAGAAGATTTTCTGAATTTCTAAAAATCTTTGCAGGTCGAGATTCAAGTTCCAGCAAAATTGCTGTTATTTGTTTTGCAGAAGATTGGAAAGAAAATGCTAAAAGTTTAGAAGATCAAGATTTTGCCAACTTATTGCTGAGAAAGCGTATTAACGAAGATGATCCTTATCAATTTCCAAAATCACATCTCGATCTTTCAATTTCAGAGCTTGAAGTAGAGTGTCCTTTAATTCTTGAGAATTCTAATCTTAATAAAATAGCGAGAGAATACGAATATGGAGCCTTCATTTATAGATTTTATCGATGCCCATTAGTTCATTCTTTTAAATATTCTGACCGAATTCATGGATTCGCAAGAGACTTTGAAATCAGTTACTATCAAGCTACTAATTCCAAGACAGCTATTGATTTTGGTTTGCAGCGATTAACTCACTGGTTGCGGCTAGCATCAACTGAGTATGTTCAGTATTGTAAACAAATGGGAAAAATTCCAGCAGAAACTCTGAAATCGGATGAACAACCAGAACGTGCGATGAGTCGTCTTTGGAATCGATACACAAGGTAATTAGAAATACTAGCAAACGATCTCAATAGGATGACCTAAGACTGATCGCCCGATGGGCAAACGCCACCACCTCATCAATTTGATCGGTTTGCGCAGGATAGACAATCGAAGGGCGATCGATCACCAGCAACTGCACGCCTAATTCCTTTGCCAAAGCTTGTTTGAGATCCAGCCCCCCCGCTGCCCCGGCTGCTTTGGTAACAACCACTTCGATCGCCCGATTTTGCCAGTCGGCTCGCTCTTGGGCCGGATCCACCGGTAGGCGCTGGCCAATCACCTCTGAGCGATCGAACCCGAGGGCGATCGCCTGGGCCACCGACTCCGGCAACACCCGCACCCACAAAGCCGCCACCCGATCGCGCCAGGGCAAAATCTGCGGCAAGGCCTTCACTCCCAAGGTGAACAACACCAGCCGATCGCGCAGGAATCGATCGCATAATGCGGCGGCTAGATTGGGTAATTGCAGGGCCGGCGGCTCCAGGGGAATGGCGGGCCGCTCAAATCGTAGATAGGGAATTGAGCGAAGGGCGGCGGCGGCGATCGCCTGCTGGGAAATCTCTGTGGCGAAGGGGTGGGATGCGTCGATGATGCCCCGGATGGCGCGATCGGCTAGCCAGGGCATGAGGTCAGCAGGAGCAAACGCGCCCGATCGCACCACGCCGTTTAAGCCGTCATAGAGCCGCGCGGCCGCCGGGTTCACCACCGTGGCAATCCAGGGCAAACCAGCGCGATCGAGGGCTTGGGCAAGGGTACGGCTATCGCTGGTTCCGCCAATTAACCACAACATCAAGGGGCCAGAGCCTGCCACTCAGGGAAACGAGAAATTCAATAGTGCCTGTGAAGTAATGATGAGTCATCAAGCGATCGACCAGAGGGCATTGCGGTGATCAATCAATTGCTAGCTTGCTGCTTCGTGATGGAAAAAGACCCAAACCAAACGACAGATCCGCTAACGCAATGCATGACTCAAATGCATGACTCAATTGTTGCCAAGCAATTGATCAATCTGGTTTCTTGGCCCGCAAAGTGCGACCACCTTCAACCGCCACATAAGATTCGATCCAAGATTCAGAAACCTGCGCGACCCGCGCAATGGCTGCTTGGGAAAGGCGCTCTAGGAGCAGACGATCAATGAGCGCAATCTGCTCGGGTGTGACTCGTTTCTGAGTGGGGTGCTCAATGAACTGTCGGCCACAGGCTTTGCATTTGAAGCGTTGCTTGCCGTTGTGGATGCGACCATTTTTGACCGTGTGGCTGGATTGGCATTGAGGGCAAGCAGGCATGAACTGAAGTTATAGATTACTGCTGCCAGGTTAGCATCATTACTCCACAGGCACTCCCCCTGCGACGGATGAAATCTAACACATCACTATTGCGACCATAAGGCTTTGGTAGACATGAGTTTTAGGGGTTTAGCGAGTCATCAGTCCTGAGTTGGGCGATCGCCTCCAAATCAAGGCCCGTGGTGCGACTAATCGCTTCATCATCCAAAACACCCAATAACTGTCGGGCGATCGCCCGTTGCGCCACCAGTTTTCCTTGCTCAATGCCCTGCTCAAGACCCTGGCTGAGAGCCTTTTTAATGGAATTACGCTGATCCTGAATGAAAATTTCCTGATGCTCCAGCTCATCAAGCTCTTGAGCATTCAGGTTGGCTTGGTTCGCGATCGCAAAAGCTTTTTGAATCTCCGGAACCGCCTCCATACTGGGTGGCACAGACTCCAGCTTTCGGGCAGCTTTCAGAACATATAACCACTTATCCATAAGGGTTTCTAGATCTGGAAGTTTTTTTTGGAATTTGGGTAATTCAATAAATACCAGCTCAATATCATAGATTGATGAATAATCGGTCAGATAGGTTCTTTCTTTGAGAGGGCGATCGCTTTGTCCCAGTCGATCGCCCCTGTTCATTCCCCTTCGATGAATTAGATAACTTGACCTAGCTGCCGCGATGGCGCTGGGCGATCATGGCAATCCGCTGACCATATTTCTCAGCCGTCAAGCGATCGCCTGGGTGAACAATCGCCTCGCCACCATTGGGATTCAGATCGCTTTGACCCATCACCCCCAAAAACGACCCGAGGCGATTCACCCCCTCATCGCTGCCCACGTATTGGCTCGGCATTTCAGCCGCCCCCACCCAGATCATCCCGTGCTGGGCCGCGTTAATCGCCATGTACAGCAACGTGCCCTGCTTGTCGCCGCTGGGCGAGCCGGAGTGGGTGAACCCGCCAGCGATCTTGTCCTTCCACTGTTGCGAAAACCAAGCTGAGCTGGCAGCATCCGCAAACGCCTTGAACTGGGCCGCCACGCCACCCATGTAAGTGGGCGACCCAAACACGATCGCATCCGATCGCGTCAAAGCATCCAGCATCGCCGGATCTTTCCAACGCCCTTCGGTAATTTGCGCGCCCGTAATCCGCAGCAACTCGGCCGTCACGCCGTCCACTTGGCTGGCTCCCCGCGCCACCGCCTCTGCCATCAGATGGGTGTGCCCAGATCCCGAAAAGTAGACCACTGAGATCGTCGTCATAAAAACCTCAATACGGACTGGAAACGAGCAGCCTTGCCCGTAGTGTCGATCCTAGAAGTCAATGCCAACTAAAGTAAAGTAGGAACCTAAAAGTAACTAGCTTCCTTTTTGCGCCCAAAGCTGAGTCTGGAACTGCTCCTTTGCCCATGCCTCGCCCCTCCAAAGAAGTGAAGCGCTGCCCCGTCAGCCTCTTGATGGATATTTTGTCTGGCCCCTGGACGCTATACCTGCTGTGGGTGTTGGCCATGGAAGGGCCGATCCGCTTTGGAGCTTTGAAGCGGCAAGTAGAGGGCATTTCCACCAAAGTGCTCACGGAACGGCTGCGACTGCTGGAGCGCGAGGGGCTAATCTATCGCCACTACGAAGCGACCGTACCGCCCCAAGTCAGCTATGGCCTGACCGATCGGGGTTCGGAGTTGGTGCAGGTGTTGGATTTGCTTGGTGACTTGGCTCAGCACTGGTATGGCGATAGCGCGATCGCCCCGCTCAACCCCGACTCCGAGACCGGCGCAATTGTCGTGGACTATCCCTAGGAATCGATCGCTCGACTGTCCTGGTTAGCGATCGCGCAAGTTGGGTATAACAGGCGATAATTTTGCCAAGTTTGTAACGCCCTATAATTTCAGCAGTAGGCACAAGAAATAGCGCTCAACCTAATCTATGGCTCCGATCCACCTGCTTGATACCCGCACCGCCAGTTTTGGCGACCTACTGGGCAATGGTAAACGTTATCAAGTTCCGCTATTCCAGCGTGATTACTCTTGGACTGAAGAGAATTGGGAAGACCTTTGGCAGGATATTTTGGGCTTACACCAGAATCCCAAGACTAGCCATTACATGGGAGCAATCGTCCTGCAAAATTCTAGAGAGTCTGATAAAGAATTCACTATTATTGATGGTCAACAGCGATTAGCAACTCTGAGTATTATCGCAATTGTAGTCATTAATAAAATTAAAACTCTAGCAAGTCAGGGCAACAAACCAGAGGAAAATCAGGAGAGGCAAGAAATTCTGAAACGAACCTATTTGAGTGATAAAGATTCTATTTCGTTACGTTATTCAAGTAAAATTCGTTTAAATGACAATAATGATGGATTCTACCAGGATTATCTAATTAATTTGAAGCAACCAAGAAATATTCGCTCTCTTCCCAAATCAAATCAACTCATTTGGCAAGCCTTTGAATATTTTTCAAAACAGATTGATCAACATTCAGAAATAGTAAAAAGCGGGGAAAATCTTGCTGAATTCCTCACAGATATTATTGCTCGTCGGCTACTATTTATTCAAATCAGCGTAGAAGATGAACTCAATGCTTATACAGTATTTGAGACTTTAAATGCGCGGGGACTGGAGCTCAGTTCAACAGATTTACTTAAAAATTATCTATTCTCGCTAATACGAAGTTCGGGTGACTTGAAGGCACTACAGCGCCAATGGCAGATGATTATTAATACCGTACGAATGGAGAAATTTCCTGAGTTCCTGCGGTACTATCTCAGTCTTGAGCAGCCATGGGTTAGACGAGAACGACTCTTCAAAATTGTTCGAGAATCTGTCAAAAATGGTCACCAAGTGTTTGACCTAATAGACCAACTTGAAAGCTATAGCAGCCTATTTGTTGCTCTTGGCAATGCCCAGGATGATTTTTGGCGCGAAACACCTGCCAATCGGGCCTACATTCGAGAATTAGAGTTGTTTCGGGTGAAGCAAGCTTATCCGATTTTATTTGCTGCTCACGGCAAGTTTTCTGATGAAGACTTCACGCGACTGTTGAAGCTGATTAGCGTGTTGTCTTTTCGATATACGGTTGTTTGTGGTCTGAATCCCAGCGAACTAGAGAAGGTTTATAACCAGGTTGCGATCGCGATTCAAAATTCAGAAATTACAACTCCTAAACAAGTCTTTGAACAACTGCGATCAGTTTATGTTTCTGATGAGAAATTTGCACAGGACTTCGAGCTGCTAACGGTTTCTACGAGAGGGCAAAAGAAAAAGTTGGCTCGTTATATTCTGTGGAAGCTCGAAAATGATGCAGCCAATCAAGAGATTGTCGAAGAGAGTTTTTCGATCGAACATATTTTGCCCGAATCACCGGAGCAGGATTGGCTAGAGAATTTTACCGATGCTCAAATCACTGACATGGTGTACCGATTGGGCAATTTGACTCCCCTGGAACCGCCTCTGAATCGCCAAATTGGGAACCAATCCTATGCAATCAAGCGGGATGTTTATCCAACGAGTGCCTATCGCCTAACTCAAGAGATTTTGGCTGAAGAATGGACTCCGAATGCACTGGCAAATCGCCAAAAACAACTGGCCAAGCGAGCGGTGCATATTTGGCGATCGGAT
Organism: Limnothrix redekei LRLZ20PSL1; assembly: GCF_043235035.1. Classification (NCBI taxonomy): domain Bacteria; kingdom Bacillati; phylum Cyanobacteriota; class Cyanophyceae; order Pseudanabaenales; family Pseudanabaenaceae; genus Limnothrix; species Limnothrix redekei. The sequence goes on along the minus strand of NZ_JAZAQF010000059.1, from coordinate 164,018 downwards.
TTTGCAACTTAGCAGCAGTTGCCAATCTATCCCGCCACTCAATCCTAGGAATCGATCGCCTGGAATTGTTCCATCAGCCAGCGGATTGTGTCTGCGTCGTCGTTGCGATCGGTGCGTTCCAAGGCCTCTGCGACGATCGCCATCGACAGGCCCGGCAAAACTTGGGATTCCTCGATCGCCCGGCTGCCTCGATCGGCGATCGCAAAGGCAATCACCTGGCGTTCATTGGCGTTGATCACCCAATATTCCCGCACGCCCAATTGTTCGTAGAGCAAGCGTTTGGGGCCGAGGTCGTCGTTGAAGCTGCTGGATCCCACTTCCACCACCAAGTCCGGCGGCCCAAAGCGATCGAGGTCGATCGGCTCGTTGCCTTTGGGTGGCCACTCGGGGCGATCGCCCACATAGACCGATAAATCGGGCTGGCATTCTTGAACGCCGGTTTTCCGCAAGCTCACGTTCAAGTAGCGCACCACTCGCATCTGCCGCACCAGAGCATAAAACGCCACAATATCGGCGGGTGGCAGGTTTTGGCGAGCGTGGTCATGGTCTAAAGGAGTCATCTCAAAGCGCATCCGGCCGTTGTAGTAGTAGCTGCGGCGATCGGGTGGAGCGGTGGGGTCGTTGGCGATCGTGAGGAATTCATCCCAGGTGGTGGGCAACCATTGATCTAGCGGCGGATCTGTAATGGTGGCGGATGGTGGCGTTGTGGCAAGGGTCATGGGAGAATCCCCCAGCGATCGGACGGTGACTGCTTCCAGTGTAGCGAGGTGGCCCGATCGCTCCATCGAATTGTGTTGTGCCCCGATCGAACATGGCACTACGAAATCTAGTTCCCCATCGATCGCGCAATAGCGCCCAGATGCAACCGGCAAATCATGATTGGTGGGAGACCGATGGATTGATTGATGACCAATTTCTAGCCATGATTCCTAGCCACGATTCATCGCAGGTTTTGGGGAAATGAGTTGGGGAAATTAAGCTGAATCTCGAAACCCCAGCCGATTACTGACTAAGTAATAGGGCCGCTGCTTTACTTCATCATAAATTCGACCAATATATTCTCCCAAAATTCCCAGAAAAACTAACTGAATTCCTCCCATGAAAAAGGTTGTGGTTAAGCCATAGGCCCAATCCAAAAAGCTATGGCCCAAAGCAAATTTAAAATAGAGACCAATCAAACCCAAGGCAAAAGCAATCAGTGCGCAAAACAAACCCACATAGACTGTAATTCGTAAGGGAATTACGGAAAATGAAAAGATACCATCAAAGGCCAACTTAAACAATTTGCTGATAGTAACCCGAGGTTCACCACTGAAGCGGGGCCCCCGTTCCACCACCACTCCTGTTTGCCGAAACCCAGCATAGGCCCGCAAACCGCTGAGGTAGCGATTACGCTCGGGCATGGATCGCAGAGCCGCCGCCACTTTGCGATCCATGAGCGAGAAAATTCCAGCATCAAGGGGCAAAGTTAACCCAGACAGATAATTTAAGAGGCGATAAAACAATCGAAAGGCGATGCGTTTAAGGATAAATTCTTTGCGTTTACGACGAATGGCATAAACTACGTCATAGCCCGCTTGCCACTGTTCCACGAAGGATAGAATTGCACTGGGTGAATCTTGCAAATCACCATCCATCAAGATCACCGCATCCCCTTGGGCGTGATCAATGCCAGCGGCGAGGGCGCATTGATGGCCGAAGTTGCGAGAGAGCTGCAAGAGGCGAACTTCAGAATCGTGATCGATCAAATCCTGCACAATTTTGGCAGAGTGATCAACACTACCGTCATCTACAAAAATAATTTCGGCGGGTGCTGCTAGTTGATCAAGGGTGGCGCGGAGTTGTTGCCATAATTCCAAAATTGTTGCCGCTTCATTAAAAATTGGAATCACAATCGAGTAGCGAGGTTTCACGGTGTTTACCCTGTCGAACCGCTAGAGAGTATCTGAGAATTATCTTGGGAAATGTGTGCTGATTGATAACTTTGAAATTGATAATCTTGAAAAGGATGATCTTTAAAAGTAAAAGTACCTTCTTGTGAAAAAAGCTGAGTCATCAAGGCGATCGAGCGGTGGTGCGGTTCCCAGGGGCGATTGAACTGGGATTTAACTGGATTTTGAGGGGCGATCGAACCCGATGACTTCTGACAGGGTATAGAGAGGGCGGCCTTTGACTTCTTCATAAATTCGCCCCACATATTCCCCCAAAATGCCAATGCTGACGAGCTGGACGGCTCCGAGGAAGAAGATGGCGATCGCGATCGCGGCAAAGCCTGTGACGGGGGATTGGGGTTGGGAAATGCGCCAGTAGAAAACCATGGCGGCCATGACCAGGGCGATCGCAGCGGAGAGCAACCCCAGGTAAACCGACAGCCGCAGGGGCGCTTTGGAGAAGGACACTAACCCATCGATCGCCAGCCGCGCCGATTTGCGGAAGGTATATTTCACTTCTCCGGCAAAGCGTGGATCGCGGTGAAACTGCACGGCGGTTTGTCGAAAGCCCACCCACGATCGGAGGCCACGGATATAGCGATTGCGTTCGGGCATGGTGTTGAGCAAGTCCACCACGGCGCGATCGAGCAGGCAAAAATCCCCCGTATCGGTGGGAATTTCAATATCGGCCAGTTGCTTGAGCAAGCGATAGAACCCATAGGCGGTGAACCGTTTGAACCAGGTTTCTTTCTGGCGGGAAACCCGCTGGGCATAGACCACTTGATAGCCCGATCGCCATTGTTCGAGCATTTCAAAAATCAGTTCCGGGGGGTCTTGCAAGTCCGCATCCAGAATCACCACCACTTGGCCTCGGCAGAAGTTCAAGCCGGCCGTGACAGCGATTTGGTGACCAAAATTTCGGGCTAAGGAGAGATAGCAAACCCGAGAATCTTGGTCTTGCAGCTCGCGGATCATGGCTAGGGATCGATCGCGGCTGCCGTCATTAATTAACACCAGCTCAAAGGGCCCATCCAATTGCTCACCCACGGCCACCACGCGCCGATATAACTCTGCGATCGTTTCCTCTTCGTTGAAAATGGGCACAATCAGCGAGTAGCGCGGGTTCATAGAACAAGAGCCTAAAGGTCGCAGAAGCAGGGATCGGCTCTCAGGATACGCTGTCTTTGGCCTGGCGTTCAGGTTTCTTGGGCCTGGATCAAGGGGTAGACTTAGCCGATCGCGCCGGGAACCAATCCCAACAACCCCCCTGCGATTGCCCCGAAGGCCAACACCTGCCAAGCCGCCAACCGCCACCGCAACAGGCCCACCATTCCCAAAATTAAGAGCGCCCCGGTGGCCGCCGAAAGCCAAGCCACCCCTCGATCGATTTGGAGAGCGGCCTGCACCAAAGGCAGAGTAACCGCCAAAATGGCCCCGAGCACGGCGGGTGTGATCCCTTGTAAGAAGGCGCGTACCCAAGGATTATGGCGTGATCGCCGCAACAGGGGCGCGGCCAACCCCACAAAGCCAAAGGAAGGCAGAAAAACCGCGACGGTGGCGGTTAGGGCCCCGAGAACACCGGCCACTTTGTAGCCCACAAAGGCGACGGTGAGCAGGACAGGGCCGGGGGTGACCTGCCCAATCGCCACGCCGTGCAAGAACTCGGGACGGGTCAGCCAGCCCAACCGCTGCACCACTTCCAATTCCAGCAAGGGCACGATCGTTAGCCCACCACCAAAGACCAGGGTTCCCGCCCGCAAGAACGTGCTGATCAGTTCGGGGCCGTAGGTGTGGATGCGTTCCCAACCCCAAAAGCTGGCAACGGTCAGGGACTCCAGCGGCAAGGCGGCAACAAAGGTGGGCAGCAAGATTCCCCAAGGGCCGATCGCCCCTAAGGCGGAGCGGCGCGGCCCAAACAACACCAACCCGGCTAGCCCTGCCAAGACAAAAGCCCACAAAACGCCCCAAGTGCTGAACCGCAGCAGCCCAAAAGCCCCAAGGGCGATCGCCCAGCGGATCCAAGGACGATCACCTCCTAGCAAAACCTTGCGCCCTAATTTCCAACAAAAGGTCAAGACAATGGCCACCACGGCCGGGGAAATGCCCAAAAACAGGGCGGAAACGGCCGGTAATGCCCCATAGCGAAAGTAGGCCCAAGCAAGGGCCACCACCATCACCCAAGCGGGGGCAATGAAGCAGATGCCTGCCAACAGGGCCCCGAGCCAACCGGCACGGCAATAGCCAATGTAGATGCCAAGTTGGGTGGAGGCGGGGCCGGGCAACATTTCGCAAACGGCAATGCCTTCGGTGAATTCTTCCGCCGTTAGCCAACCCCGCTGCACCACCACGGCTTCATTCATCAACGCCATGTGGGCTTGGGGGCCGCCAAACCCGGTCACACCCAAGGTAAGAAAGAGGCGGGCCAGTTCCCGCAGTCGATCGGGCAAGGAAGGGGTGGGCGATGCAGCAGTCATGGGCCAAGCAAACTCCATCAAAACCATCACATCCCAGCAGCCTAACGGACAGGGCGATCGAACCTAGGTATTCTGGCCAACATTGCTCTTGACTAGCGATCGGGCAATTTGGACAGTCAGGGATCGTAGGCTCAATGGGTTGATTGGGCACAATGGCGCTGCAAAATCACGCGGCAACGTTTTAGTTCGATCGGACTAATAAACGGATGATTGCAGACGGTTAATCACAAATAACCACAGAAGTTTGATTGCAAACGGTTAATTTCAAATCAATAATTTCCACCGGCTCAGGCGGTGGTGTTGGCAAGCTGGAGGCTTTGACCTTGACCCTTTCCCCGATCGGCGACCGCTTTTATACGGCCGATGTGTTTACAACCCAAGCCTTTGGGGGCAATCCCCTGGCGGTGTTCCCGCAGGCCAGCGGCCTGAGCGAGGAACGAATGCAGGCGATCGCCCGAGAGCTGAACCTGTCGGAAACGGTGTTTGTTTTGCCGCCGGAAACGCCACAGGGGACTCGACGGCTGCGCATTTTTACGCCAGGGGGCGAAATTCCCTTTGCTGGCCACCCCACGGTGGGCACAGGCTATGTTTTGGCCAAAATTGGCGAAATTAGCCTCACGGGTGATGACACTCATTTGATTTTTGAGGAAGGGGTGGGGCCCGTGCCGGTGACGGTGCGATCGCGGGCGGGACAACCGATCGCCAGCGAGTTAACCGTGGCTCAATTGCCGGTGGTGGAACCCTGGCAGGGCGATCGCGTGGCCATGGCCCGGGTGATCGGGCTAACGGTGGCGGATTTAACCGTGCCGGGCTGGGAACCGGCCACGGCTTCCTGTGGCTTGCCCTTCACGGTGATTCCCCTGCGCGACTTGGCGGCCCTGAACCGGGCCCGCTTGCAGATGGGCCCCTGGGAAGAAACCTTTGGATCCACGGCAGCGCCCCAGTTGTATTTGGTGACGGGGTTAACGGGCGATCGCCCCCTGACAGTGCGGATGTTTGCTCCGGCCTTGGGCATTGCGGAGGATCCCGCCACTGGCTCGGCGGCAGCGGCCCTGGGGGGTTATTTGGTTCAGGGGCGATCGTTTCCCGACGGCGAACCGTCTTGGGCAATTGCCCAGGGGGCGGCGATTCAGCGGCCCAGCGAATTAACCGTGACGGTGCGAATCACCCAAGGGGAGGTCACCGAGGTGCGAGTGGGGGGCAGCTCGGTGCTGGTTTCGGAAGGGGTAATTTATCGTGCCTAATTCTGGCTGGCTTAATCTTGGCTGCCTAGTCCTGGCTGGCCTAGTCCTGGCTGGGCAAATAACCCAACCGATCGAGCGCGGCCAACACCTGTGCCGTGCAGTTCTCTAGGGAGTCCCGATCGGTACGGCATTCCACCTCCGGTTGCTCCGGCGCTTCGTAGGGATCATCAATGCCCGTGAAGCCTCGAATCAAGCCCGCCCGCGCCTTGGCATAGAGACCCTTCACGTCCCGCGATTCGCAAACCGCCAGGGGGGCGTTGACATAAACTTCCACAAACTGCCCAATCATCGATCGCACCTCTTGGCGAATAGCGCGATAGGGCGAGATGGCGGAGGCGACCACAAATACCCCATTCCGAGTCAGCAAATGAGCCACGAAGCCAATGCGCCGGATATTTTCATCGCGATCTTCTTTGCTGAACCCCAGGCCCTTGCTCAGGTGTTGCCGCACCAAGTCGCCATCCAGAATTTCCACACGCTGCCCCCGGGCCTTGAGGGCCTCGGCCACGGCCTGCCCGATCGTGGTTTTGCCCGCGCCACTCAACCCCGTTAACCAAATGGTTGCGCCGATCGTTGAAGCGGGGCTTGCCGTTGAAGATTCCATGCCAAACTGCTTTAAAAATGCGTCTCAATGCGTCAAAAATGCGTCTCGAAACAAAATTTTGCGCAATACAAAATTCTGCGAAACAAGAATCCCTAACAGAATTCCTAGAGAACAGACAGGACACCGCTGATTCCCGGCTCCCAGCTCAGCAACAGCCTGGCTAGGCCCTGGGGGCGGATCCACACAGCCACGCGGCAGCGGCCCGCCCTGATCGGGAAGATTACTCAGTAGTCGACGAATCCTGTGAATTAGTGGCCTCTTCGTCTGTGGGTTTCAGGTCGGGCACAAAGTCGGGCCGGTCTCTGCCTTCCCAGCCTGCCGGCCGCTTGGAGTTATACCAGGCGATCGACCCGATCGACACCGCCGCAATGAACCCCACAACATAGACCGCCACAAATGCCCAAGGAAAACCCTGGTTCACGCCGGGCAGTGCCAGCAACTGGGAGGTCACCAACGAGCCAAACAACGTCGGCAAGAAATGGCCAAACAACAGGGCGGTGTCCATAAGGATTACAAAAAGTTACAAACCACTATCCAAACACAACAATACCCTACGGGCTACCACCGCCGTCGCTGGTGGTGGGGGGTGCGACGGGGGGTGGGGGTGCGGCAGGTGGCGGGGGCGGCGCAGCGGGTGGCGGGGGCGCAACCGGTGGGGGTGGGGGCGCAACGGGTGCTGAACGAACCGGGGCCGCCGGTTCCGAAGATCCAGAGCGGGCTGGAGCTACCGCCGGACTTGGGGCGCTGGAGCGCGGGGAGCGGCGCTCACCCTCGCCACGGCTATTTTCGCCACGTCCCGATCGCGATTCACCGCTCCGGGGTTGAGGGGAACGCTCCGATGAACTGCCGCTTCGGGGTTCCTCTTCGCGCTCCTCCCGTTGACGACGGTTCAAATCTTCTTCGGAAGTGGCTTGGCCTTCCCGGGAGCCCCGATCGGCCCGTTTTTTGGGTCGGAAGCGACGGCCAGACAGGTTCGGCAGCTTGTCAAAGGTTTCCACCTTGAACCCCTTCACGGCCTCTTTCATGAAGTCGTTCCAAGTGGCGGCCGCCGCCGCACTGGCTCCATAGGTGGGTTGGTTATTGTCATTCCCCAACCAAACACCGGTCACCAATTGCGGAATGAAACCAATGAACCAAAGATCACGCGCCTTGTCCGATGTGCCGGTTTTACCCGCCACCGGGCGGCCTTCCAGGGCTGCGGGGGCCCCAGTCCCGTCATTCACCACCTGCTGCAACATCCAGTTGATGATCGCCGCATCGGTGGTGTTCAAGGCGACGACGGGGCTTGTCTTGTTTTCATAGATTACCTGACCTCGGCGATCGCGAATCCGCCGAATGCCGTAGGTGGGGAAATGTTTACCCTTGGCGGCCAACGTGCCATAGGCCGCCGTCAGCTCCAACAGATTTACCTCCGAAGCCCCCAGGGCCAGAGAGTAGGTGGGCTTTAATTCTGACTGAATGCCCATCTTGCGGGCCAGGTCAATCACGTTTTCCCGCCCCACATCCAGCATCACCTTCAGAGCGATGATGTTCACGGATTTGGTCAGGGCCGCAGTGGCCGACTGCCAACCGGAGAACTTACCGCTAAAGTTTTTGGGTTCGTATCCCCCAATGCGATAGGGTTCGTCCGCATAACCCGCATAGGGAGACATCCCCGCTTGGATGGCAGCGCTGTAGACGAAGGTTTTGAAGGTGGAGCCGGGTTGCCGTTTGGCTTGGGTGACGCGGTTGAATTGGTTGGCGGTGAAATTGGTGTCTCCGCTGCCCACCATGGCTCGAATTTCCCCGGTGCGCGGGTCGATCGCCACCAAAGCCCCTTGGGAAAATCGTTGATATCGACCGCGTTTTTGGACAGCCTCTTGCACCGCGCGGGTGGCGACTGTTTGCCAGTCGGGGCGGAGGGTGGTTTCAACGGTGAGGCCGCCGCGCTCAATCACTTCCGAAGGCAGGTGTTTGGGTAGCTCTTGCAGGATATAGGACGTGAAGTGCGGAGCTGTGACGATCAGGCGGCGCGGAATTTTTTGGTTGAGGGTAATTGGCTCATTTTGGGCTGCGTCCGCTTCAGCCGCGCTCAAGAAACCGGCTACCACCATTCGATCGAGCACGATGTTCCGTCGCTCTTTGGTAATTTCCGGGTTAACCAAGGGCGAAAAATAGCTCGGAGCGGGAGCCAAACAGGCCAGGGTTGCCATTTCCGCCAGGGTGAGGCGATCGAGGCTTTTGCCAAAATAAACCCAGGCCGCATCGGAAACTCCATAGGCTCCGGAGCCGAGATAAACCAAATTCAGGTAGCTTTCGGCGATTTGGTCTTTGGTGAGCGATCGCTCCATCTTGGCCGCCAACACCGCTTCTCGCAGTTTGCGGGTGGCGCTGCGCTCTTGGTTCAGGAAAACAATCCGTGCTAACTGTTGGGTGATGGTGCTGCCACCTTCGACCACCTCTCCCGCGAGCAGGTTTGTCCAGGAAGCCCGTAAGATCCCGATCGCATCAACCCCATCATGCTCATAAAACCGCCGATCTTCAGCGGCCATAAACGCCTGGAGCAGCTTTTTGGGAATTCGCCTCAGGGGCGTTTTTTCCCGGGTTGCGGGCCCCTGTTGCTGCAAAATTGTTCCATCGGCCGCAATGATCGTGACCGTGCCATCTCGCGAAAACGTGAAGACCTCTTGGGCAGAAGGCAGGGTATCTTCAAAGGCTTTGATGGAACGCCAGCCAGCCCAGCCAAGGGCAGTGCTGCCGCCTAAAAAACTGATCCCAATCAGGATTCCCCAATATTTACCAAAGGAGCGGGGACGGCCATCGGAGGGGTTGCGGGTCGATCGGGAGGGCCAACGCAGCCACCGGGGCCAGGGGAAGGCTGCCCGTTGTGGTGTGGCAACCGTTGGCGGCAGCGTTGGCAATGGATCAGCCGGAGTCGCTGTCGATCCCTCACCACCCTGGCTAGGGACTGGTGGTAAATCTGTAAATCCCGAATCTGATTGACTCACAGCTTTTCCTCGTTGCTGGCCCGTCGGTGCAGGAGGAGAGAATGCGGCCCGCCGGTTGGCAAATAACTTAACATGACCCCAAGGAAGTCTGAGGAAAAAAGTCGCTCAATGACTGATGAAGTCTAACTTTGGGCTGATTTAGAGTGTAGAAGCCATTGGGTAATATTTGCCTCCGTTGCTTGCCTCCGTTGCTTGCCTTTGTATAAATTGCAAAATCTGCATCGTGCCGATGAAACTTTGAATTCAGGGTGATCGCTTGGAACGGTCTTGTGCTAACCGATCGAATCGATCGCTTGGAACGATGTCGCGCTGATCAGTCCCAAGCAAATCCAGCGCAAATCCAAAGTAAATCCAAAGCCAAGAGGGCTAACGCGTGAGTAATCTAGGGGCTGAAATGCTGATAGCAAAAGAGGTTGAGGCGATGCAAGCCCAGTTCGATCGTGATGATCGTGGCTTTAAGCTAGATTGCTGACCAAGACTCATGAGGCTTACCCATGGGGCTTATTGATCATTCAACTTGATCGCTTATTAATAGGCCATTGCGGAACTCGCTCAAGGCAGATTCCACATTTGGCTCAATCTGGCTCAACATTTGGCTTAACGGAATCTGGCTCAACAGATTGAAACAGAAGATTGAAACAGACTGAAAACCTATTGAATCTGCTTAAATCTGCTACTTAAATCTGTCATTTGAATCCTCAATCAAAATTCAAAATCCAACTATGAGCCTTCCCTCCCACGTCACCGACTTAAGCAATCAAGATTATTTAGTGCTGGGCTTGGCCACTTGCTTTCTCAAGGAAGAGGGTGAGTTGCAGTCAGTCAGCCTCATTGAGCCGATTCCTTCAGCGGCCCTAGAAACGATTTTGCAAGGCATTCCCACCTCCTATCAGTGGGCGATCGCTCTGCCGATCGAAGCGGCCTTGGCTGCCAGTGCGGCGGGACAGTTGCCGGAAGGGTTCCCGCCCGAATCCCATTGGTGTGCTGATTTTGAACCACGGGCGATCGCGGCGGCTCGCACCTATCGCAGCCGACCCAGCGCCCAACAGCACATCCCGATCGGGCAACGGCGCACGGATTTGAATCACTCGGTCGATCGAAAGCGTGTTCTGAACGCCAACAGCATGGTGCGCCCCGAAGACAACGTGAAGCAACATGCCTACACCCATCAAGTGCTCTAGCCTTGGGGTTCAGCTAGCTGGTTGAGAGGGATTCAGAACTGCCGAGTCGGGATTGGATTGCCCAGCCCAGTCGGGACAAACTCACAGCTCTAGGGATGGGCATGGGCTTGCTGAAAATCCATCCGTAGCCGCTGCACTGTGGAAGTGCCAATATACAAATCACACCAACGGGCCATCTCCCACAACACGTGACCGATGGCTTCCTGGGACTCGTAAGCATGGTCTTCGTAGGGCAGCAGCACCAGCCGCGCCGTTCCTCCTAATCCGCGCATGGCATCATACATCCGTTCACTTTGAATGGGATAAGTACCAGGGTTGGAATCCCGCTGACCATGAATCAGGAGCAGGGGTTCATTAATGCGATCGGCAAAGGTGAAGGGAGACAGACGGGTATAGGTTTCTTGGGCTTGCCAGTAGGTGCGTTGTTCGCCCTGAAACCCAAAGGGGGTGAGGGTGCGGTTATAGGCTCCGCTACGGGCAATCCCGGCCTTGAAGAGATTGGTATGAGCCAGCAAGTTGGCCACGGTGAAGGCTCCGTAGGAATGGCCCCCCACTAACAATCGCTTGGGGTCGGCAATGCCGCGATCGACCACATAGTTCACCGCCGCTTCGGCTCCCGCGATCAGTTGCTCAATGTAGGTGTCATTGGGTTCTGCGCCGTTTTCACCCACGATCGGGAGGCTAGGATCGAGCAACACCCCATAGCCCAAGGCCAACAGAAACAGGGGTGAATCGGCTTCAGGGCGACTGAAGAAGTTGGCGGAGGTGGTGACCTGCCCGGCGGTGTTTCGATCGGCATATTCTTCGGGGTAAACCCAAAACACCATGGGCAAGGGCCCATCCCGATCGCGTTGGTAACCGGGAGGCAGATAGAGCGTGGCGGAGAGAGGAACACCATCAGCCCGCTGGTAATAGACAATTTCCTGCTGAATATCAGCCAAGGCGGGGATGGGATCGGCAAATTGGGTCAAGGGCTGGGCTGGGCTTTCGAAACTGGCTAAGTTCCGCAAAAAGTAATTGGGAGCCTCGCGCTGGGATTGCCGTTGGGTGAGCAGTTGCCCTTGACTGAGCAGGTCGATCGGGTATTCATAGTAAGGATCAGTGGCTTGCCACAGCCGCTCCATTTGATTGGTCACCAAGTTCCAGCGGTCTAAGAACGGATAGATGCCCTGAGGCGAGGCCCCCTGACCCACGAGGTAAAGGGATTGTTGATCGGTCGCCAACCGCAACACCTCAAGACCATAGGGCCCTTGAGCCATCAGAGGGTCGCCGGGGTCACGGTATCGATCCTGATAGTTACGATCGCCCCGCAGCACGGGGGCCGCGCCGGGGCGATCGGGAGCCACTTGCCACAGCCGCACTCGCCGTTCATCGAACCAAAATTCCTCAATCAGGGCCAGGTTGCCATTGCCCCACCAGGCATAGCGAAACCGAAATGAGGATTGCCAAAGCCGCTGAGGTGGCTGATCCAAGGCAGTGGCTTCCTGGACGTAGAGAGCATCCCGATCGGTTGCGGCCTGTCCTGAATTGCCCCCGTCCAGGGCTTCAACCCAATAGAGCGTGGCGGGGCGATCGGTTCGCCACCCAAATAACCGTTTACCCGGTCGCACAGCATCAAAACCGAGCGGTAAGTTATCCGCCAAGGGCAAGCGGGTCAAGATCTGCGATCGCCCTTGGTTTCGCCCTTGATTGAGGTGATGCAAGGCAATGCGACGGGGAAAACGATCAATCGGTACCTTATAGGAAAAAGGCGTTTCCACCGTTTCGACCAGCAAATGTTGACCGTTGGGTGACGGTGTAACGTGGTCGTACAAATCCGGGGGGAGCAGTAATGAGCGACGACCCTGTAGATCAATCCGCTCGATCGTGGCGCTTAGGTAATGCTTCAGGAGGGCCTCATCGTGGGGGCTGTTGAGCAGATTGGTGTAGGTGCGATTGGGCGATCGTTGTCCGTCATGATCCTCAATGATCGGCCCCTCAGGCGGCACTGGCATGGGTGGAGGCGCACCCCGATCGGTGGGAATGACCTTACAAACCAAGCCCTCTGTCCCCGGCAACCAATCGCAGGGCGGCCCGTAAGCCCCATTCAAGATTGGCCCCGTCAACATTCGGGAGCTAGCCGTTTCCAAATCAATGATCCACAATTCCAGCCCGCGATCGGTCGTTCGAGTTAGGGCCAGCGATCGGCCGTCCCGTGACCAGCGCAGATTACTGAGGCGACTGTTAGCCGGTAAAGATACCGCCTGCCGTTGTCTTGTACTTAGCTCAGTAATTGTTATGCCGCGATAGTAAGCATCCAGTGAGGGGCCGTTCGTTTGGGGATTAATGCGCAAACCGGCCAAGGGTAAAGCCGGAGCAGCCAGATCAACGAGGGCCGCCATCCCCACCGGTAACAGCTCGATCGTGTAGCGCCGGTTAGGGGAAACCATCACAATCGGCGTGGCCGGTGCTTTCAGCATTTGATCGATCGGTGGCGGTGCGGGTTGCCAACGGGCCGCCCCGGTCACCGACGGTAACTTCACCGATGGTTGTGCCAAAACCGATGATTCAACCCATCCCCAACCCATGACTGTGGCCAAACATCCCAGAACTGACCACCAGCGCGATCGATATCTGCTCGATCGATCTCCATCCACCACAGGCCTCACACTCCTGACCAATCAAAAACGGCAATCAAGCTAGCTTCACCAGTCGCATCAACGATGACCGCGTTCTTGTTTGCCCCTTAAAAACCAATGCTTCAATTAATACCTCAGACTGACTTCTCAGTCGGATCATGCTCAACACAAGCAAGATTTCAACTCAATTAACCAATACAAGACGATTCCATTTTTACGGTCAAGAATCCTCTTAAAGGCATTAATTTCGTTCTAGGTTTAATGACTTTAAGAGCCTAATCAACCCATCTTAGTCCTGATTACAGATCCTTTATAACCGATCCTAATTCCGTGACTAGAACCAATAGGACGCAATCAAAAGCATCATTTTTTACATAGACAAATTGGCATTTTTTAAATCAGAGATTAGGATTTCACCACAACCTAACCCTGATCAGCCATTGATTAATATCCCGAATTTGACATAGTAATGACTTACGGAAAGTACTGCGTCAAAAATAACGACTGCTGCCTACCTTCTGACACGGTTTAAGCGGGCGATCGTCCCTACACACCCAAAGAAAAACTCCCCAGACCCGGAATCCGAGTTGGGGAGGAAAGGCAGAGTCGAAACCCTGCCTTGAGAGTCAATCTGCCAAACCTTAGAAGATCACGATATCGCGACCGTAGGTCAGGTCGGTGACAGGTGCATTGCTCTTGAGCACTTGCGCGAACGGAATCGGCAGGTAATTGGTGTTCGTTCCTGCAAATGCAACACCAGTAATCGGGGTCGTTTGCGGCAAGATGAAGTACAGAGCAGTACCAACGGTGTTGAGGGCACCCGCTGCTGTACCAGAGTTCACCAGTACATTAGTACCGTTACCCGTAGTAACGTCGAGTAGAGAAGTGGTTCCGGCTACTGGCGTGGGGTTGTACAAGAACTGACTACCAAAGGCTTGCGCAGTATTTGCACCCGCTGTCGCTGCACGACCATACAAAATGCCAGTGTCACGTGCGTAGAACAGCAGAGAGGGATCGCCAACAATACCACCGACGTTAGTGCCGGTTACTGAGGCAACGGTCTTGAATACACTCGGGGCGTTGGCATTCGGGAAGTTAGTGCCTGACGTAAACAGGCGGCCTTCCAGGCGGATCTGGTCAACACCAGAGTCAAAGTCAGTGATCGTGTCAAACCCACTCAGGGCATAACCGTACCCTGACAAGGGAACTAAGGTGCCACCAGTCGTAAAGGATGAGCCAAAGATTGGCGTAACGCTTGTGCCGATACCACCACTTGTGCCGTACGAGATCGTCAGGCTTGCACCGAATGCAGGTGAGGTCAACCCTGTAGTGCCACTTGCGGGGAGGGTACCACCGCCAGCAAATGTGAAGGATGCACCAGCAAAGCTGGTTGGAACACCGATACTTGGGAAGGTGGTGAAGTACCGTACCTCGCGTGCAGCGGTTGGTGCCGTACCAGCACCGATCGTTCCAGAAACTTCCAGGGTGCTGTTATTGAAGGTGACCGAAGCCACATCGCTGATCTGAACGCCCTTGAACAGGAACACGTCAGCGCCTGCACCACCGGTCAACACGTCAGCGTTGCCCAGGCCTTCCAGGGTATCGTTACCAGCGCCACCGGTCAGGGTGTCGCGGTTCGGAGTACCAGTCAGGTACAAGCCAGTGCTGCCAGCAATGATCGTAAAGGGAGCGGTACCCGAGAGGATCGTGTCGCCTTCGCCGGGGTTGAAGCCGGAGATTGCGCCACCGGCCAACACGTTGAAGGTGTCGCGACCAGCACCACCCACCAGGGTGACGTTCGACCCTTGGGAAACCAGCGAATCATCACCAGCGCCACCTTGGATCGTGTTCGCACCAGCGCCGACCAGGGTGTCACCCAGGCTGCCGGCAATCAGCACGTTACCCGAACCCGTGATGGTGGGCAGGATTTGCAGGAAGTTCTTGCCACCGCCACCGGAAGCGGTCGAGAAGGCAGCACCACCGTCAAAGGTGATCGTGTCGTCGCCTTCGCCACCAGCCAGGGTGTTGTTAGCACCGGTGTTGCGGAGGATATCGTTACCCAGGTCGCCAGAGATGAAGGCACCCGAGCCGCTAGCGGTCAGTACGTCAGCACCCGAGCCGCCGTATACGGAGTCAGCGGCACCAGCCGTGATCGTATCGCTGCCTTGGTTACCGAACAGCAGAGTGCGGCCACCACCGGTGATCGCATCGTCGCCGTCGCCACCGTAGACCGTGGTTGCACCAGCAACGCCGGAACCGCTCAATACGATGCTATCGTTACCGCGATCGCCGTACAGCAGACCACCAACGGTCGAGGTCAGGGTGTCGTTGCCTTGGCCACCGTACAGGGTATCAGCCCGGTTGCCAGCTACCAGTGCGTCGTTGCCTTGGTTACCGAACAGAGCCGAAGGACCAACGGAGTTAGCAACCAGCGAGTCATCGCCTTCGCCACCGTACATGGTGTCGCCACCGCCAGCAGTTGACCCGCCGATGATGCCAGTGGAGGTGGACTCACCCACGATCGTGTCGTTGCCGCGATCGCCGTACAGCAGCGAGCCGCCGCGGCTGCGGATGATGTCGTTGCCTTGACCACCGTAGATGGTGTCAGCGCCACCTTGGCTGATCAGCGAGTCAGCGCCTTGGTTACCAAAAATTGCGTTACGACCGGCGGTGCTACTGACGAGCGAGTCAGCATCCCCCAGACCGATCAGGGTATCTACGCCAGACCCAATCAAAAAGTTGGGTAGGTTGTTGCCGAACTGAGTCACTTATTCCACTCCTCTGAAATTTGCTGTAGCTGTATGTCTGTGCTTGTACCAAACGATCGACAATTCAGCGTTGCATCCAGTGACAGGCAGCTTATGAGCTTTCTGTTGATCTGAGACTGCCAAAAAGACTCGTACAGCCAGCGCAAGTTTACCTTAGGTTGACTGATACTGTCTAGCTGAAGCCCTTGACGACTAGGCTCTCCAATGGGTTCCCCAAGATTCACAGGAAAATTGGGAGAGGCGGTGGAGATCGTGGCTCAGGTTATGGGGCATTGTACAGGGGTGGGATGATTTTGATGAAATTCGGGTCAGCATGGGCGTTAATCAACGGTTGCTCATTCACGATCGCCCCCGTTTGGTGACCCGCTTGGCCGAGTTGCCTCGGGAGCCGGGGGTTTATTTCATGAAGGATGATCGCGATCGCATCCTTTATATAGGCAAGTCCAAAAGCCTCCGATCGCGGGTTCGTTCTTACTTCCGGCCGTTTCAGGGTCAGTCCAACAAGCCGATCGGGGAGCAACTGCACAGTCCGCGCCTGGAACTGATGGTGCGGCAGGTGGCGGAGATTGAATTCATCGTTACCGATACGGAATCGGAAGCCCTGGCCTTGGAGGCCAACCTGATTCGGCAGCATCAACCCCACTTCAACACGCTGCTGAAGGATGACAAGAAATATCCCTATCTCTGCATTACTTGGTCGGAGGATTATCCTCGGCTGTTCATTACCCGCAAACGCAAGCTGAGCCAACCCGGCGATCGCTACTACGGCCCCTACACCGATGCGCAGGCCTTGCGGGAAACTTTGCGGCTGGTGAAGCGTTTGTTTCCCTTGCGGCAACGGCCAAAGCCCTTGTTTCGAGATCGCCCCTGCTTGAACTACGACATTGGCCGCTGCCCGGGTGTTTGTCAGGGTTTGATTACACCAGCGAATTACCGCCAAACGGTGCAGAAGGTGGCCATGGTGTTTCAGGGGCGATCGGGCGAGTTGATGGAGCAACTCCAGCAGCAGATGATTGCCGCAGCGGAGGAACTGAATTTTGAGCTAGCGGCTCAGTTGCGCGATCGACTGCGAGGCTTGGAACAGTTGGGGGCCGATCGCAAGGTGGAGCTGCCAAACGATCGGGTTTCTCGCGATGCGATCGCCCTGGCCACCAGTGATCGCCATGCTTGCATTCAACTGTTCCAAATTCGGGCCGGGCGGCTGGTGGGGCGGTTGGGTTTTGTGGCGGAAATTCCCGCACCGACCACCACGGCCCCCATAACATCCGAGTCCCGATCGCCCGTTGTCACCGAAGCGATCGCCCCAGCCGCGACCGAGGGTGCTGCCGAAACCGAATCCGCTATTCCGCCAGTTATGGCCCCAGCCATTGCCCCCAGCGTTTTGGGGCGAATTTTGCAACAGGCCCTCGAAGAGCACTACAGCACCGTGGAATCCGTTGAAATTCCGGCGGAGATTTTGGTGCAGTACGAATTGCCCGACGGGCCTTGGCTAGCGGACTGGCTGAGTGAGCGCCGGGGCCGCAAGGTGGCGATCGAAACCCCTCAACGGCAACTGAAAGCGGACTTGATTGCTCTGGTGGCCCGCAACGCGGACTACGAGTTAGCCCGCACCCAACGCAGCAGAGATCGAAACCAAGCCGCCCTCCAGGATCTGGCAGATCTCTTAGACTTGCCCGATTTGCCCCGTTGGATTGAGTGCTATGACATTTCCCACATCCAGGGATCCGATGCGGTGGCCTCGCGGGTGGTGTTTGTGGATGGCTTGCCTGCCAAGCAACATTACCGTCATTACAAAATTCGGAACCCCGAAATTGGCCCCGGCCACTCCGATGACTTCGCCAGCTTGGCGGAAACCATTCGGCGGCGATTCCGCGATCACCAACCCCGTAGCGCACCCAATGCGGCATTGAGTGTTTTGGGTGGACGTGAGCGTCAAACCCAAGACTGGCCAGATTTGGTTGTGATTGATGGGGGTAAGGGGCAACTGTCGGCGGTGGTTACCGTGTTGCGGGATCTGGATTTGTTGGATGAGCTGCGGGTGGTGAGCCTGGCCAAAAAACGCGAGGAAATCTTTTTGCCCGAAGAATCCCAGCCCCTACGCGCGGATCCAGAGCAGCCGGGGGTGCAGTTGGTGCGCCGTTTGCGGGACGAGGCTCACCGATTTGCGGTCAGTTTCCACCGCCAAAAACGCACGGAACGAATGCGGCGATCGCGCCTCGAAGAGATTCCCGGCTTGGGACACCATCGCCAAAAGCAATTGTTAGCCCACTTCCGCTCGATCGACTACATCCGCGAGGCTACACCCGCCCAGTTACAGGAAGTCCCCGGCGTTGGCCCCCGCTTGGCCCAACAAATTTATGAGTACTTTCATCCGACTGATTTGGCCAGCACTGATTTGACCAGCACTGACTTGGGCAGCACTGACTTGGGCAGCACTGATTTGACCGGCACAGTTTCGTGATTGCCGCCTTTAGCCGATCGCCCAGCAGCGGGCGCAACCTGGCTCCGGGGGCCCCGCTGGGGTTCATCAACAGAAAACCGGGTCGATCGCAACGTTTCAGCCCCTTGACTCCCTGAGCCAACAGCCCGATCGAGGAGCAACGGCTGGAACCATCACCGCCCGCCCCAGGTCGTAATCTCCGAACCTTTTCCCAGGCGTGCTGGGCCGCTCTCTTGACAAAATAGCCTTGGTAACGGGCAACGATCGGGGGTGCGCCCCATTTGGTAGTCCAGTTAGCCCCGTGTAACTTGCGATCGCGATTACCCTATTAGGGCGATCGCCGCCGCACCTCCACTCTCCTCCAATTAGCAGAATAGACCCGTGGCTCGAAACACGGGGCCGGCCCCGAGCCGGTTGTTAATGCTCGCTCTCTAGGAAGGTTTATGGTGCCCATGATGTACAGCCCTCATGTACTCGAACTCCAAGGTCGCTGCGACACCCACAGCAGCGCCGATCTGCGTCAACAATTTGAGCAACTGGCCCAGGAAGTTAGCGCTACGGAAACTTCTGCCCCGGTTTGGTTGCTGGATTTATCTCAGGTGAGTTCAATCGACAGTTCCGGTCTTTCGGCGTTCATTGCTGGTTTCAAATTGGCTCGACAGCAGGGTGGAGCGCTGCTCTTCTGTGCGCCCTCGGATCCGGTGCGGATGGTGTTTGAAATTGCTCAGCTCGATCGGGTGTTTCCCATCTACGAATCGCAAGCGGCGGCATTGGCTGCTTGGGAACAACAGACCCTGGAGCCGACTTTTAATCCCTTGGCGGCCTAGTGGAAACCGCTTGGGTTGGAATCCTGCCTGTTAGATGCCATGGAAGCAGTGTTTAAGGGGTTTCGGATTCAGGATTGGCAACCTCGCGATCGGGCGGCTGCCGCAACTGTGATCCGTACTGTGCTGACGGAGTATGGTCTGCCTTGGGAACCGACAGGGGCCGATCGAGATGTCCTGGCCGTGGAAGATTGTTATCTTGCGACCGGGGGAGAATTTTGGGTGATCTATCAAGGGTCGCAGCTCGTAGGCACTGGAGCCTACTACCCGATCGACCGAGGCGATCGCGCGGTTGAGATCCGAAAAATGTATCTGCTTCCATTGGCCCGTGGTCAGGGTTTGGGGCGCTGGCTGTTGCAACAACTGGAGCGAGCTGCGTCTAGGCGTGGCTTCCAGATTGCTTGGTTGGAAACCGCCAGCGTCCTTGCAACGGCCGTGCAATTGTATGAAACCAGCGGCTATCAATTAACCCAAGGGGTTGAAACGCCACGGTGCGATCGTCTCTACTGCAAACCGATCGCCCGTGGGCCCATTACCGCCCATCAACCAAGTGCCACAAACTCAAGTTCCACAAACCTATACACAAACTCATAAATCCATTAATTCATTGGCCGATTAGAGCCGGTGGTATGGTTATCGTTGGCTCCAATAGGCTTGGTTAATCCAGCACAATTGACCTAATTGATCGAATCAGATTGATCGGGTTGGGGATCGAAGATTCGCGAATGCTGAATCACAGACGATGAATCACGGATACTGAATCAGAGACGATGAATCACGGATACTGAATCGTCAATCGCACCCCAATTGTGCATACCCCAAACCATTGCCCAGGAGTCCATTCAACTAACTCAATCCCTTCAAACTGAATTTCCTATGCTCGCCCTCGACACCCTGCTGCAAGAGTTGAGCGCCCTCGCCAGTAGCTACAACAGCTTGGGGACCCGGCTTTCCCTGGCGGCCGGTGAGTTAACCAATTTGGGTACGCCACCCAGCGCCGGTCTGCTCCAGGAAGCTGCCCGCTATCAACAAGTTTTTGAAACCCTACGCGATCGCGCGATCGCCCTAGCCAAGGAAGCGGGTTTAACAGGGGGAGCCATTCCAGCCAACTTGGTTTCTGTGCGGGAACTGGAAGCCTTTATTCGCTCCTTGATGCCCATTGGATCGCCGGAAGCGGTTCAACAACAGGCGCTGGCCATGCTCGATCGCCTGCTGTCCATTCGCTACAGCGGCAGCAGCGATGCCCAAGGGGCCCTCGAAGATTGCCAAACTCAGGCGCGGCAGGTGCGTGGCCTGGTGGCCACCGCTGTGCCCACGAATTTGCCCCAGGTGGCCATCTCCCTGGTGAAGGGTAATCATCCCCTTTGTGCCCTTTTGACCCTGTTGGAAGAAGCCGATCGCCTAGATGACGATCGCTGGGTGCAACTGGAAGACACCGTGGCCCGCTCCTTTGGTCGATCGCTGGCCGTGGCCGCGTCCCGAGGCAAGCTGCAAGTGGGTGGTCAAGCGGCCCCCGCTCCCCGCGAAGCCCCCAGCACCCAAACGGTCGCGCCTTTGCAAGCCAATGATGTGATTTTTGGGGCCACGGCTTCGACGGTTGGCTCAGTGGCATTGGAAGTGATGGTACACATCGGCGGTATTGGCGATCGCACCTTCAGTGATCGGGAATTTGCTGGAACCATCGGCGAATCTCGCGCCATCGAAGGGATGCAAATTCGCTTTAAGCAACCGATTCCCGGTTTGGGCATCCGCTACATGGGTCACCTGCAAAGCACCGGTGACACGGCTTGGGTGGGTGAAGGGGAATACGTCGGATCCCGCCGCGAAAGTCGCCGCCTAGAAGGATTCACGATCGAGCTGACGGGCCCCGAAGCCGATCGCTATCAACTCTTCTATCAAGGACACTTTGCCCGCTATGGCAACTCCAATGTGCTGAAGGGTGGCGAGTTCTGCGGTTTGCGGGGTGATGGTTTGCAACTCGAAGCGCTGAAGGTTTGGATCGATCGCAAATAATCGCAAATAACATCCAGGCCGGCGCATTGAGACCCAACCCTCTCAGCAACACCGTTCCAGTGATCAACTAGCCCGATCGGGGCCGGTCAATTTGGCCCCTGGCCCCGATCGGTGGTGGTGGTTTACTGGCTGGTTTCATGCCCCCAACCGATCGCCACAGCCCACTAGAGCCAGCCCAGCGCAATCAAGGGCGAGCGCCATCAACCAAACTCTAGCTAGCCCCGAAGACCGCGCTCAGAATGCTCCCGTGCCTTCTAAGACTTAAGTTGCTTTAAATGCTGAAATTTAAGTGGAGGTTAGCGGACTCGAACCGCTGACATCCTGCTTGCAAAGCAGGCGCTCTACCAACTGAGCTAAACCCCCGCGCCGTTGTGCGGCGAAACCAAGTTTAGCAAATTTTCCGGAAGATGCAAGCCCCTTGCGCAAAAAAAGTTGCCCCGATGGCGTTGATCTAGGAATTCGCCGCCTCGGCCCGTAATTCTTGGATCAGTTGCTCCAAGCCTGAAACATCCGTTTGATAGACCGAATTACAGAAATGGCAGGTGGCCTCTGCGCCACCGTCCTTGACAATCATGTCCCGAAGTTCATCTTCGCCCAACGTCTTCAGGGCCCGCAGCACACGCTCATTGGTGCAACCACAGTGGAATCGCAACATTTGCACTTCCGGGAAAATTTCCAACCCCATATCTCCCAACAAATCTTGCAGGATCTCAGGCAAAGACTTGCCGCTCCGCAAGAGTGGGGTGAACCCCTGAAGGGCTTCAATGCGGCTTTCCAACAGCGCCAGGGCCGAATCCTCGATCGAGGCCTGCGGCATGACCTGAATCAGCAATCCCCCGGCCGCCGTTACCCCGTCTGGCTCCACAAACACCCCCAAGGAAAGGGCCGAAGGCGTTTGTTCAGAATTTGCCAAGTAATGCGTCACATCCTCAGCCACTTCCCCGGACACAATTTCCGTGGTGCTGGAATAGGGATAGCCATAGCCAAAATCACGCACAGCGTAGAGGTAGCCTTTCCCGATCGCCCCGCCCACATCGAGCTTGCCCTTGGCATTGGGTGGCAACTCCACACTAGGATTACCCACATAACCCCGAGCCGTGCCATCACAGCCCGCATCCGCCATCACCACGCCCAAGGGCCCATCACCCCGAAAGCGCAAGTTAACGCGAGCTTCCGTGCGCTTCATGTTGGCGGCCAGCAGCAAGCCGGCCGTCATGGTGCGACCCAATGCAGCGGTGGCTACGTAGGATAGGTTGTGCCTGGCGCGGGCTTCGTCGGTCAAACGGGTGGTGATGGCTCCCACCGCGCGGATACCCCCATCGGCGGCAGTGGCTCGGATTAGACGATCGCCCATGACAAAACCCTTACATTTCTTAACCTGCGTTATTAATTCATTGTATCCATTGGATCTGTCCAAATTACGGCATAACCTACGGAATACGGAACCCCAAAGCCTATGTTCGGCACATTTCAACAAGCCCAGTTGCGCATTGAACTCGAAGCCTCCGCAACCCTAATTGGCGATAGCATTCTGCGCCCTAGCGAATGGCCCCATTGGATTGGCCCCCAGCGGTTTTCGGCAAATTTGCCCGATCGCCTGGTCACCGGCACGACCTACACCAGTTGGCTGGGGCCCCTGGAAATTCAGCATCATGTTCAGTGGGCAAACGATCGGGGCCTCTCGCTCATTCTGGCCGGGGCGATCGATGGCCACCACGAATGGCATTGGGGCGATGGGTGGCTGCAATCGCGCGTTGAAGGGATCTCGATTTTGCCCTTGCGGTTAGGTCATGTGACCAGTTTGTTGCGCCTGAAGGCCTATCTCAGCCGCCAGAACAGCACCGTGCGATCGGGCATGGCCACCTAGAGCCTTTGCTCAGTGGCCTCCAAACACCAGTTGCGCCAGTCCCGATCGCCCCTAAAGCGGCTTTAAGTGGGGCCCGTTTGTTGCAAGGACTGTTCGGCATAGACCCGAAAGCGCTCCAAATCCGCTTGTAGCGTCGATTCCACAATCCGCCCCAAAAACAGCCGATCCATCAACTGCCCAACGATCCCCGGCATGTCGTAGGCGATGCTCATGCGGACGATGCTGCTGCCCTTGCGATCGTAAAACCGCACGGCTCCCCGGTTGGGCAACCCGTCGATCGATTCCCACTGAATAATTTGGTTATCCACCAGTCGCACAATCCGCGACTTCCAATCAAACCGGAAATTTCCCGAAGCAAATTGCCAAATGGAAATATCCGGATCCGCATCGGAAATATGCACCGAATCAATCCATTTCATCCAGCGGGGCATTTGTTCTAGGTCAGACCAAAGGCTCCACACATGCTCGATCGGAACCGGAACTTCTACTTGAACGCTGTGTTCGAGCCAGTCGGTCATGGGGAATTGGCGGGCTGCTGCGATCGCCCGGTGAAACGCTCAACCGATGCCTACGATAGCACTCTGGCTCTCGGTCGTGGCGATCGCCTGGCCCGCCGCCCGGAGTTGCCCGCCCTGCCGGAAACGCCAACGGGGGCGATCGATCTACGTTGGGGATGGCGGGCGAAATTACCAGGGGCGATGGATGGTGGAAAAGGGCCAGGCGGTGGGGTCGGTGACGTGGCCGTGTTTGACGGGGTTGTGGTGGATGTAATGAACGTGGTTGTGGAAATCAGCTTCGTCACGGATTTTGTGCTCCCAAAACCGGCGCTGCCAATAAGGAAGCTCACAACGACGATCGCGCGATCGACTGCTGGGTAAATCGATTGGCAATTGACGGGCACAAATCCGACTGGTGCGCGTTTTGATCAATCGCCATCGGGTTGAGAAATCATCGTCGTCTGCCGGTAATGTCCAAATGCAATGCAGATGATCGGGCAACAACACAAAGGCATCGATCGAAAACGGGTAAGCGGCCTGCGTGGTACGAATGGCTTGGCGCAGGGCTTGGCGGGCGATCGGTTCACAAAGCCAAGGTGATCGGCCATGGGTGACCACCGTAAAAAAATACGCGGCTCCCGTCTCTCGCCACCGCCGATAATTCGGCATGACTCTCCCTCCCAATTATCGGATGTCCCCACCCCGCCCCCGTATCCGTAGGGTGCGTAGGGCAACGCTCCTTTGAGTCCCAGCGCTCCCTTCTTGCCCTACGCACCGCTGCAATGTCTTGGCCCAACGAATTTGTGGGGATTGTCGTCGATGGCGGGGCGGTTGCGGTGCGTGGGAGCGGTTGCGGTGCGTGGGAGATTATCGGGCAATTGTCGTTAATTCGATCGCGTGCTCCCACACACCCTACGGCTCCTGAGGTTTCGCGCCTGATCGTCCAATCGGTAAATGTACCCAACAACCTCCTAGAATCAAAAGGGTTAACCATTCGCGCTAACGCTTCAAAGGAGCCACAAATTCCCTGTGGTGGGGACTTTGGCGCGCTGCTCAGGTTTTAAGGGGTCTGGATTATGGCTTTCACGTCGATCGTTCGTGCCTTGCAGCGGTCTCCCTTGACGGAGGAGTTTTTAGGACGGCTCGATCGCGATCGCCAGTTGATTTTTAGCGGCGCGGCCCAGTTGCCCAAGGCCTTCACAATTTCGGCGCTGGCCCAAGCGCGGGGGCGATCGCTGCTGGTGGTGACGGCGACGCTGGAGGAAGCCAGCCGCTGGGCTGCCCAGATGGAGGAGATGGGCTTTGGGGCGCTGCATTTTTATCCCACCTCGGAAGCCTCGCCCTACGAACCCTTTGACCCGGAGCAGGAAACCCTCTGGGGCCAGTTGCAGGTGTTGGCGGATTTGCGGGGGCGATCGCTCCACAGTGACCCAAAGCCGATCGCGATCGTCACCACCGAACGCGCCCTGCAACCGCATTTGCCCCCCGTGGCAGCCTTTGATCCCTACTGCATCAATCTGGAGCCGGGGGCCGAGTCAGACTTGAGTGATTTGGGGCGCAAGCTGGCGCGGCTGGGCTATGAGCGGGTTTCCTTGGTGGAAACGGAGGGCCAGTGGAGTCAGCGGGGCGACATTATCGATGTGTTCCCGGTGTCGTCGGAATTGCCGGTGCGGTTGGAGTGGTTTGGCGACGCTTTGGAGCGGATTCGGGAGTTTGACCCGGCGAATCAACGATCGCTCGATCCGGTGGCGCGGGTGGTGCTGACTCCGACGGATTTTGGGCCGATCGTCCGGGCGGCCTTGGGTTGGGAGCCGGAACCCGTGGACGAACCGGAGGCGGAAGCGGAGTTGCGATCGGACGCGGAAGGGGTGCGGCGGCTGTTGGGGCGGGCCTTTGAGCAACCGGCTTGCTTGCTGGACTATTTGCCCGAGGGGACGATCGTGGCGATCGATGAGATCGACCATTGCGGGGCCCATGCCGATCGCTGGGTGGAGCAGGTGGGCGAGCATTGGTCGATCGTCAATCAACACCCGGACAGCTTGCCCCACGGGGAACCCCTGCGACCGATTCATCGCACCTTTGGCGAGGTGTTGGCAGCGCTCGATCGGTTCGATCGCTTCTTTCTCAGTGAGCTGGCGACGGAGGTGGCCTCGCCCCTGATTGCCAACCCGCCCCGGCCGATTAATTTGGCTTCCCGACCCGTGCCGCCCACGCCGCACCAGTTCAGCAAGTTGGCGGACTTCATTCGCGGCGAGGTCGATCGCAAATTCGCCATTTGGCTGCTGTCGGCCCAGCCCAGCCGCTCCGTAGCCCTGCTGCAAGAGCACGACTGTCCGGCGCAGTTTGTGCCCAGCCCGCGCGACTTCCAGGCGATCGATCGGCTCCAGGGCAACCACACCCCCGTGGCGGTCAAATATTCCGGCTTGGCGGAACTCGAAGGCTTCGTGCTGCCCACCTATCGGATCACGGTGCTGACCGATCGGGAATTTTTTGGTCAGCACGCCTTGGCCACGCCCGGTTATGTGCGAAAACGTCGCCGCGCCACCTCTAAACAAGTCGATCCCAACAAGCTGGCTCCCGGCGATTATGTGGTGCATCGCAACCACGGGATTGGGCGGTTTTTAAAGCTCGAAAAAATCGTTTTTGACAACCAAACCCGCGAATATTTGGTGTTGCAATACGCCGATGGCCTATTGCGGGTAGCGGCGGATCAAGTGGGCAGCCTGTCGCGCTATCGTCGCACCCAAGATAGCCCGCCGGAATTACACCGGATGACCGGGAAAGCCTGGGAAAAAACGAAAGCGAAAGTCCGCAAAACGATCAAGAAATTGGCGGTGGATTTGCTGCAACTGTATGCGGCGCGATCGGAACAACGGGGCGTGGCCCTGCCGCCGGATATGCCTTGGCAACAGGAACTAGAGGACTCATTTCCCTACCAACCCACGCCGGATCAACTGAAGGCAACCCAGGACGTAAAACGAGACATGGAGAGCGATCGCCCTATGGATCGCTTGGTCTGTGGCGATGTGGGCTTTGGCAAAACGGAAGTGGCCGTGCGGGCCATTTTCAAGGCCGTCACCGCCGGAAAACAATGTGCCCTGCTGGCTCCCACCACGATTTTGACCCAACAGCATTACCACACCTTAAAGGAACGATTTGCGCCCTACCCAATTCAAATTGGGCTGATGAATCGATTTCGATCGCCCCAGGAACGCAAGGAAATTCAACGGCGTTTGGCCACCGGAGAATTGGACATTGTGGTGGGAACCCATGCCCTCTTGAGCAAATCAACTCAATTTAAAGATTTGGGTCTTTTAGTGGTTGATGAAGAGCAGCGCTTTGGGGTGAATCAAAAGGAGAAAATCAAAGCCCTGAAAACCCAAGTGGATGTGTTGACCCTCAGCGCCACACCGATTCCGCGAACGCTCTATATGGCGCTCTCGGGTATTCGGGAAATGAGCTTGATTACGACTCCACCGCCCAACCGCCGCCCGATCCAAACTCACCTGGCTCCCTACGATCCAGAAGCGGTGCGATCGGCGATTCGGCAAGAACTCGATCGGGGTGGGCAAATTTTCTACGTGGTGCCTCGGGTGGAAGGCATTGAAAAGGTAGCAACGCAATTGGTGGAGCTGGTTCCTAGCCTGCGAATTGCGATCGCCCACGGGCAAATGGACGAGGGTGAATTGGAAGCCACCATGCTGTCCTTTGGCAGCGGCGAAGCGGATATTTTGGTCTGCACCACGATTGTGGAATCGGGCTTGGATATTCCCCGCGTCAACACAATTTTGATTGAAGATGCGGAAAAATTCGGGCTATCTCAGCTCTATCAATTGCGCGGCCGCGTCGGTCGGGCCGGGGTGCAAGCCCATGCTTGGTTGTTCTATAACCGCCAAGGATTACTATCAGAAGCCGCCCGCAAACGACTGCGCGCGATTCAAGAATTTACTCAACTGGGATCGGGCTATCAACTTGCCATGCGCGATATGGAAATTCGCGGCGTTGGTAATTTGTTGGGCGCAGAACAATCGGGACAAATGGAAGCGATCGGCTTCGATCTCTACATGGAAATGTTGCAAGAAGCGATCGACGAAATTCGTGGCCAAGCAATCCCGCAGGTGGACGATACCCAAATCGATTTGCACCTAACGGCCTTTATTCCCAACGATTACATTCCCGACTTGGAACAAAAGATGAGCGCCTATCGATCGGTTGCCGCCGCCAGCAGCAAACGGGAACTCACGGAAATTGCCGCCGACTGGAGTGATCGCTACGGCCCCATTCCGCCCGCTTGCCTGCAACTGTTGCGGGTGATGGAACTGAAACAGACCGCCAAGCAGCTCGGCTTCTCTCGGATTCGGATCGAGAATAAACAGCACGTGATTTTGGAAACGCCGATGGAAGAACCGGCTTGGAAGTTGTTAGCAGAAAACCTGCCCGACCACCTGCGATCGCGCTTTGTCTACATGCCGAAAAAGGTGATGGTGCGTGGTTTGGGCGTGGTAAAACCGGAACAGCAACTAGACAATTTGATCGATTGGCTAGGTCGAATGCAAGGTGCACTACCGGAAGCGCCGTTGAAGGCTTCCTAGACAAAATGGAGCTTTCGAGACTTAGCAGCCCATCCAATGACTGGATAGGGCTTCTGCTTGCTGCAAGACGGTTTGAATCGCAGCTTTTTCTAAATCTGGTGGGTAGCCGTGTCTTTTGAGAATGCGCTTAATGGCAGTTCGCAGGCGAGCACGGGCGCTTTCCCGATGGGCCCAATCGATCGTGATGTTTGACTTCAAACTGATCAAGAGTTCGTGGGCAATCACTTTCAGGCTGTCATTGCCCATCACTTCAACCGCGCTTTCATTCTCGGCCAGGGCATCATAAAAAGCGATTTCATCGGCAGATAAACCTTGCTCCTCGCCCCGCTGCCGTGCGGCTTGGACATCCCGAGCCAAATTAATCATTTCCTGGATCACTTCAACGGCGCTGATCGCGTTGGTGTGGTAGCGGGCGATCGTCTTTTCCAATCGTTCAGAAAATTTCTTTTCTTCGGTAATATTCGTGCGACTGCGAGAGTGGATTTCATCATTGAGCAATCGCTTGAGGGCTTCGAGGGCGAGATTCTTCTTGGGCATTTGCTGAATTTCCAGCAAAAAATCATCGGAAAAAATCGAAAGATCCGGGGAAGACAGCCCAGCCGCCCTGAGGATATCGATCATTTCAGTGGAGGCAATGGCCCGATCGATCATTTGCTGGACGGCAAATTCCCGGCCGGTCGTGGTTGGTTGAGCAGTTGCGGTTGATTGCACCAGCGCAGCGCGGATTGCTTGGAAGAAGCCCACTTCATCGCGAATTTGGCGACCTTGATCGCTAGAACTAGCCAGGGCAAAGGCTTTGGATAAGGCTAAAACAACATCTTGATAGTGGCGGTGGGCGCGTTTTTGGGCGTTTTCATCGGTTTCTTGCTGGGCGGCTTGGTGCTGTTTTTCCAGAACCCATTCGATCGCCTCAGCCATCACCACCAAACGTTCTTGAGCTGTACCTATCAAGCCGCGTTGGTAATCGAAACCGTGGAAAAGGGCGCGCACAATATCGTACTTTTCCAGCATGACGGCGATCGCCTCGGCTTCATCGATGCCCGTGCGTTCTTGGTCTTGGGCGGAATAATCGCGGAGGGCTTCCTTCAGGCGTTGGGCAATGCCGATGTAGTCCACAACCAGGCCCGCAGGTTTATCACGAAAAACCCGATTCACACGGGCGATCGCCTGCATCAGGCCATGGCCTTTCATGGGTTTGTCCACGTACATCGTGTGCAGGTCGGGGGCATCAAACCCAGTCAGCCACATATCCCGAACGATCACCAATTGCAGGGGATCTTCCGGGTCTTTTAGGCGTTTTGCCAGCAGATCGCGGCGGGCCTTGTTGCCAATGTGGGGTTGCCATTCCAGGGGATCAGCAGCAGAACCCGTCATCACGATTTTGATCCGGCCGGTGTTGTCATCCAGGCTGTGCCAATCGGGACGGAGCGCGATGATTTGGTCGTAGAGCTTGATGCAAATCGATCGACTCATACAAACAATCATGGCCTTGCCCGTCAAAGCCGCAACCCGATTTTCAAAGTGTTGAACTAAATCGGCGGCAACTAGTTTAAGGCGAGATTCTGCGCCGACTAGCGCTTGAACCGTAGCCCATTTTTGACTCAGTTTTACCCGCTCTGATTGTTCCTCGTCCTCCAAAAGTTCTTCGATTTCCGCATCAATTTGGGGTTTTTGATCTTCGGGGAGTTGAATTCGAGCGAGGCGGTTTTCGTAATAAATCGGCACGGTTGCGCCATCTTCCACGGCGCGGCTGATGTCGTAGATGTCGATGTAGTTGCCAAAAACGGCGGGCGTGTTGACATCACTAGCCTCGATCGGTGTGCCCGTAAACCCAATAAACGAGGCATTGGGCAGGGCATCGCGCAGATATTTAGCGAAGCCGTAGGCCATGTCGCCCGTGGTGCGATCGAGCTTGGCGTTAAACCCGTATTGGCTGCGGTGGGCCTCGTCGGCAATCACGATGATGTTGCGCCGATCGCTCAACAGGGGATACGTGGTTTCGCCTTTCGTGGGGGCGAATTTTTGGATCGTGGTGAAAACAACGCCCCCGGCGGCCCGGTTCAGAATGGCTTGCAGGTCTTCGCGGCTGTCGGCCTGTTGGGGTGTTTGGCGAATCAGGTCGCGGCACATGGAAAACGTGCCAAAGAGTTGATCGTCTAGGTCGTTGCGATCGGTGATCACAACGATCGTCGGATTTTGTAGGTCAGGATGGCGCACCAGTTGGCCAGCATAGAACGCCATTAGGAAGCTTTTGCCGGAGCCTTGGGTATGCCAAATCACGCCGGCTTTTTGATCAGTTTGGATCGCAGAAACAGTGCGGGCGATCGCCTTGTGGACGGCGTGGAATTGGTGATAGCCAGCGATGATTTTACGGATGCCGGAGCCGGAGTCGCTAAAGACCGTGAAGTTTTGAATGAGGTCTAGGAAGCGTTGTTTTTCAAATACGCCCTCAATCAGCACGGCCATTTGGGGTTGACCTTTGGGCGCGATCGCTATTCCGTCGATCGTGGGCCAGGGCGCGAAGCGTTCTCGATCGGCCGAGAGGGAGCCGATGTGGGCGGTGAGTCCATCGGTGGTGATCAGGGCGGCGTTGGTGCGAAAGAGTGCGGCGATTTGGGCTTTGTAGGTTTGGAGTTGGTTATAGGCAGCGGTGAGCGTGTCGGTGGAGCTACCGGGTTTTTTAATTTCGATTACGGCGATCGGCAGACCATTAATAAAAACCACCACATCGGGGCGGCGTTTGTGGCCGTTTTCAATGACCGTAAATTGGTTGAGGACTAACCAATCGTTATTGTCGGGGTTGGCAAAGTCGATCGCATAGACTTTATCACCGCGAATCGTGCCATCTTCGGCGTAAAACTCCACATCAATTCCTTCAACTAAGGCTTGATGGAGTCGCCGATTCTCTTCAATTAAATTGGGCTTTTCGGTGGCAATGATTTTTTTAAACGCATCATCGCGGGCAGCGGCGGGAATCGTTGGGTTCAGGCGATCGAGGGCGGCGCGCAACCGTTGGCTCAGGATCGTATCGGCATAAGCTTCCCGTTCTGGCTGGGAGCCGTCGGGGTTGACCACAACATCCGCCCGGTAGCCATAGCCGAGGGTTTGGAATTGCTCAAGGAGGAGTTGTTCAACCTGGGCTTCGCTGAGGTAGGGCATGACGGGAGCTGCTGATTTTGATCAAGGTTTCTGTTATTGGCTTTTCACTGAACTAACATCCATTTCAGAATGCCCAGGACTTTTTGGACGGGCATGGCGGGATAGGTGGTCAAATCAACGGTGACGGTGTTGGCTTCTAGTTTGAGAAATTGCCAAAGTTTGCCGCTGGTGACTGAGCCATAAATCACTGAGATGGGCTGTTCCTGTTGTTGGTTATAAATTTGGGCGGCGACCATTTCGGCGACGCATTGGCCGAGGCCAGATTCCAACTCGCCGCGTTTGGCTTCCACGATCATTAGGACGGGTGCATCAATCGTTAATCGACTTTCCGATCGACTAAATAAAAAATCACAGAAGCCATTCAGACCCCGATCGCGATCGACATCAAACTCTTCACCCGAAAAGAGTTGTACATGTCGGTTAGCAAGTCTTCTGGCTTCTAGCAAAATGGGACTCACCAACATTTCAGAGAGTGCTTTTTCGGTGCGAGCGGCCTGGGCGATCGGGAACCATTCAGCGAGAATGCTGGCCATTTCGGGCGAGGGTTCTGCGGGCGGCAAGGTTTCGCAGAAGGGAGCATCTTTAACTTTGAGTTTAAATAGGTCTTTGACGGAGTTTAGGGTGAAGTTGTTGTAGGCCATAGCGGTTCAAATAGATCACGTTACCAATTGTTCAATCAGTTCTTCTGGCTGAGATAGGTAGCAAATATTGGAAAATTCAGCAAGTTGGCTGAGATGGCTAGAACTCCACACATCTAAGCTGTCATCAAATAACGAAATGAAGTGTAATGGTTCTGTGGTGAGTTGCAATTGATTTAAGTCAACCCAAGCAGCCACGGCGTTATTCACTTTGCTACTAGCCGCCCCCCGATTGCCGGTGCTTAGAACTTTAATTAAGGTGCTGCGTCGTGGGTGTCTCGTTTGAAAGTCCATAGACCAAGAGCGAGCCGATCGCCCCACTACCTTAATATCTCGTTCATAGGGAATTTGACGCTCTTCTAGAAGGTCGGCAAGATCATCATTCACGGTGCTGGCGAGTCGAGTTCGATTCAGCAACCACAAATTAGATGCAGCGATCGCGCCTTGGGCAAGTCGAGTGATGGCTTTTGCTAGGTTATTTTGCACCCGAATTAATAGCATTCCCTCGTATAATTCAACGCCGTAAGTCACTTGAATATCTTGCAGAAACCATTCTTGCTTTTTGGATAGGGACTGCCGAAATGTTTGCAGATCTAGCCAGCGCAGGGTTTCGCCGAGGTCGGTTAAGGTTTGGGTTTCGGGCTTAAGAAATAAGTCGATTACGTCGCCGTCGGGATAAAGATAGGGAGTCCGAATCCGCACCAAGCCATTCACCTCGGAGCAGGTGTAGAGTTGCCCGATGGTGTCTGCAATCAGTTGGCAGGGTGCGGCGGTCATGAGAATAGGGTTAGTTGCGGGGCGGGGGGCGGTGTCATGATGCCATTATGAATGACTTTTGCTTCTTGGCAGAACTGCTGCCAAACCTGGATGGGGTCAGTGGCGGGGGCGGTAATATCTGGCGGAACGTAGGCTTGTTTGTCCCGTAGGGGTTCGTACCAGCGGTGTTTGTGTTTTTCGCCGACATATTCGCCGTTGGGGTTGCGATGATCTTTGCCAAGATCGAGTCCATAAATCCGTCCAGCGGCGTGATGAATGATGTGATAGGACAGGGCAGCAATAATCGGGTTGTAGCTGCCTTTGAGAAAGAGGGGATAGCCCGCAGGACTGATGATTTCTGCCCGAAAACCTGACCAAGGCGATCGCTCTTTTTTCCAAGCAATATCGCCTTCGATCGATTTATTGGGGTCGTTGATCAATGTTTCAAATTCTTCCTGATTCAGCACTACAGCACCTCTTCAGCCATTTTTTCGGCTTCTTTGACTCGGATTTCGCCGGACATGAAGCTCTGGGGGAGGAGACGATCGCGCAGGTCGGCCAAGGTGCGATCGGGCTGAGAGAGCTTGCTATACAAAATGACGGGATCGATGTCTGCGCCGTTGTCCCAACAAATTGTGCCGAGGTCAGGATCGACGCGGACGGTTAAAAAGTATTCGTGATTTTTGAGGGCTTCAAAGATGCCTGTAAATTCGATGATTTCGATCAGATCAACGATTCCCTGTTGATTATCTTCAAAGGTTAGAAAAAGTTGATAGTCCTGAATGGGTTTAACAGAAATAATGTCTTTTAACATTGGATTGGCTTAAGGAATCAACAAACTTTAAGGCGAAGTTTGAGAAGGATTTCAAAGTATTTCTAAGCTAGACTTGGCTAAGTACTGCTAGTCAGCTTCTTCTAGATTAGTCTCTGGGGATTTAATATCCATCAACTCAGCATCTCGGCAGGCATCAAGGGCCGCCTTATAAGCCTGCCGATCGACCCCAAATAAGAGCCGCGAAGGTTCAATAGCAAGAGGAATTTCATCGTCATTGGGTAATTTAGCTGTGATGGAGAGACACCCATCAT
Organism: Limnothrix redekei LRLZ20PSL1; assembly: GCF_043235035.1. Taxonomy (NCBI): domain Bacteria; kingdom Bacillati; phylum Cyanobacteriota; class Cyanophyceae; order Pseudanabaenales; family Pseudanabaenaceae; genus Limnothrix; species Limnothrix redekei. The sequence continues at coordinate 130,339 of NZ_JAZAQF010000059.1, read as the reverse complement.
CTTGATATTCATCCACCTTCAAGACAGTATATTTATCAATTATCGTGTTGGAAGGTTCAAACCGATCGTAAGGTTCCAGAGTGTGCAAGGGGTCTAATCCTTGCTCTATATAGGCTTCATGTAAAAAGGTTACAATTGCATCGGCGGCTAGAATTGCGGTGCGGCGATGGTGAATTGAGAGTTTGGTGATAAAACCATCTCTCCCGTGACTAATTGTGCCTGCTTCATTTCTGAGAACTCGCAGTGCTTCTGCAAGACGGTTATATTCTCGGATTAAATCTGAAAAGGCGCGATGTCTGATTTCTCCTAGCTTTAACATCTGGGTGGCAATCCCAAGAAGCTTGCCAAGCTTAGGATCAGATTCAGTAGGTTTTTTGGGATTCTGAGGATCATCTAGGGTTTCGATAATGACCCTACAGGCACACTCAACCATTGCTTTTGCCGCGTCAATACAAGCATCCTGTTCTTCAGCAAAGGTTTGTTCTAATGTTGCGAAGGTGTTTTGTAGGGTTTGGGCATGATTCCAATGTTGGCAGAATGCCCGAATGCCGGGATACCAATCTGCTGTCATACCGCCTCCTCCACGAGTTTTTCAGCATCTTTAACCCGAATTTCGCCGGACATGAGCTTGGGGAGGAGGCGATCGCGCAGGTCAGCAAGATCATCCGAGCTTTTGGAGTTGCGGTATTGTAGATTGAAAAGATTTTCTGCCAAGCTGCTGAATTCTCTAATGATTTCGATATTGGGCTTAGGCACAAATAAATTATGTATATGATTTCGATTCAACGTTGGGACCGCAGAACCAGCATTAAACGAACTGAAATCAATATTTTGCAAAAGAAAGTAAGCATATATTGGAGTTGTATCAATATACTGCTTAATCCAAAGTGATGTATTCAGTGGCCAGAATTTTTCTTGTATGTAAAAAACCTTTCCTAAAACTCCACTTCTTCCCGTGGTAACACCTGGCGGTTCAACCATATATTCGTTGTGGGTTCCATTGAAGCCACTAGCTGCAATAACCGGGAAATTTCCATTTTGTCTTTTTGATTTTGGAAGATCAAATCCTCTTTGCAAAACAACTAATTCGTCTAGTCTACTAAGTTTCCAACCCGTCGGTATACCTGTTTCAGGGTCGATCGCCCCTGGGAACAGCGACCACAAATGCTCCGGCAGATAGGCAGCGCGGCCCGACATCTTGGCGCGGGTGGGGCCAAAGTCCACAAACCAATCCTTGAAAATTGCCCTGGCCATGGCCTCCAGGGTTTCGTTCATCCGCCGATTCAGCTCGATTTTGTCGTCGAGAGAAGAGAGGATACGGGCGATCGCTTTTTGTTGGGGTAGGGATGTGTAAGGAATCATCAAAGATTGCAGATCACTACTTCTTACACCAGAAGCACCCGCACCTTGCTCTACAATGGCTTCTATCAAAGATCTTCCTTGAGGACTTCTGAATAGATAGTAATAAAACTGAGGATTAGCCTTATTTTGATCTAATCGGACTCGGATTATATGTGATTCAAAAGCTACTTCCTCAATATCTCCAAGAAATATAGAGCATTTTCCAGCACCGGCAAGCACTAGAGATTGTCTCGCAAAAAGCAAATCATCATTTTTTAATAACGCAGACTTTTCATTTTCTGCTAGAGGTACTCTGTCGCATTCAAGATTTTTAAGGCGGTCATGCCGAAAAATTTCACCCATGTTTACAAATTTAACTCCATGCCCTCGGACACGCTTAGGCTTGGTTAATCCATTTCGGGAAGGTTCCGCATATAAAGAACCAAACTCACATGTAATCCACTCACTCATCGATCGCTCTTCCTTTACCTTCAATAATTTCATCTAACGCTGCTGTCAATCGCGCCACACTCGGCAAAACCGCTCGCAATTCTTCCGGTAGCTCTTGCTGATAACGGGCAATGGCGATCGGCTTGTTCACATCCCGCAAGGCATACTCCGCGATCGGTTGATCCTGATCGACAATTGGTGAAACACTCTGCTGCAAAATTGCCGCATTCCCTAACCATCCACGGGTAAACTCTCAAAAACAATTTCTTCATAGAACTGCTCGATCGGCGCGCTCAAACCAATACTTTTAAGCTCCACGCGATCGCCCGATCGATAGCTCAGGATTAGCCAATCTCCCGCATCATTCTTATGATAAAGATCGATCGCCATCTCATCGGAACTGACCAACACATAATCAATTAAATTCGGATTGCGGCGATATTTCTCAAACTTCTTGCCGCGATCATAAGCCTCGGTACTCTCTGACAACACCTCAACGATCAAGCAAGGATAAGTAATGTAGAGAGGATGCTCTCGATCGCGATCGTCGCAAGTCACGCTTAGATCGGGATAGGTGTAGTTTGGCGTATGGAGAATATTGACTCGACAATCTGAATTGTAAGCTTTACAACCACGACCCCGAAGATGAGGTTTGATGATCGATAGAATGTTGCCTGCAATGTCGCTGTGATTCCTCGTTCCACCCGTCATCGCATAGACACGACCATCAATTAACTCGTGTTTCTCGAGTTGCTTCTCTTCCCAAGCAAAATACGCTTCGGGTGTAAAGTACTGTTCCTGCTCCCTAGCGGCGATCATACGCATCTCCTAATCGGTCGGTGCGGCCTGCAACTTAAAATTCATAGCCTAATCCGCGCAAATTCTCCCGAATAGCTATCTCCAGCTTAGACGATTCCTTGAACTGTTCCGCCAGGGTTGCTGTCAACTCCGCCATGCGCTCTTCAAAGGGCACATCGTCCTCTTCAGCCGCCGCCGCTCCCACATACCGCCCCGGCGTGAGCACATAATTGTGGCCGCGAATTTCGTCTAGGCTCGCCGATTTGCAAAACCCCGCCACGTCTTCATAGCCGCTGCCTTCTCGCCAAGCGTGATAGGTGTCCGCAATTTTGGCCACATCCTCTTCGCCAAATTCGCGACGGGTGCGATCGACCATATAGCCCAACTTGCGGGCATCAATAAATAGGATTTCTCCCCGGCGATCGCGCAGCTTTTTATCCCTCGCGATGCCGTTTGATTTATCCTTTGCCAAAAACCACAAACAGGCCGGAATTTGCGTTGAATAAAACAACTGCCCCGGTAACGCAATCATGCAGTCGATCGCGTCCCCTTCAATCATCGCTTTTCGGATCTCGCCCTCACCGCTCTGTTGCGACGACATCGACCCATTCGCTAACACCACGCCCGCCGTTCCCCTGGGGGCCAAATGATGCCAAATATGTTGTAACCAGGCATAGTTCGCATTGCCCGCTGGCGGAATGCCAAATTTCCAGCGCCCATCTTCCCGCAGGCGATCGCCACCCCAATCGGAAATATTAAAGGGCGGATTCGCCAAAATAAAATCGGCGCGCAAATCGGGCAATTCGTTCTTATGAAATGATCCATCTGAATTCCAACGAATATCGGAATCAATCCCTCGAACCGCCAAATTCATCTTGCATAGTCGCCAAGTGGTGTAGTTGCTCTCTTGGCCATAAATGGCAATGTCGCCAATTCGCCCCGCGTGGTCTTGCACAAACTTTTCCGACTGCACAAACATACCGCCGGAACCACAACAGGGATCATAGACCCGCCCTTGGAATGGTTGCAGCATTTCCACCATCACCCGCACGACCGATCGAGGCGTGTAAAACTCCCCGCCCCGCTTCCCTTCCGACCCGGCAAATTGACCCAAAAAATACTCGTAGACCCGCCCCAAAACGTCCCTGGCAGTATCCTGAGTCTCGCCCAACGCAATATTGGAAATCAGATCGATTAATTCACCCAGCATCACTGCACTAAGCGCTGGCCGGGCGTATTCCTTCGGCAGCACACCTTTGAGTGAAGCATTCTCTTTTTCGATCGCCAACATTGCCTCATCAATCAACTTCCCGATCGTCGGCTGTTTGGCGTTGGCTTGCAGATGTGACCACCGGGCCACCGGGGGAACCCAAAAAACGTTTTCGGCCATGTACTCGTCCCGGTCTTCCAGAACTTCCGCATCGTCGGGAAATTCTGCGATCAGTTCTTGCCGCCGCCCTTCAAAGCGATCGCCAATGTGCTTCAGAAAAATTAAGCCCAAGGCAACGTGCTTATAGTCCGATGGCTCCATGTTGCCCCGTAACTTATCCGCTGCCTTGAACAGGTCGGACTCATAACCAAGGTTGGCACCCTGATTAGTGGTGGATGCGGCAGACTTCGGCATGGAGATAGGGATCAATTCTGAGTTAGGAGACCATTCATTATATTCAGAAGCGAGTAGTGCCTGTGGGTGATGGCTTTCGGTAACGGATCGCTTACACCGCGAGGCTTGCAGTCGCTCATCATTACTGAATTCTGGCACGACTCGAAACTCTATTGCTGCTGGGCTATACCCATTTCAGTGATGGGTAGTTGATCCCCTCAGGTCTAGGCTTGGCTGGCTTTAGGGCGGAAAATGTGGCGGTGATCGCCGCTGTAAAGGCGCGATCGGGCGGTGGTGGCCGTGGTCATGGCATCCAGGGCCGGACTAATCACATAAAGAACGGTGCGAGTTAGTTTTTCCTGGTGGGTGATGCTGGCCAACTCATCCAACCGGCAAAGTACCACTCGCTCATCCTCCCAGCCAATCCGGTAGCAAACCGCGATGGTCATCTCCGGTGGGTAATGGGCCGCGAGCTGGTCTTGGGCCCGCTGGGCATGGTGGGCACTCAGGTATAGACAAAGGCTGGCTTTGTGGGCGGCCAGGCTGGCCAAATCTTCCGCGTCGGGCACTTGGGTTTCGCCTCGGGCCCGGGTGAGGATGATGCTTTGCACCAGGTTGGGCACGGTCAGCTCCACGGCCAAGCGGGCGGCGGCCGCTTGGAAGGCGCTGATTCCGGGAACCACTTCAAAGGGAATCTCTTGCTCCAGCAGTTGGGCCACCACTTCATGGAGTGCGCCATAAAGGGAGGGGTCGCCGTCTTGCAGTCGCACCACCTGTTTTCCGGCTCGGGCCCGATCGATCAACGTGGGCAACCAATCTTCTAAGACGAGCGATCGGGTGTCGATCACTTCCACCTCGGGCCGGCAATGGCTCAACATCGCTTCCGGCACGAGGGAGCCAGCAAAAAAGACCGTATCAGCCGCCGCCAGGAGTTTTTGACCTCGCACGGAAATGAGGTCGGGGTCACCGGGCCCCGCGCCCACAATCCGCACGGTGGCGGGGCGATCGAGGGCCGACTCGGGCAAAGGGGTCATAGGATTGATTGCGGGGCTGGAATCGGAGGTCATGGGGTTTTGCGGCGGGCGGCATTGGAGCCTGGGATAGAGCGCTGAGGCAGCGCGGCGGAGGTGGACTCCATGGCCCAACGGCGATAGTCAGCACTCAGCCGTTCTACCAAGCGATACTTCATCCTTGCCAGCACTTGGGTCAACAGCAGTTGCCCCGTGGACTGTACGGTGGCGGCCGGCAGGCGATCGATCGGTGGGGGCAATTTCACACGCACCCCTAAATCCACCACGCCCTTTAGGCGATCGCCCGCCGAGGTGCTAATGGCTCGCATTTGGCCGGCTAACTCCAGGGAAAAGCCGTTGCCCAACCCCTTGAGGCCCACCAGCTCGCAACCGACCGATCGCAACCGCACCACGCCCGCTTCGTCGGCCCAAACCCGCAAATCCACCACGGGTTGAAACTGCAAATGGGCAAAGGTTAGGGGTTGCACCGAAAGCCGATAGCGATCGCCCCCCAGGGCCACCACGCGCCCGGGTTGGGCCGCCGCCAACGCGACCCGGTGCGGCTGACGCAGATATTCAGCGACCGAGCGACGCATCGGCGGCACCGGCATATCGATCGTCTGTGAGGCAGAGAAGCCAGCAGCCACCGAAAAAGTCCCCGCGTTAGGTTCAACTCATCCTTGGGCAACGGCGGTCACCGCCGGGCTGTCACCACAGGACAGCTCCTTGGCAAGCGGTTGACACGGATTAGACCCGATTAGACCCAAAATTTGGGGACTAAGCATGACTTAACGCTACCCAATGCATTCCATCATACCGGTTTGGGCGATCGGCGGGGGGCGGCCAGCCGAACCCTCCCGATCGCCCAGAGTGGCGGTGCATTTTGCCAAAACCCTGGTCTCGGGGCGATCGGTTGGCTCCAATTCGGCCCAAGACTGGGCACATCAACCGGCACAGTCGGGATCTGGAAATCGTATTCTGAGAACTGTCTGCGAAGAACTGTCTGCGAAGAACTGTCTGCGGAAAACTTTCTGCGGAGAACTTTCTGCGGAGAACTTTCTGCAAACTGGGCAGCGATTCAAAACGAGGGTTAATCAACGGTTCTTGATGCCCGCTGCCGATTCCGCACCCTGCAACTTTCTAACTCCGCATACCGGATTTCATACCCCATATTCTGGCGATGGCTATGGCGATGACCGATTCCCCCCACCCAATCACGATTGGCTACCTTGGCCCGGCGGGAACCTATGCCGAGGCCGCCACCACCGGCTATGCCCAGTGGCGATCGAGCCAGGAAGCCTTCCTAGGGGAGTTTCGCCCCTACCCGAGCATTGCCAAAACCCTGGAAGCGGCCGCCAGCGGCGAAGTGCCCCTGGTTGTTGTGCCCGTAGAAAATTCCATTCAAGGCAGTGTCACCACCACCCTCGACACCCTTTGGCAACTGGAGGGGTTACATGTGCAACAGGCGGTGTTGCTCCCGATCGCCCATGTGCTAGTGACCCAAGCCCCCACCCTGAAGACCATCACCACGGTCTATTCCCATCCCCAAGCCCTGGCTCAATGTCAGCGGTGGATCGAAACCCATTTGCCCAACGCCAAACCCCTGCCCACCAATTCCACCGCCGAAGCCTTGACCAACGTGCAGGAACAGCCCCAAACCGCTGCCATTTCCTCGGAGCGAGCGGCCCAACTGTATGATTTGCCCGTTTTGGCTCGCGATATCAGTGACTGCCCGGACAATTGCACCCGGTTTTGGGTCATTGCCCGAGAACCGGCACACCTCACCGGCAGCCACACGGCGATCGCCTTTTCAACCATTAACCGGCCCGGCTCTCTTTTGCAGCCCCTGGCCACCTTGGCGGAACGCGACATCAATCTCTGTCGGATTGAATCTCGTCCCTCCAAGCGCGGCCTGGGGGATTATGTCTTCTTTTTAGATTTGGAAGCCGGGCAACAGGAAGCTCGCACCCAAGCGGCATTGGCAGAACTGCGCGATCGGGTGGAAACCTTGAAGGTATTCGGCAGCTACGATGCCCTAAAGCTGACCTAGGACTATTTGGCCCAGGCGCGTTGGGCTAGCCTTGCGAGATCTGGCGGGATTTCGCTGAATCGTGCTGAATCGGGAAGGCTAATTGCTGAGATCGCGAGCAATCTAGTGCGATCGATTGCTGGCTGAAGGTTGGGGCAGTTGCAGCGGTTGCGGCGTGCCTGTCAGGTCTGCCGGAACTGTCACCGCAGCCGAATGACGACGAGACTGCTTCACCAAGTGGTTAAACAACTGTTCGTAGCGATCGAGCGACGAGTCAAAGCTATACATTGCCAATGCATGTTGGCGACCCTGACGACCCAGCCGTTCAGCCCGATCGGGATCCTGAGCCAGGGCCAAAATCGCCTCCGCCAAAGCCTGGGGCGACTCCGGCTCCACCACAATTCCCGCCTCACTGCGTCGGATCGCCTGGGCTGCCGTGCCATGGCTTGGCACAGATCCAATGATCGGCCGACCGCTGGCCAAAATGACCTGGGTTTTCGAGGGCATATTAAAACCCACCACATTGCGCCGCTGCACAATCAAGCTCACATCCGCCGCCGCCATCATCTCCGGCAGTGCTTCCCGAGGTTGAAAAGGCAACAGCTTGACCCGATCGCTCACGGCATTTTCACGGCAATATTGCCCCAATCGCTCGATCGCCCGCGCCTCGCCCACAATCACGAACTGAATCGGGGCCGCCTCGGGCCGGCCATCCAGCACCTTTGCCGCATCAATCACCGTTTCCAGCCCTTGAGTCAAGGCAATATTGCCCGAATAGAGCACCACAAACTTGCTCTGTAACCCATGGGCCGCACGAAATGCATTGTTCTTCGGCATCGGCTGCACAAAGTTCACATCCACCCAGTTGGGAATCAGGGCAATCTTGTTGGGCGACACCCCCTTGCTCACCAGGTTGTCCACAAAACCTTCCGCGATCGCGCTGATCGCCGTTGAGGTTTTATAGGCAAATCGCTCCAGGGCCTCAAAAACCTGAATCGCCCGCTTGCTGGTAATCAACCCCGTATGCACCGCCGCTTCGGGCAAAATATCTTGCAAATTCAAGATCAAAGGGCAGCGATACATCCACCGCAGCAGGGCCGCCGGAACCGTCGCCGCCAACGGAGGCGAAGTCATCAACATCACATCGGGTCGCCAACCATTCAGGGCCCGCAGAAAACTCGTGATCGCAAAACTGCCATCCAGGGCCAACCGCGTCAGCAGGCCGGGCTTGGGTCGAATCCAGACATAGCAGCGATCGATTCGCACGTTGTTAATCACTTCCGTGCAATACAACTTGCCCCGGTAGCCTTCGTAGATCCGCCGTTCCGGGTAGTTTGGCATTCCCGTCAAAACGCGGACTTCGTGACCACGCCGAGCCAGCCCCTCCGCTAGCTCAGTCATCAACGGCGCAATCCCAATCGGCTCAGGATGGTAGTTGTAGGAATAGATCAGAATCTTCATAGCCTTGGGTTTACCAGGTTAAGGGTGACGTAGAACAAGGAGTGACTATGTTGTGGTTTCGCCCATCTAATTGCACTTGAGCATCCCGCAATCAAGCCGATCGTGATGCGGCTGTTCCTATTCTGTTGATTCCCTGATGCAGCGTCTGTAACCAGGAAAAACCGCAAGCTGCGATCGGGGGCACACCCTAACACCCTTAGGATTGGTTGAAGTGCAGTTTTCATGGGTCAAAGCACCTGTGACCGGGCGATCGCGAATTCACACCACCACCCTATATAACCTTCGCCCAAGAGCCGGTGCAAAATTCATTGCGCCCAGCTCAAAGACGCGCCACTGACTCCTGATCATCCGTCAGCAAAATGGTTAAGTAACTTAATCAAAATGGGTAAGAACACGATCGGCCATGACCAAACGGGCAATGGGATCATGCAAGCGGCTCGATCGTCCCTGAACAGCGCTGAATCAACATCACTGGATTCATGGTGCTGAACTAATCGCACTGAATGAATCACTGAATGAATGGCATTGAGGTTAACTCATTCCAACCTCCAATCCGGGATATGGTTTCTAGATTTCGGCCTAGATCCAGCCTTAAACCTAAGATCTAATCCCTGATTCAGTCTGGGATGTAGTCTGAGATTTAGTTTTCAATAAAACTTTGAGTTGAAAATCTTGGGTTGCATCTTACATCGAATTTTGCAGAGCAAGGCCAACTGAAATGCCAGATTTTGCTGAAATTATCCCTGACATAGGTAGATAAAAGCACTGACGAAACAGAGATCAGCGCAGACAAATCTAAGTAGATTCGAGTCAATCGAAGTAGATTTGAGCAACCTGGAGTTGATAGCCAAGCGTGAATCCCTCATTAGAGCTTACTCCTAAGATTGATTAGCTGCTCAGCGAAAATCTCCAATTCGTAATTTTTTCCGAGAGATCCTTAAAGGGGCAACACTTCCCTTGCCGTCACTGTGGAGATCGATCGCGCAATCTCCCTTACACACCAGTTCCGCAAGCCATTGCTTGAGCATTGCTTGGGATTACTTTTGGAGATCGCCCTTGGAGATTGCTGGCGTTCTGCCAAAAAAAACACCAAATTTGGCAAGGGATAAACCCACGACCAAACATGGTGCAATTGCAATTTCTGAAGAGTGGAAAACGTTGTGTGGTTTGGGCAACTGGCCCGGAATTAACTTCGATCGACTGAAGCTGACCTTCAGCCGTTGGGTTCATCAACAGAGTGAGGGCTGCGATCGGGTCGATTGTTGCATGATGAACGTTCAATGGACTTTCAATGAACGTTCAATCTTCTTTGGCAATCAAGAACGATCGAACCGCTGACCTGAACCAAATTGACCCGCAGGAAATTTGGCAAACCTTAGGAGCCAGTCGTCTGAGCGTTCAGCAGTTGCTTCAGCTTCGCCAGTTCACCGGCCCAACGGGGATCCGGCTGGGCAGAAGCGGCGCTGCTTTCGGCCACCACAGCCCCACCGGGGGCGCGACGACCACCACCGTTGCCTTTTTTACCACCACCGCCACCGCCACCGCTGCGACGAGCTGCCTTGGCAGGGGTAGCTTCGACGCTCTCAGGAGCTTCATCATCGCCCTTGCCTTTGCGGGGCATGGCTTTTTCAATTTTCAGCACGGTGTCTTTGAAGGTGGAACCGTTGAACTGTTCGATGATTTGGTCGGCGAGTTCATCAGTGGGAACCGTCACGAATGCAAAACCGCGACATTTTCCGGTTTTGCGATCGACAATGACCTTGGTGGAGGTCAGGTCGCCCGTGCCGGCAAAGACGGCTTCGAGTTCTTTGCGATCGACTTCTTTGGGCAGATTGCCAACGTACAGGCGAATGGACATGACGGATCCCTCTGATGGTTTGCAGCAAGCGCCAGGAGACTAAGCGCCGGGTGACTGGATGTGGTGGTTGGCAGTTACCATTCGGTTGCCATTGAATCGAGAGCACCTCGATGGAAAAGACAAGTTTTGAGAACTTGCCAGCTCTGAGCAAGACACAGCTCGCGCGGGGATATCAAACGCTCTGCTGCAAGCTGCTGAATAAAGGTTGTTTGATAACTATTCAATTCAAATAGACTTGCTATTGCTCAATTGAAAGGAAAGGATCTGTCGCCAGTCTTGAGCAGTCAAGCGCTGACCTTTAGCCATCCGGAGCCGTGTGACCCGTGCGTTGTCGATCGGGTGTGTTGCTGCTGAAGATTTTGCCACGATGGGGGCAGCAAAACTCACCAAACAGTTAAAACAGCATCGATCGAGCGGCTGGTTTGCTGGCATAAAAGTCTATCACGACGCTTTGCAAATTGGGCCAAGATCTCCGGGGGCTGGGCAACGGGTTCGATCGCAGCGGTGATCGCTACCTCGATCGTGAAAAAGCCAGCCGTTGGGGCGGCTGGCCGTGCTTGCTGTGTTGGGAGAATACCAATTAAAACCTGGCCGGGGATGTCATTGACTTTGCATTTTGAGTGACAAAGACTCACACCATCGCAGTTTCAGCAGTTTCAACGAGTAAGGTTGATGGCAACTTGAAGCGGCGGTTAGTGCTTGACAGTTCTCCGAGCGTCGGCTAATTAGCCTCCTGTGAAGAAATGTAACATCAATGAAGCAACACTGTAAATCTGGCGTACTGGATCGGCGGAAATTTGAATGGAATTGGAAGACTGGGGAAATTGGAAGACTGGGGAAATTGGAACACCACGGATCCGCACGCTCAGGCATCTGAGCACTGGATCTGAATGCTGAAAACGATAGGAACTGGAAAATTTGGAAATTGGAAACTCTGGTAACCCTAGAGCCGGGTGGAGCTTGGGCGATCGCGCCGACGGCGACGGTGTCCGGGCCGATCGGGTGCGTTGAAGTGCCAGTAATGATGCAAATACAGTCGCTCTAGGGTACGACAATCGCGCGTAATGGCCATTTGTTCCCGTCGAGCATAGGCCCGGAACAGATTGCCCAGCGTGAGGGCCAACAGCGCCACCACCAGCCCGATCGCCGTAGAAACCAGCGCTTCACTGAGACCCGCATTCACGCGACTAGGGCCATCCCCGGCCCAATCGAGGCCCGCAAAGGCTCCCATCAGGCCAGTGACCGTGCCCAACAGGCCCAACAACGGAGCCAAGGCCGTCACGGTTTGCAACCATAGGTCAAAGCGCCGCAGTTGGGGCCGTTCGGCTTGGGTGGCGGCGCTGAGGGCTAAGCGAAAGGCGATCGGGTGGGGACGACGTAGCTCCAAGGCTGCCAAACTAATGCGGGCGATCGGGAGGCATTCGGCATATTGCTGGAACCGGGCGATCGCCGCCTTGGCATCGCGTCCATACAGCTCAAAAACCGCTGGAACCAGTTGGGATCGATCGCGCCGCACCTGGGCCCAAAACCAAGCTCGCTCGATCGCCACAGTCACCGTCGCGATCGATCCCAACAGCAAGGGCACAACCACCGGCCCGCCCGCCTGCAAAATAGCCCAAGCGATCATGGGCGATTTTCCCCCATCGTTTTCATGTACATGGCGCTTGCCGGATCATCTGTTGATTAGCCTGATTAGCCCCCACCTTGCCCCCCCAACCGCATGATCATCGCCCAACCCCTCAGCGCACCGTCAAATAGCGCAACCCAATCAGCAGCAAAAAGCCCCCATACAGTTTCTTCATCAGGGCCGAACTGATGTAGGGTTGATTGGCAAATATTGCCCCAAAGTAATTCCCCACCAGCAATCCCACCACAATCAACAACCCATACTTGATGTTGAGATTGCCATTGCGGTAATACACCATCGCTCCTAACAGCCCGATCGGCAACACCTGGGCCGCAAGGGACGTTCCCGTTGCTAATTTTTGGTCTAGGCCTAGCCACAGCACCATGGCAGGCACCATAATCGCCCCGCCGCCAATGCCAAACAGGCCCCCTGCCAACCCTGCCGCTAATCCAATCAGCAGCAATTGCCAAACCACATCCGTCATTCAGCTTTCTCCTTTCTTGAGCAATTCTGGTTTTTGATGTTCAGCTTGCCTGTGAGCGCAATTTCGGCAATTTCGAGTGAATCCCTTGGGCTTGGTACTGGAGCCTAGGGTCTATCGTCATTGAGCATGAAACCCTAGACCTGCCGTTAGCGAATCGTGGGGAGCAAGGGACTTGGGCATCTTGTTACGACGACTAGGACACGGAAGATCAACCGTTTCAGCCTCACCTCGAAAAATGACGACACCCCCTAAGCCTGAGCGAGTCATCTTCCCAAGCGCTGCCTCGTCAGACTCTGGCACTGTTTTTGGAACCAAGACAAGTTAAGGGCGGCACATTTTTCTTGGCAATACCCAAGTGATCAGTGTTGATACGGGATTCATCAACCCTCCACTTCCCTTTAACGAAGCATCGATTGGCGATTCAATGATGAATCAACCCGATGAATCAACCCGATGAATTAACCCGATGCATCAATCCCAATGAATTAACCCCCGATCAATGATTTCCTGATTCTCGATTCATTGGATCCTATAGATCCATCATGAGATCCATCATTGCCCTATTCTTCATGATCATTCCTTCAAAAGTGCGATCGGTCATTGATTGGACTATGAATTCATTTTTGATGCTGATTGAATAGTGAATTAATTACTGAGTACAGATCCCTGAGCAAAGATTGCAGCAGAGCCATGCCAAAACCTCGGAAACGCTTTGGTCAACATTGGTTGAGAAGTGAAAAAGCCCTTGCCAAAATTATTTCAGCGGCGGAATTGACCTCGAAGGATCGGGTTTTGGAAATTGGCCCCGGCCAAGGGGTCTTGACTCGGCAATTGTTAGATCGAGCGGGGGCAGTGGTTGCCGTCGAGTTAGATCGCGATCTTTGTCCTGAGTTGGTGAAAAAGTTTGGGCACCGGGACAATTTTTTGCTGCTTCAGGGCGATATCTTGGCTTTGGATTGGCCGGAGCAGTTGGCGGTTTTTCCCAATCCCCAGTTCCAAAATCCCAACAAGGTAGTGGCCAATATTCCCTATAACATTACGGGGCCAATTTTGGAGCATTTGTTGGGGACGATCGCCCAACCACGATTGCAACCCTTTGAGTCGATCGTGCTGTTGGTGCAAAAGGAAGTGGCCCTGCGATTGGTGGCTAATCCGGGCAGCAAACATTACAGCGCCCTTTCAATTCGATCGCGCTTTTTAGCGGATTGCTCTTGGGTTTGCGATGTGGGGGCCAAGGCTTTTTCGCCACCACCTAAGGTCGATTCAGCCGTGGTGAAAATTCAGCCCCGTCCTTTTCCGCAGTCGCCGCAAAATGTGAAGCGCTTTGAAACGCTGTTGAAATTGGGCTTTGCCAGCCGCCGCAAGATGTTGCGCAACAATCTAAAAAGCGTCGTGGATTTGGATCAGTTGCGTCATACTTTGGTTGAGCTGGCAATTCCTGAAACGGCGCGGGCAGAAGAACTGAGCCTGGAGCAATGGATTCAGTTAAGCGATCGCTTGGTTTTGGGTTCTTTGTCGATCGAGATCGCAACAGGAGAGGCGGAAGAATCGATGGACAGTGTTGCACCTTGAATACTGCACCTTGAATACTGCACCTTCAATGACCAAAATTTCTGAACCAAAATTCCTGAACCAAAATTTCTGAACCAAAATTCCTGAACCTTGATGCCAATGGATTGTCCATGCAAATTTATCTAGACCACAGCGCCACCACGCCGCCCTGTGATGTGGCGATCGCGGCGGCCCAACGGGTGATGACGGAGCTATGGGGAAATCCGTCAAGCATTCATAGTTGGGGCGATCGTTCGGCCATGGTGCTGGAAACGGCGCGGTTTCAGGTGGCAGCGTTGATTAATGGGGATCCCACGGGGGTGATTTTTACCTCGGGGGGCACGGAGGCGGACAATTTGGCAATCTTGGGGGTGGCCCAGCGGTTCACCCAACCGCGCCATATCATTTCGTCGCAGGTGGAACATTCGGCGATCGAGCGAACCTTGGAGCGGCTGGAGGCCCAAGGCTGGGCGATTACGCGCTTGCCGGTCGATCGCGCCGGGCGGGTGAATCCTTCAGACTTGGCTTTGGCCATTCGCCCGGAAACGGTGTTGGTATCGATTATTTTTGCCCAAAGCGAGGTGGGAACCCTGCAGCCGATCGCGGAGTTGGGAACAATTACCCGGCGATCGGGCGCATTATTCCACACGGATGCGGTGCAGGCGGTGGGCCGGGTGGCGGTGGATTTGCAAACCCTGCCGGTGGATTTGCTGTCCCTCTCCAGCCACAAGATCTACGGCATTCAAGGGGCTGGGGCCCTGTGGGCGCGGCCGGGCATTCATTTGGCTCCCCAGTTGCTGGGGGGCGGCCAGGAGAGTAAACGGCGATCAGGAACTCAGGCCCTGCCGGCGATCGCGGCCTTTGGGGCGGCGGCGGAACGCATGGCCCAAACCTGGGAAACGGAGGCTCAGCGGCTCGGTCAACTGCGCGATCGCTTGTTTGAGCGTTTGGCTCCCCTGCCCGCTTTGCATCCCACGGGCGATCGGCTCCATCGCTTGCCCCACCATGTCAGCTTTTGTTTACGGGGGCGGTTGCCCCTGCCCAGCGGTCGGGATTTGGTGCGCCAGCTCGATCGGGCGGGCATTGCCGCCAGCTCTGGATCCGCCTGTAGCAGCGGCAGCCTGACCCCGAGTCCCACCCTGTTGGCCATGGGCTACGATCCCGCCGAAGCCACAGCGGCCCTGCGCTTAAGCTTGGGCCACAGCACCACGGAAGCGGATATTGATTGGACTGCGTTGGTGGTGGCTCAAGTGCTGGAGCGATTGGGCGTTGGCCAACTCAATGGCGGCGATCGCGACTCGCAACGTTCGGTTTTGGGGTGCGCGACTCTGGGGCCTTGCCGATACACTTGAGGCAAATCCCCTAAGTCTAAATCCCTAGCGCGTGTGACGACGCTCTCGACGATTGCGGCGAACCCCAAACCCGCGATGCCGCTTCCCTCCACTGCTCTGAGCGATCGCCCGCCCGATCGCCAACGGATCGATCGACCAACTATGAATGGATGGGTGTTACCAACGGTGGGTCATCTGCTTGCTCCCCTTACCCCCGGAGCGGGCCCAGGAACCCTATCCGCCGAGGCCCAATGGCAGGGGGCCACGAAGGCGATCGCCCAAATCATGGCCCAATCCATGGAAGCGGCCGACGCGATCGAAGCGGCCTTCATCACGGACTTTGCGGAAGCCTTACCCTCCGAAGCGATCGATCAAGGGGTGGTGCTGTTGGGGCCCCTGCCCTTGTTTACGGGATCCTGGCTCGATCGCCTCTCGGTCTGGACATTCAGCAGCCACCTTTGGCAATCCCTGTGGCTGTTGCCCTCCGCCGATGAGGGCGAACCCTGCCCGGAAGTGACGGAACGGGCGATCGGCCTAGCTCCGGTGGATCCGCTGGCCGCAGAATCCTTTTGCGTGGTGCGAATGCGGGACTTTAGCTTGGCCCTCTCGCTCCAAGAAGACTCCACCGGTCAACTGGTTTTTCGCTTCTCCTTTGATCCTCAGGCGATCGCCGCCGTCTGGCAAGCCTTGCGGGCCCGGGTGCAACTGAACGCCCCTCAACAGCTCGTGCCGTTTGATGCCCTGGCCCAACAGTTTCCCTTGGTGGAACCCAGCTATCGGATCGTCAGCGCCTTCACAGAGCGCCTGCTGCAAGCCCTGCCAGCTCCCAGCAACCCCGCCCATTCGGAGCCGCGCCGTCGCCCCTTACGGGCCTCAGCTCGGCCGCAACCGGCCAAACCCGCGATCGACCTGGAGCTTTTGCAAGCCCTCGCCCACAGTGTCCGCACGCCCCTGGCCACCATCCGCACCTTCACCCGCCTGCTGATGCGCCAGCAAAATTTGCAGGACAAGGCGGTGAACTACATCGAAAAAATCGATCGGGAATGTACCGAACAAATCAACCGCTTTGACCTGATTTTCAAGGCCGTTGAACTAGAAACCAGCAACAGCGCCCACCTGTCCCTCACGCCCATTCCCTTGGCCCAGGTGTTTCAATCCAGCATTCCCCGTTGGCAACAACAGGCCAGCCGCCACAACTTGGAACTGACGGTGAAGCTACCGCACAAACTGCCCACGGTTGCCAGCGACCCCACCTTGCTCGATCGAATGTTGGCGGAAATTATTGAAAACCTGGCCCGCACCCTGCCCGCCGGTAGCCGCATCGACATGGAAGCGGAAACGGCCGGCAGCCAACTGAAGGTGCAATTGCGCTACGACGCAATGGGCGCAGCCACCCGCCTGGAATCGCTGAAGTCGATCGGGCAGTTGCTGACCTTCCAACCGGAAACCGGCAGCTTTGGCCTGAATTTACATGTCACCAAAAACCTATTCCAGGCGATCGGGGGCAAACTCACCATCCGGCAGCGGCCCCAGCGCGGCGAAGTGATGACCATCTTCTTGCCCCTGCAATAGGGCGCTGCTAGAGGACGGCCCGCCATCCACTACCAACGGCGCGATCGCACCCCCCAAGCGCCCAACAGCAGCAACACCCCCATCGCCAAAAACAAAACGCCAAACACAATCCCCGGCACAAAGCCCAACAGCCCCATCCCCCGCAACAACCACAACACCGCCGTCACCAGAGCCAACAGGCCCAACCAATTCCACCAAGGAGCCGGCCGCAAATAGGGAGGGGTCATAGCAAAACGTTCAATTTCAGAATCAGGGACTTAACAAAAACAGCAGAGCCAGCCGCCAAGGGCTACCCCACAGGGTGAATCAGCTCTGGCTCTTCAGCCATCCTCGTATTAGGCAATTCTGCCATTCACGGGAGATCTTCAAAGCAAATCTTCAGTCGCCATGGGGATGTGAACAAAGCAAGGGCGATCGCCTGATGTCCAAGCGATCGCCCTCAACAGAACATGAACAGTTTTCAAAAGCTAGCCAAAACGGCAGCTCTTAGCAGTCGCGATTTAGTCGATCGCGTGCTGGCGCTTTTTCGCAGCCACGCCAACCGCCGTCCCCACAACCAACAGACCCAGCAAGCTAACCGGCTCAGGGGTGGAGGCCACTTCCGTCAAGATGACATTATCAATGTAGGCTCCGTGGGTGTCCCGCGTGCCCAGGTAGTTGAACTGCAAGCGCGTTAGATCAGACACCGCCTTCACCAACAGAGGGCCGCTGTTGAGCCAGTTGGTTTGACTGCCGCCGTTACCCGCATTGAAAACTTGGTTGAAGCTGGAACCAAACAAAACGGAGAAGGCATTTTGGTCTTTGCCGCCTTTCCAGTTGTTCGCAATTCCCGGACGAGCCGAGTAAACAAAGGAAAGTTCATAGGTCTTTCCTGCTTTGGTCACGATGTCTTGGAACAGGCCCAGCTCGGATGCGTTGCTGTCGTAGAAGTGGCTGTCGAGTTCCACCAGGTTTTTGCCGTCGTAGGCTTTCCCGGCCACCCCGGCTTGCACCTCAATTTTGCCGCCACTAGTGGCAGACCAACCCTCAATTTCGGAAAAAGTCCGCCAGCCGCCGTTGAGGGGAGCGCCTGGAGTCACTTCAAAGCTGCCGTTTTTAACCAGGTTGGCAGCCTGTGCGGGCTGGGTGGCAATCAGAGCAGGCACTAGGGCAAGAGCCAGGGTGCTAGCAATTTGTTGGAAGCGTTTCATAGTGACAATTTTTCCGCAGTAGTGGAGAGGTCTAGCACCCAACGTTTAGGTTCTTGAGTTACATCCTAGATCACACTTTGAAAAATCGGTTTAAAGATTAAGTGATCTCTAGACAAAGATTCTATGAAGCACGCTTAGCACTTCATGATCATGGCTTTGAATTATGAATTCAAGCCATAAATTTATATCCGAAAAAATGCTTTCAAGATAATGACAAGTATTTAGAAAATTTCTATTTTTTGATGGAATTAATTTATACAAAGGCTGAATCAAGCACAAAATTCAGAAAAAATGGTTGAATTTCAAAAAAAACAATTTAGATTACAACATTTTCTAACTCTTTCAATGCAAAAGATTTAAAATATTCACAAGGATTTGCTCTAGATCAACCACGATGCTCGTAATGACTAATCACAATCAAAGCCCCTGTTTGGGTCAGGGGGCTGACTTTTAAGACCGAATTTCTAGAGATCTTTTTCAGATTCTGACGGGCCGATCGGGCGCGATCGCCAGATCCACCAAGCCCCTGCACAGAGCGTGCAGTTACCGATTACCGTCGTGGCCGCTTGCACCGTCACCAGCCATTCCAAGCGCGGCGCATTGTCAAAAAAGTGCCAAGTACAGGCGCACATGGCGCTCACTAGGGCTGGCAACATGCCCCAACTGAGGGCCCGCCAGCTCGGATTGTCGGTGAGATCGCCGTAGCGCCAAATCAGCACGATCGCCGTGATCCACTCAATGACGCTAGAAACATGCACGATCCAAGTGGGAATTGATAGGGCATTCATAGAAAAAGTGGTCTACCGTTTTGATGCTTTGAGCCATTTTGAACAACTGGGGGAACGATTGGCAGAAAGATTGGGGGATGGTTGATCGCCCTGTCAGCCAACCATCCCCCAACTAACCGTTAGATCACCGTTAAACCGCTGCCATTTCCGGTTTGCGGCCCAACTGCATCAACAGGCGATCGGCAATTTGCGGCCCCGTCAGACCCAAACTTTGCATCGACTGGCTCGGCGTGGCGTGCTCCACCAAAATGTCCGGCACACCCAAGCGGGTCACCGGCACGGCCACACCCGCATCGCCGAGGGCTTCTAGCACCGCCGAACCGAAACCACCCATCAGGCAGCCTTCCTCGATCGTCACTACCCGGCCAATCTTCTGGGCCAGGGGCACAATCAACTCCGTATCCAGCGGCTTCACGAACCGGGCATTCACCACCGTAGCTTCAATGCCGTGCTCACTAAGGATTTCCGCCGCTTGCATGGCCGGATAGACCATCGTGCCGTAGCCCACCAGCAACAGATCATCGCCGGTTCGCAGCACTTCGCCCTTGCCGATCGGCATTGGCTCCCAACCCGCTTCCAGCAACGGCGCACCCACGCCACTGCCCCGGGGATAGCGCACGGCGATCGGGCCCGGATGGGTCACGCCCGTCACCAGCATCCGCTGGAACTCCGCCTCATCCTTGGGAGCCATGATCGTCAGGTTGGGAATGCAGCGCAGGTAGGCAATGTCATACATTCCCTGGTGGGTGGGCCCGTCGGCTCCAACCACGCCGGCCCGATCCATACAGAAGAAGACCGGCAGATCCTGGATGCAAACATCGTGGATCACTTGGTCAAAGGCCCGCTGCAAGAAGGTGGAATAGATCGTGACCACCGGGCGCGCCCCCTCGCAGGCCATGCCCGCCGCCATGGTCACAGCGTGCTGTTCGGCAATGCCCACATCCACATACTGGTTCGGCAGCTTGGCTTGGAA
Organism: Limnothrix redekei LRLZ20PSL1; assembly: GCF_043235035.1. Classification (NCBI taxonomy): domain Bacteria; kingdom Bacillati; phylum Cyanobacteriota; class Cyanophyceae; order Pseudanabaenales; family Pseudanabaenaceae; genus Limnothrix; species Limnothrix redekei. The sequence continues at coordinate 110,273 of NZ_JAZAQF010000059.1, read as the reverse complement.
TTTATCCAGGCCGGTGCCGGTGGCCATAGCGGCCGTGATCGCCACAATTCGAGGATCGTTTTCCGCAAGTGTAATCAGGGTTTCTGCAAAAACTTTGGAGTAGCTGGGCGGCGTGGGCTTGTTGGCCGGTTTGGCCTTGCCCGTTGCCAAGTCAAAGGGATTTTGAGCGTGGTAACCCACTTGATCTTTTTCCGCGATCGCGTAGCCCTTGCCTTTGGTGGTGGCCACGTGGACGAGCACAGGGCCCTTTTGCTTGTGACCTTCGCGGAAGATGTCAATCAGTTCTTTAATGTTGTGACCGTCAACGGGGCCCATGTAGGTGAAGCCCAGTTCTTCAAACACTGCGCCGACTTTCGATACGGCCAGGCGCTTCATGCCTTCTTTGACCCGATCGAGTTCCGGCGACAGGGAACCGCCAAAGAAGGGCAAATGCTTCACCTGCTCTTCGATGTTGTCCGTCAGGAATTGCATCGGCGGGCTAAGGCGCATTTTGTTCAGGTAGCGCGACAGGGCCCCGACGTTGGGCGAAATGGACATGTCGTTGTCGTTCAGCACCACCATCAGGTTGGTGTCGGGCAGGTGACCCGCGTGGTTAATGGCTTCAAGGGCCATCCCGCCGGTCATTGCGCCGTCGCCGATGATGGAAACCACCTTGTAGTTTTCGCCGGCCATATCCCGGGCGATCGCCATGCCCAAGCCGGCGGAAATGCTGGTGGAGGCGTGGCCCGCGCCGAAGTGATCGAACTTACTTTCACAGCGCTTGAGATAACCGGCAATGCCGTCCTTTTGGCGCAGGGTATGGAACTCGTTGTAACGACCGGTAATCAATTTGTGGGGATAGGCCTGGTGACCCACGTCCCAGATCACCTTGTCGCGATCGAGGTCAAGGGTTTGATAGAGGGCGATTGTTAATTCCACCACGCCTAAACCAGGACCCAGGTGACCGCCGCTGGTGGCGACGGTTTGCAGATGTTTTTCCCGAATTTGGCGGGCAATTTCTTCTAATTGGGCGATCGACAGCCCATGAAGTTGATTGGGGTGAGTAAGTTCGCTCAGATGCATAGGCGGCCACCTTGGGTGTTGGATATGGGGAATTTTGGTTTTGTACTGACCCCTATCGACTCTAACGAATCTCCATACCGTTTTTATATTTGGAGCAAATTGATTGCAGCGATCGACCGTCCATCAAGCGGGATCCAAAATCGTTGACCTTACGGTTTCAGCAGTGCGTGGTCAGTACATTGCTTTTGAGTGACCCATTCCCTGAAGATAGAAATTGACATCTGTAAAAGATTGGGATCTTGAGATCGAAGGATCTGCAAAGCAAGCGGCACTGGTGCATCGCCATTCAGCGCCTTGGGGTCAGCAGCTTGGGGATCAGCGCCTTGGGGGGAGCAGTGCCTTGGGGATCAAGGTCTGGGCGCGATGCTTTTGGGTTGTCTGTGGGTGGGGACGATCGATCCCCTGTTCAGCGCCGTCCAGCCCATCAATCGCCAATCTTGGGCCAACGGTGGCGATCGTGTTGATGCACAGGTTAAGCAGCCATGGAATTAGATTTACAGAAGCCACGCAAAGGCACTCAGGAACAGCTACTGATGGGGATTGCAAACCGGATTCGGCAGTCCTTGGAATTGAGCGAAATCCTGGCGGTGACGGTGGCGGAGGTGCGGGCTTTTTTGGAGACCGATCGGGTCAAGATTTACCAATTTTCGCCCGAGGGTCATGGCACGGTAGTGGCCGAATCCCTCGTGCCCGATCGACTGCCTTCCTTGAAGGGGTTGCATTTTCCAGTGGATGATATTCCGCCCCAGGCCCGCGAGTTGTTCGTGCGGGCCCGCCAGCGAGTGGTGGTGGATGTGGCTGAGTGTCAAACGGGCCTGAGTGCCATGGATCCCCCGGACGATGGGGAATTGCGTAGTCCTTCGACAATGCGCTACCGTCCGGTGGATCCATGCCATGTGGAATATCTGACGGTGATGGGGGTGCAGTCGTCGGTGGTGGTTCCGATCGTGCTGGATAACTTTCCGGCCACCTCTGAGCCGCCCGTTGCCAGCACCTTGCACATGGGCAACCTGTGGGGGCTGTTGGTTTCTCACCACGCGGAACCCCGATCGGTGGATGAGGAGGAACTGCAATTCATCCAAGCGGTGGTCGATCAGGTGGAAATCGCGATCGCCCAGTCAATTTTGGTGCAGCGGGTCACGGATCAAGCCCTTCAGGAAGCGAGCATTAACCGTGTCACGGCCCTGTTGCACGAAGCGCCCACGGGCCAACTGCAAAAGGCCCTGGAAGAAACGGTGCAAATTTTGGGAGGGAGCGGCGGCCGGCTGTGTCTCTGGCCCGGGGGCCAAACCGATCGGGAACTCTATACCGTGGGGCCCCAGCCCCATCCCCTGGCCACCACGGATCAGCGCCCCTTTGAGGAACACCGGCTGGTCTATGCCTTTTTGAAAGCGGGCGCAGTGCCCGAGCCACCGCCCAACTCCGCCACTCAGGATTGGTCTGTGGAGTGGATGCGCGCCAACTATGGCCTGGCGGCCCCACCCCAGGACAGCAGCAGTTTTAGCCAGCGCGTTTGGGCGATCGGGGACATTTACCGAGAACCCCTGCTACGCTCGGTGGCTCCCTCGTTTCAATGGTTGCCGATCCGGGGGCTGATTTTGGTTCCCCTCTATTACGGCAGTGAGTTACTGGGTTGTCTCAGCATTTTTCGGGATGAGGTCAACACCGATGAACTTTGGACCGGCTGGCACGATCCGGACACTCGCCAACTGATGGCCCGCCATTCCTTTGAAGTGTGGCGACAAATCAGGATCGGCCAGGCCCAGCAATGGACGGTCTCTGAGGTGAAGCTCGCCCAGGCGTTGGGGGAACGGTTTGCCACGGCGGTCAAGCAACATTGGCTGTATACAGAGGTAAACAGCCTGAACGCCAGCTTGGAGGCCCAAGTGCAAACCCGCACGGCGGAGTTGCGCCAATCGAATGAGGAACTTCAGCGATCGACTGCGGATCTGGAACGGGTGATCCATCAGCAACAAACCCTGGCACGATTGATTGCCAAAATTCGCGAGTCTTTGGATCTCGAAACCGTGTTTCGCACCACGGCGCGGGAAGTGCGGCAACTGCTGCGGGCCGATCGCGTGGTGGTGTTTGCCTTTAATTCCCAAGCCCCGACCGCCCAGGGCAAAATCATTGCGGAAGATCGGGCCCGGGGTTGCACCTCCATTCTGCACTTGGAATTAGAAGATCCCTGCTTTAGTGATCAGCATGTTCTTCAATACCAAGTGGGCAAAGTTCACAGCATTCCGAATGTCCACAATTCCACCATGCCCGATTGTCATTTGGAAATGTTGCGGACTTGGCAAGTGCAGGCCAATTTGGTGATTCCGATCATTCAAAGCGAGGAACTGTGGGGACTGATGGGCATTCATCAATGCACCGCTCCTCGCCATTGGCAAGACTCGGAAGTGGAGTTTTTGCGCCAGGTCTGTGTGCAATTGGGTGTGGCGCTTCAGCATACGGAATTGCTGCAACAAACCCGATCGCAAGCGACTGAATTGGCCCACACCTTGGATGAGCTAAAGCAAACCCAAATGCATTTGCTCCAAAGCGAAAAGATGTCGATTTTGGGGCAATTAATCGCTGGCGTTGCCCATGAAATCAATAACCCGATCGGGTTTATTCATAGCAACTTAGGGCCCATTCGCGAATATTCCGAATTTCTGATTCAACTGGCCCGGCTGGAAGCCCAGCAAGCGCCACAAGAGCAGATTCAAGCTTTGCTGGAAACTTTTGATTTGGATTTTCTGGCGCGAGATTTTCCAAAACTGCTGGACTCAATGCATTTGGGCACTAATCGAATTCGGGAAATTGTCTCGGCGCTGCGCGGTTTCTCACGAGTCGACCGCACCATTACCAACGCCCTGTACTTGCAAGAGGCGATCGAGTCTACTCTGATGATCTTGCAATATCACCTGAAGCCCAATGGCAGCTATCCCGAAATTGAAATTATTCGGAATTATGACAACGTGCCCCCCATTGAATGCTATTCCGGCCAAATGCATCAGGTTTGCATGAACCTGCTTTCCAATGCGATCGATGCTTTGCGCGAAGCCCAAGAAGAGCAACTGAGTCGCGATCAATTGCCCTTCATTGGTCGCATTTGGATTGAACTTTCGCAACCGGATCCTCAGCATATTAGTGTCACCATTCGAGACAATGGGCCGGGGATTCCGGAAGCCATTCAATCCCAATTATTTGATCCGTTCTTCACCACAAAACCCCTAGGCAAGGGCACGGGATTGGGCCTATCGATTAGCTATCAAATCATTCAGCGCCATCGCGGCAGCATGGTTTGTCGATCGGCCCCTAACCAGGGTGCGGAATTCACGATTACCTTACCTATTACCCAAACGTCGTCGGCCAATGGGGCCTCAGAGATGGGCCCCCATGGCGACGGCTTGCCCGCTTCCCAGCAACCCGCTTGGTCACCGGAGCTGAGTTTCAACACCAAGACCCGCCTGAACACGATCACCACGCGCCAATTGCCGCCGGGCCGCAAGCCAGGATTATCGTTCCTGCCGATCGAGCCGGACTCTCGGGGCGATCGACCCACCCTTTCCGCCGAGGCCACTGAATGAGCTGAGATCCCCCAATCCTTGACCCCACTGCCCAACCCCCAAACCGCCGCCATCCGCCCTATGAAGATCTTTGTTACCTTTTTGCCCGACCAAGTCACCGTCTCAGCCCAACCGGGCGAGATGCTGTTAACCGTGGCCGATCGCGCCGGGGTTGCTATTCCCACGGGTTGCCTGATGGGGTCTTGCCATGCCTGCGAAGTGGATTTGGCAGCGCAACCCCTACCCAGCCCCGATCGCCCCGATCCGTCAGCGGCCCCCGACCGTTCCGAAGACCCCCAAACTGTTTGTGCTTGCATCAGTGCCGTACCCACCGGAATCTCAGCACTGACGGTCAATTTGGGCATTGATCCCACGTGGTAAGGTTGGGCAGTTGATCTGCTCGGAGTAATGCTCGGTGACCACGGAACACTTCCCTCAGACAGCGATTGAGGGTTTTGCTCTCCCCTTGGGGGCGGTGTCCCCGACCCTTGATCCGCTGCCCCTAGACAGCCCCATTCTGGACAACCCGATCGCGGAAACCGATGTTTTGGTGGTGGGTGGCGGCACTGGGGGAACGGCGGCGGCCATCCAAGCGGCCCGCTGTGGGGTGCGGGTGCTGTTGGCCACGGAGTTTTCCTGGTTGGGTGGAATGTTGACGGCGGCGGGGGTCTGTGCGCCGGACGGCAATGAATTGACGGCCCTGCAAACGGGTCTCTGGGGGGCATTTTTGCAGGAGTTGGCCCAGCGTCAACCCCAGGGACTGGATTGGGGCTGGGTCAGCTTTTTCACCTATGAACCGGCGATCGGGGCGCAGATTTTTGCTGATTGGGTGGCGGCCCTGCCCAATTTACGTTGGATTTCCGGAGTGCGGCCGGTGTCGGTGCAGCGATCGGGCGATCGAGTCACCGGGGTTACCTTTGACTCGGGGTTACAGGTTACCGCCCAGATCACGATCGACGGCACGGAATTGGGAGATCTGCTGGCCCTGGGGGAGGTTCCCTATCGTTGGGGTTGGGAGTGGCAAGACCAATGGCAAGAGCCTACGGCCCCGGCGGGGCCCACGGCCTTAACCGAGCGATTTCCGGTGCAGGCTCCCACTTGGGTTTTTTATCTTCAGGATTTTGGCCCCGAAGCGATCGCCCCGGAAATTCCCTGCCCCGCTGACTATGACCCCACCCGCTACCAAGCAGCCTTTGCGGGCTATGCCAGTGCCCAGCGCGTGTTGGACTATGGGCGGATTGCGGGCGATCGGTTCATGATCAACTGGCCCCAGGCCGGCAATGACTATGGGGATGACCTCGATCGCCTGGTGGGGACAGCGGCCGATCGAGCAGCGGCCCTACAGGCTGCCCACGATCGCAGTTTGGGATTTGCCCATTGGTTACAACAAACCCTCGGACGGCGCTATGGCTTGGCCGATCATCTCTTTCCCGACACCGAAGCCTTTGCCCTATATCCCTACTTTCGGGAAAGCCGCCGCCTTCAGGGATTGGCAACGGTGACGGAAAACCAGATCTTGCCAGTGGTCGGAGGCTGGGGAGCGGCCCTGCCCCGAGATCCCCACAGCGGAGCCAGCAGCGCGATCGCCTATGGCAACTATCCCAATGATCACCACTACCCCGGGGAGGTCTTTCCCCTAGCGCCCAAATCGCTTCGATGGGGTGGTCGCTGGACGGGGACGGCCTTTGCGCTGCCCTATGGCTGCCTGGTGCCGCAACGGGTCGATGGGCTGTTGGTTTGCGACAAAAATATTTCCGTGTCCCACATGGCCAACGGAGCCACACGCCTCCAGCCGGTGGTGTTGGGGTTGGGTCAAGCGGCGGGGGCGGCGGCGGCCCTCTGTGTTCAGCAGCATTGCCAACCCCGATCGCTGCCGGTGGCCGCTGTGCAAACAGCCTTGCTCCATGACCCACAGGCTCCGGCGGCGGTGATTCCCTGTTTTGGCCTCACGCCCGATCGCGATGATTGGCGATCGCAGCAGAAACACTGGATTGCCCATCCCCAAGCCTACGAGCAACTGCTCACCCAGGAACATCCCCTGAATCTGATTCCACCGCCAGAACCTTCAGCCACCTTGGGGTTCACCGGTCAGTTTCAGCGGCGCGGCCCCCAGAACTATGCCTTGGAAACGGCCTTGACCCCGGAGCCAATTTCCCTGGTGGCGCTCCATCCTTGGGTGAATTACCACCTTGGCCAACTGGAATCCGGTAGCTCGATCGTTCTGCGAGGGCGCTATAACCCCTCTGGCCCCTGGATTATTGTGGAGGATCTGCCGGATTAGGGCCGGGAGCAATGGCGGGACTTTGCGATTGGCGACCCAACGATCACCGATCGACGGATACCAGCCACCGAACCTAGTTCATGCCTCAAGGTTTTGCTGGGTTTGGCCCTGGCTCCAGGGGAGGGCTTTCCCAGGGGCCGCCACCGCTGGGTTTTCCCGATCGCAACAGTTCCCCCAAGGTCACCAAACGATAGCCCCGAGCCTGGAGGGTTGGAATAATTTCACCCAGCGCGGCCACGGTGCGATCGCGGGGCTGACGGGTCTTGAAGCTGCCGTCATGGAACAGAACAATGGAGCCGGGCCGCACCCGCTGCAACACGCCTTGCACCAAATCCGCCACTGAATTGGCCGGGTCATAGTCACCGGAATCCACTTCCCACATGGCCAAGGTGCGCCCCGATCGCCATAGCCAGTAGGGCAACCCAAACCACCGCTTACCCAAGGGCGGCCGCAGGGCGATCGGTCCCTCAGCCCCCGCCGCCCGCAGTCGCCGATCGGTTTCGAGAATTTCAGCGGCAATTTCCCCCGGCCAACGCAGGATCAAATTCCGGTGTGAGTAGGAATGATTGCCCAACTCATGGCCCCGTTGCACCACCGATCGGGCTAAGGCCGGCTCCCGATCGATCTGCTGACCAATTTCAAAGAAAGTGGCCTTCACCCCAAAGCGATCCAACACCTGCAAGACCTGCTCCGTGTAGGGCGATTGGGGCCCATCATCAAAGGTCAGGGCCACTAGCGGCTCCGTGGTGAGCACCCGCCGCACCCCAAACAAAGGAAAACTATGGGCCACCGGCAGCACTGCCCCATACCAAAGCCCATGGGCCACCAGCAGCAACAGCACCACCATCACGCACAGGGATTGAACCCAGGATGTCCAGTGAGATCGGCAATTTTGCCGCCTGTGCCCATAGTCACCCCCCTGCCCGATCAATGCCGGTTTGTTTGTCCCGGATTTCAGAGGAGTCCCCTGCTCCGATGGTTCAGTCCAACCAGAAGGCGGACTGGGCTGCTGCTCCGTCTTCACGGGATGGGCGCTCCACAGACTTGAGGGGGTTAATCAAGAAATTTGGCAGCCAGGCCTATAGTAAATAAACCTGCCCATCGATTAACAGGTGAGTGATGCCCTTGGCCTGGAGATAGGGGCCTGTTTTCTGGAACAGGTCGTTGGCATCGGGCACTTTAATAATGCGCTGATTACGAGCCGAAAATCGCCGCGCCACGCGATGGTTGTCAAAGACCGGTAGGGTGCGACTGGCGGCTTCCTGGGGTGGAATTTGCCCCAATTCTCGAAAATCTTCTAAGGGACGGGCCACTAACTCCGCCGCTCGATCGATCACAAGATAGCAGGGGTTGGGGATCCGTGAGGTTTCCAGGGGCATGATTTCGATCGGTTGATCCGGATTGGCTCCGCGCCCAAACATGGCGGCAATGCCCGCTTCACCGTCGTCATCCCCAAACTCAAAATCATCTTCGTCTAGATCCAGATCGTCATCATCCAAATCTAAGTCGGCTCCCAGATCCGCATCGTCGGCTTCCTCCGCGCTGGCTTCGTTGATCTCTGCCACGACGGGGCCGCTACCTTTGCGCCGCCGATTCGATCGGCCCCCTTTCCCATTGGTGTTGGTGGTTGCTTCTGCCTGCTTCTTCACCGGTCGCCCCACCCGCGACGATCGCACCTCTTCCTTAGCCTCGGCTTCCAACTCCGCAACAACCTCGGACAGGGGTTCCGCCGAAGCGGCAGCAAAATCAGTGTCAAACAGTGGCAGGGTTTCCATGGCTGGGAGTTCCATGGGCTTGGCCGGCGTTGGCTCCGGGGCCATCAAGGACTCTGGCAGCACGGATTCCGATACCGAGGCTTCACTGCGCGACCGACGGCGCACCCGTCTTGTGCCCGTTGTGCCGTCCGTCGGCTCCGTGGGTTGGTTGGGGATCGATCGCCCGCCCGATCGTCCACCGGAGTCCACCATGGGATCCACTTGGGGCGGCTGAGGATCCAATTCCATCATCGGGGCTTCCGGTGCTGGAGTGACCACAGCCGGGGCGATCGGAGCCGGAACTGAAACCAACGATGGCATTGGCTCTTCGGCCGCCGCCAACTTCAAAATTCGGCCCACGGTTGAAGTGCTGACTCCATAGCGCTGTCCCAGGGTGGCCATGGTGTGGCCGCCCTGGCGATAGAGCGTAATCAGTTCGTGTTTTTCGGAATCCGATAACTTGGGAGGAGTCATGCCCAAACCTGGGGAATTGTGCAAATGCCTGCGGACAGTTCAGGGCTCCAAAGGATGGTCGCCACCGCCCGGGGCCAGCGACAACCTTGAACCCTAGTTAGCCGCTCCCGATGAGCGTCGACGGGCACTACGGCGCGATCGCGTCGAAAGATCGTACTCCAACACGGCACCGATGCCAAACAGAACGCCGCTGAAGATCCAGAACACCTCCAGCAGACTACCGCTTTCATAGTTGCAAATGTTGGCCGTGGCGTACTTGAACCACATATCCGCAATGTAAAGCGAAATGGAGGCCGCCGCAATCATTCGCCAAGATTGGGCCGATCGCCCGCCCCAAAAGGCCAACAACAGCGCCGAAGCCAACACCAACAGCACAATATCGCCAACGGTATAAACCGGCAGAATATAGTCAGAAATTGGCGTGAGGGCCCCTTGGATCTGTTCAGCCCAGGCCGGTACATTGGCCACCGCCTCTGCGGTTTGTTCCTGGCAAGCAGCCTCTCCTGAAACCAGCGGCGAGAAGGCAAAAGCAGTACCCGCCAAACCGATCCCCCCGATCGTCAGCCACTGCCACAGCTCCAAATTTAAGCGCCGGGGCAACACCGCCAACAACAGCCCGATCGCCAGGGAAGCGTAGGTCACGATGTAGAACAGGTCACCGGGACTCACATCCGGCTCAATCCCCAGACCAATTTCCCAATAGCTGAACAGCAAATTGCCCAGGCCATAGCAAAACATTCCCAACCCAATCAGCAGCCAAACCGTCCGACCACTGAGGATTTGGTTACTGCGCCAGTTGCGAAAGCACACCAGCGCCGCCCACAGATAGGACGTTGTTTCCAGCACTGAGGTGGCAATGCTGTACCACTGGGGCAGGGTTTCCCCCGGCGGAGTCACACTGAAAAACAGAAACACCGCCAAAGCAACCAGAGACCAAGAGACAGCCCCGATAATTAGGTTGCGCGATGAAAACAGTTTTGGCGATTCGCTCGCAGTCTTAGTCATAGGGGTTGGCTTCAAAAGGTTCTAAAAACCAGGAGGTGACGATCTCATGAGGGACACAGACCACCGCAGACCGGGGATGGATCGCCCAACATCCCTGAGACTGGAGCCGTCGATTGCAGTTGGGCATTCGATCGCCCCCATTGCCCCAGACGGCCATGGCCATTCGGTTTAGCGCCGCCCAGGGCTAGCGCCAGAGCTTGGCCACGGGCGATCGCCCCAGCCAGTCCGTAAATTCCGAACGCTCGCCCGCATCCATCTCCTGCAACGCATCAAACGCTCGGCTGGTGAAATTGGTATTGCCAAAATAGCCTTTGCCCAACGTGTGCAGTTCCTGTAGCAACCCCACGATTTGCAATTCTTGCCAGGGCGGCAAGGCCGTTTCAAAGGGGTTCACTTCCAAAATGTTGCTCACGGCCGGCTGGTTGTCCAGCCCTGGAAACTGGAGCCGCTTGAACACCTCGCCAATTTCCTGGCGAAACTTTGCGCCTTGGCGTTCTCCCAGCAAATCTTCAATGTCGAAGTACACCGCCTGGAGCAGCAGCATTCCCGCCAGCACATAGGACGATTTCGCCGCCCCACTGTCGCCTGCGCCAGCATCCGCGACTCCCAGGCGATCGAGCCGCACCTTGCCCCACACACTGAACCGATCCGGTTCTTCCAGCAGGACGCAAGCTTTCCCTCGGTTATCCGTCAGATCTCGCCACAAGGCCCGCGCCTCTTCCGCCTGATTTGCGCTAAAAACATTCAGCAACGTGAATGTTTGACCCTGATAGCTCAGGATCGGAATTTGCTGATCTTTTTCGGGATGCCGGACGTTGGAAATGTCCACGTCTTGCCGCTTCAGAATAAACATGCGTTATTCAAAGAACTCATGCTTGGAGCTATGCCATTCAAGCCAGAGACCACAGGGCCGGTCTAGCTTGAACTCATGCAGTCGGTCAACCAGAGCTGCTCCAGAAGCTAGCCCCAGCAGGGTCGTGAGGGCTGCATAGACAGCTTCCCAACCGGTGAACTGAGCCTGCGCTGGGCATCATTCTAGCCCAGGGTCCTTAGCGTAGAGCTATTGGGGGATCTAGGGTCGAAAATCAACTTTGGTCTCTCAAGTGTACCCCGCGACCTTCTAAAAACTGGCTCTTAGCGGAATTGCCTCTGAATGGATGTTCTGAGGGTGGGTTCATCACTCCCATCAACCTCCTCAACGGCCTTGCTTGGGATTAGGTTAACTCGATACAATTCGTAAACCTTGAAAGGCGGCCAGTCCGGGCGTGTCATCCTGAATCGCGGATGAAACCCACGCTGCCGCGATCGAGCCGGAAGCGCCCTGATGACAGCATTCGTTGGCGAACTGTTGCAATCAGGAGAAGCAATGGTTTTCTCAAGGCCCTGGGAACTTCCGCCGATGAATTTTCCCCGGATTATTCGTGGGGATTTTCATGGAAATCTCTACAGATCTCAGTCTGGGTGCGTAGCTCAGTGGATAGAGCAGCCGCCTTCTAAGCGGCCGGTCGCAGGTTCGAATCCTGCCGCACCCGTCCTCTGTTCGGGTCTTTCGCTTGTGTAGCAAGAGCTTGCTGAGCAAGGGGCTGGAAATTTTGCCCCGAACCGATGACTCTTAAAATATCGAAAAATTTCGACAACACCGATCGTGATGCTGATTGGGCCCAGCGTTCTGAACGCTTTGTCCTGAGAACGCTCCAATAATTGACGAGTCTATTGACAAGTAATTGACAAGTAATTGATGAACAGAGCGTTGGCCCCGAGGAATCAGCCATCTCAAGGATTCCAAAGATCACGGATTGAAACCTCGATCGCTTGAAAATTTTGAACATCATCCTGAGCGTTCAGCCCTGGGGCGAGGTAGAAACATGGCAAAAGTCAGGAAAGCATCACACATACGGCAATAGCAGGGTGCGAATTCAGCGAAAACCCAGCGAAAACTCAGCACAAACCTAGCGAAGACAAGTCACCGGCACAGCAGCCACACAAACAACACAGACAACACAAACAATACAGACAATACAGACAACACCAACATGACTCAACAACACCAACATGACTCAGCCGTTGAATCAGCCAACGATCGGGAAAACTGCCTCCTCCTCGGCTTACCGCAAAGGGCGATCGCGCTGGAGTCTGGTGCTGGCGGGGTTGGTGGCCCTGGTGCTGGCGGTTCCCGAGGGCCAAACCGCGGCCCCCAAACTGGTGAACTGCGATCGCCTGCCCCACTGGAGCAACTTTGCCAGCGGCCCCCAGGTGAACCAACCCCATATTTTTTGTGGTGAATTTAGCAACGGTCGGCCCAAGGGGTTCCATTCCCGACCGGGCGGAACCAATCCCCGCACGGTGGACCGGTTTCAAGTGACCCAACCACCCAACCGGCGAGGGATCTATGGGGTGCGCTGGAGCCACGGAGCCGATCCCAGTCGGGAAAAGTTTTCCACGATGTTTCCCGATCGCTGCTCCCAAGCCCAAGTGTTGGAATCGATCCGCTATGCGGCTCGCAATCAAATTAGTTGCCCAGGGGGTGCGCCCGATTGGGCTTGGTGCGGTTATAACCGGCCTGGCAACCGATCGACCTCGGCCCAAGCGGCGGTTGTGCCGGTTGCTCAACTCATGCCCGCTGCGCCTGTAACAACAGCCTTGGCACTCCCTCAGGATCCTTCGGTGGCAGAAAATTCCCCGATCGCCCAAGCCAGTCGGTTTTGCGAGGCCAATGATGGGCAGCGGTTTGTGATTGCAGGGGCATTTGTGCGGGGGCGCAATCAAATCAACACGGCTTTTCCCCTGCGCTAGGGTACAGGCCCGGGCGCATGATGAGTTCCCGGGCGCATGATGATTCGCGGTGCAGAATTTGCAGGGCAGAACTTGCCGGGCAAAGCTTGCAGCGCAGAATTTGCAGCGCAGAATTGCCCTTGCGTTATTTCTGGCTCGCGGTTTTTACGGATGGTTTTCCATGGCGGATTCTGTTGTTTCTTGCTTTGAGCAGGCCCAAGCGGCGATCGCAGCGGGCCAGGTTGATCGTGCCGGTCAGTTATATTTGCAGGCCACCGATTTTCTAAAACCCCAAGAGCATCGGCGTTGGGGCGAACTGTTCCAGCAGGCGGGCCAGTGGGATTGGGCGGAAGCCCTGCTGCGTCGCCTCGCTCGACAGCACCCCACCATGCCCGAGGCCTGGACGGATTTGGGAACCCTGTTGGTCAGTCGTGATCAGCTTCCGGAGGCGCAGGCCTGTTTTGCCAAGGCCCATCGCCTGCGGGGCTGGCCTGAAAGTGGCGATCGGGGCTATTGGTTTTCCCGAGACTGGTTTTCCAATCAATTGCCCAACTGGGTGAACTGGGTGCAGCCCTTGGCCAATCGAGGGCCGGTACAGGCTTTGGAAATTGGCAGCTTTGAGGGGATGTCTGCCTGCTGGTTGCTCGATCGCGTCCTGCTGGATCCTGAAGCAAGGCTCACCTGCATTGAGCCGGAAATTCGTTCCACCCTGCGGGACAATCTCGATCGCTCCGGTCGGGCCCCGCAGGTCACCCTTCTGTCTCAGCTCTCTTGGGAAGCCCTGGCCCAGCTACCGGTTGATCACTACGACCTGGCCTACATTGACGGTTGCCATGCACCTTGGGTGGCTTTCCGCGATGCCGTCATGACCTGGCCCCTGGTGAAGGTGGGTGGGCTGGTGGTGATTGATGATTATCGTTATGTGGGCTTGCCAGAGGATTGCCCACAATTCGGTGTGGATTTGTTTATGTTGCTGTTTACCCACTGTTTTGAGGTGGTTTTCAGCGGCTATCAGCTTTTTTTGCGCAAAGTTCGCGATTGGCAACCCCTCACAGTTCCCTGGCAACGGGCGGCCGAGGCCACAACGGATCCGCTGCTCTTGGATGCCCTGGCTTGGGCCTTGGCGCGATCGCACCAATGGGATGCGGCTCAACAACTCTGCGAACGGGCGATCGGATTGGCTCCCCAAGTGGCGGCCCCCTATCTCACCCTGGCGGAAATTTGGGCCCAGCACCAGCCAGAGTTTAGTGATCAAGACCTGGCGCACTATGGGCCCTTGACCCGATCACTAGTCCAGGTCTTTGGCCACAGTCTCCCTGGCTTTGCCCTCAAGACCGTGCCCGTCGGCACTGGCTACGATTTGGAACCCCTGGTGGCCTATCTGCAAGCCCTGGAAAAGAATACCTACTGGCACGAACCAGTTTCGAATCTTTTGACGGTTTTGGAACGACAGGGGAAACAACAGGGAATGCCGCAAGCCATGGCCGCTTGGCTCGATCGGCTGCATCATCCCCCGGCGGACGGCTTGGCCTTGCCCCACCGCCCCGATCTTTGGCGCTTGATTGGTGACTTGGCGATCGCCTCCAACAATGCCACCGCCGCCGCATTGGCCTATCGGTGCGCTCTTCATTAGCACCCACCCCCGGCCTTGGGCCGCAAAAACCGCCAGCCCTTGCCAATCCACAGCGACGGCTAGTCATCGACCCCCATGAGCCAGGCCCGAAGCGATGTTTAGGCGATCGCCCCACCCAGATCTCAATCCACCAGACCCAACCAGACCCAGCCAGACAAAACCCCACAACACCCCACAAAAAGTGATGATCACCACACCCAAATCCGAGAGCGGGTCGCTAAACTGAGATCCGACGATTGCGCTCGATTGCTACCACTTCCATGACAACCTGATTGAGTTGCCCTTCCCAAGGAACTTTTTCCTAAGAAACTTTTTGGGAAGACAGTTCGTCAGGGTTCAGCAAATTTGGCAAAAAATCTGAGGAATTTGCCTAGATCAACTTGAAAAACGGTTGATTGCTGTTTTTTTCCACTTTCTTCAGCCTTGAGCACTCTCCCTTGCCTTGCCACTGCTCGATCTACTCTTAGCTTCTAAACATCTCAATTAGGTTCTCCTTAGTCTCCCCGCGTCGTTTTTGTTCGTGTTTTCGTTCGCGTTTTCGTTCGTAATTGTTACCGGTTGCACAAGTTGGGCGGAAAAAAGCTTCGCTCTGGAATCTGAATCGTTGTCGAAACAAGGCTGTGATCGCGATCGACCCTCTGGCCCTCGGAATGGGAATCAAGGCTCATGGCTGCGGTCAGGAGCGCACTCAGCCATGGGCCTTAGATCCACGCTAGATCCACGTTCGCTCAATCACTCCACGAACCAGCAACCCAGCATCAGTCTTGGTTGCAGGCTTTGGCCTCGATCGGTCTTGATCGGCCGTGACTGAATTTCGGCCTGGCTGAATTCAAGGGCTGATCAGCCCACCGGGACTGGGGAACTCACCCTGTGACAGCGATCGCACCTAAGCCCTGTTTTGATCTCAGGGGATGACGCTCAAGATCCATGCGGGGTCAGCGATCGGTCACTTCGCTGATTGAACTTTCCCCCGATACTAAAAACTGTGGCAGCCGGAAAATTTCCAGATCCTTGCAGTCGTTGAGTAGGTCGCAAAGCAACATGACTTCCATTCGCGAGATTGTGTCCGAAGTGTTAGCTCGTCAATACCTGTCGATCGAGGCAGAAGAAACCCTGCGCCAACTCATGCGCGGGAAATATGGCCCCGATGACTTCGAAGCGTTTATGGCCCTTCAGCGGGCGTTTTTGTCAGGAAGCTTGCGCCAAGAGTCCCGTGAACGGTTATTGGGTCAGCAAAATTTCACGATCGCGGCGGTGGCTGACTCGATCGCCCCGGCCTGCACCACCCGCGACTTATCCTACGCCTAGACTTTCGGTCTCAGTTCAGGGATGCAATCTCCGAGATCCCATCCTCCCAGGCCTTCAACCCAGCCGCTAGCTCACGGGCTGCAAGGCCCATCAAAAAACAGCCAACTCCCCAACTGAATGAGGGAGCTGGCCGCTGAACTGATGATTGGGGTTAACGGTTAATGATTAACGATGTTCAGGGGTTGGTCTGGTTGGGTGCAATTCAGCTCGGCTCATCAGTTCAGCTTGATCGAGAGTTCCAAGATTTGCCCTAGAATGCTTCGCTCAGATCTGCCTCATCCAAATCGTCAGTGGATCCCCCAGTAATTGCCCCTGCTTCCTCCAGCTTTTGGCGCACGGCCAACTCCATTTCCGCCGCGATCGCCGGATTTTCCTTCAAGTACTGAATAGCGTTGTCACGTCCTTGGCTGATGTTTTCGCCCTTGTAGCTATACCAAGCTCCCTTGCGCACCAAAATTCCGGTGGACTCAGCCAAGTCCACTAAGCAGCCGATCGAGGAAATGCCTTCGCCAAAGATGATGTCAAATTCTGCGATCCGGAACGGCGGCGCGACTTTGTTTTTGGCGACTTTGACCTTGGCCCGAATCCCAAACTCTTCGGTTCCCTTCTTCAGGGTTTGAATGCGGCGAATGTCCAAGCGCACCGATGCGTAGAACTTGAGGGCATTTCCGCCCGTGGTGGTTTCCGGGCTGCCGTAGGTGACTCCAATTTTTTGGCGCAATTGGTTGAGAAAAATCACCGTGCAGCCCGATTTACCGATGTTGCCGGTGATGCGCCGCAGGGCATGGCTCATGAGGCGGGCTTGGCTGCCCACTTGGGCCGCGCCCATTTCTCCTTCAATTTCCGATCGGGGAACCAAGGCGGCCACCGAGTCCACCACCACCAGGTCGATCGCGCCCGATCGCACCAGTTGATCCACCACTTCCAGCCCCATTTCCCCCGTGTCCGGTTGGGAAACCAGCAGATTATCAATATCCACCCCAAGAGCCTTGGCATAAACCGGATCCAAGGCGTGTTCTGCATCCACAAAGGCCGCAATACCGCCCGATCGCTGCACCTCCGCGATCGCATGGAGTGCTAGGGTCGTTTTCCCAGAGCTTTCAGGGCCATAAATTTCCACCACGCGGCCCTTGGGAATGCCGCCGCCCAGGGCCAAATCCAAGGTCAAGGCCCCGCTGGGAATGGTTTCCACCCGCATTCGGGCCGCATCTCCCAACCGGACGATCGCCCCTTTGCCAAAGCTGCGTTCAATCTGCTGAACCACCAGCCCCAGGGCCTTTTCCTTTTCCTTGCTAATTTCCTTGGTAGGCCCTTCTTTGGCGGCGCTCTCTTTGGCCGACTCTTTAGCTGCTTCCTTAGTGTCTTTGGATCCTTTGGTGCTGCTAGCGGATTCCTTGGCGGTGGCCGTCTTCGCCGTGGGGTCAGAATTTGCGGATGCGTTGGAAGCCATAGTCGCCTGGGGGTCAACGGTGATGGAAGATTTTCTGCCTGATCGCACCGTGGCCGGAGCCGGCAAGCCCTCATCGGCCGGGGTGTCTGCTAGGGGAGCGATCGAAGCGGCTTCTATTGTAGGAGGAACTGGAGTCGCAACGGAGGCAGCGGCCATCCCGAAAACCCTCAAGACGAAAGAGCTTCCCCAGTTTAGCAAAAATCTGTACAGAAATCAAATAAGCACCTGACAGGGCCAGCGGGTTCAACCGAGCATCCCAAATTGGCCCCTTAGGCAAACGGCAATTCCTCAAGCGATCTGGAACAGGCTAGAACAGGAAATATCGCTGGGCCATGGGCAGCACCGCCGCCGGTTCGCAGGTCAACAGTTGCCCATCGGCAAACACTTCATAGGTTTGTGGATCCACTTCGATCGTCGGTTGGGCATCGTTCAGCTTCATGTCGGATTTGCGGATCGATCGAATCCCTGACACGGCGACGGCTTGCCGCTGGAGACCCAATTTATCGGGAACCCCGGCCTTGAGGGCGGCTTTCGAGACGAAGGTGAGGCTGGTGCTCTGGATTGCTTTGCCGAAGCTGGCGAACATCGGGCGGCCATGCACCGGTTGCGGCGTGGGGATGCTGGCGTTGGCATCGCCCATTTGGGCCCAGGCGATCGCCCCGCCCTTGATCACCAACTCCGGTTTCACGCCAAAGAATGCTGGTTTCCAAAGGCAGAGATCCGCCAGTTTGCCCGGTTCGATCGACCCCACATGATTGGCAATCCCGTGGGCGATCGCCGGGTTGATCGTGTATTTGGCGATGTAGCGTTTGGCGCGGGTGTTATCGTGGCGGGCCGGGTCTTGGGGCAGGGAGCCGCGTTGCACCTTCATTTTGTGGGCCGTTTGCCAGGTGCGGATGATGCTTTCGCCAATTCGGCCCATGGCTTGGGAATCCGACGACATCATGGCGATCGCCCCCAGGTCGTGCAGGATGTCTTCGGCGGCGATCGTTTCCCGGCGAATCCGCGACTCAGCGAAGGCCACATCCTCGGGAATGGCGCGATCGAGGTGGTGACACACCATCAACATATCGAGGTGCTCCTCGATCGTGTTCACCGTGTAGGGGCGCGTCGGGTTGGTCGAAGAGGGCAGCACGTTGGGCAAGCCGCAGACCTTGATGATGTCCGGGGCATGGCCGCCGCCCGCGCCCTCGGTGTGGAAGGTGTGGATCGTACGGCCCTTGAAGGCGGCCACGGTCGCTTCCACAAAGCCCGCTTCGTTCAGGGTGTCCGTGTGGATCGCCACCTGGATGTCATACTCTTCGGCGACGCTGAGGCAGGTGTCGATCGCGGCGGGTGTGGTTCCCCAGTCCTCATGTAGCTTCAGCCCGATCGCCCCGGCCTTCACCTGTTCCACCAGGCCCGCCGGTTGGCCGCTGTTGCCCTTGCCCAAAAAGCCCAAATTCATCGGAAAGGCTTCCGCCGCTTCCAACATCCGCGCCATGTGCCAGGGGCCGGGGGTGCAGGTGGTGGCGTTGGTTCCGGCGGCGGGGCCCGTGCCACCGCCGATCATTGTCGTGATCCCAGCGGCCAGGGCCGTTTCGATTTGTTGGGGACAGATGAAGTGGATGTGGGTGTCAATGCCGCCGGCCGTGACGATCGCCCCTTCGCCCGCGATGATTTCCGTGCCGGGGCCGATGATGATGTCCACGCCCGCTTGGGTGTAGGGGTTGCCGGCCTTCCCGATCGCCGCAATTTTGCCCTGTTTGATGCCAATGTCGGCTTTAATCACGCCCCACCAATCGAGGATCACGGCATTCGTAATCACCGTATCCATTGCGCCGTCACGATTGGTAATCGGTGATTGACCCATGCCATCCCGGATCGTTTTGCCGCCGCCAAATTTCACTTCATCGCCATAAACCGTCAGGTCTTTTTCGATTTCAATGAGTAATTCGGTGTCGGCCAATCGCAGGCGATCGCCCGTGGTGGGCCCGTAGGTTTCAGCGTAGGTGCGGCGATCTAGACGGTAGGGCATCCGACTTCCTCCAGAATGGAAATGTAGTTGGGCTGGGCTTTGACACGCTCAATCCAAGCCAAGACGTGGGGAAATGGGGCTAAATCAAATCCCCCCTCATCGGCTAAATGGGTATAAGCAAACAGCGCAATATCGGCAATGGAATAGCGATTTTCGACTAAAAAGTCCGACTGTTTGAGGGCTTGGTCGAGGACTCCGAGGGCGGCATAGCCAGGAGCTTGTTTTTGTTGAAGGGCTTCTCGATAGGTGTCAGAATCCTTGAGAATGGCTCGCCAAAATCGTGATGTAGCAATGTAAGGCTCGTGGCTATATTGCTCAAAAAACAGCCATTGCCAAACGGCCGCGCGCGATCGGCGATCGGAGACGTTAAAGGGGGTGTCTTCTGCCAAATAAGCCAATATGGCATTGGACTCGCTCAAGTAATCTCCCGGAGCCAGTTCTAACACTGGAATGCGGCCATTGGGATTGATGTTTAGAAACGCTTCCGTTCTGGACTCTCCGTTTAAGATGTCAATTTCATGGCACTCAAATGGTAGTTGCAATTGGGTTAAGAGCAGCCGAATTTTGTAGCAATTACCTGATGACTGAAATTGATATAGGCGATACATCGTTCAATTGCGTCCCCTATCGATAGCTGACATCGTTGATTGTGATTGATCGTGTTCGATGTTCACCACATACATCACAGTTTCATCGCCCACAATTGGGTAATCAAGATCGTTTTGTGGCACTACCCTGGTACTAGCAATTAACCCAAAAGCGAATCGCAAAACCCATTGCGTTGCTTGTTAATCAACCTCAAACTACTGATCGCCTTGATCGCTTGTGCTGACAGAAATTGAGGTTTGAGCATATGCCATACTGACAAAAACGGCTGCCAGTCAGACAGGCTCTCAACCTCATCTCGTAACCATCTCGAATAGACATTACTTGCGGGATTTTTTCTCAGCTTTTTTCTCGGATTTTTCCTTTGATTTTTTGCTGAGTTGATTGCCCTCCAGTGGCCCTTCTACCAGTGCATTAAACCCGTAGATTTCTCGGGTTCCGGCAAAAGGAACCAGCGTCACCGTTTTCTCATCACCCGGTTCAAAGCGCACCGCCGTTCCTGATGGGATATCCAAATGGGTTCCCCGAGCCGCGGCACGATCGAACACGAGGGCTTCATTCACTTCAAAAAAATGAAAATGTGATCCCACCTGAATCGGCCGATCGCCCCGGTTTTCCACCGTGATTGTCACGGGCGATCGGCCCACATTCAATTCAATCTCGCCGGGTTCAACAATTAATTCACCGGGAATCATGACATTCTTCCTTGTCGCAAATTTGAACAGTAGGGGCGCACATTCGGGATGCATGGCCATCCACTCCTACTAACGAATGGGGCACTAACGAATGGGGCACTAACGAATGGGGTCATGCACGGTCACCAATTTCGTGCCGTCGGGAAACGTCGCTTCCACCTGCACATCGTGGATCATCTCTGCTACCCCTTCCATCACCTCATCTCGGGTGAGCAGCGTTGTCCCCTCCGCCATCAGTTCCGCCACGGTTTTGCCGTCTCGCGCCCCTTCCAAAATGGCCGCCGTCAGATAGGCCACGGCTTCCGGGTAGTTGAGCTTCAGTCCGCGATTTTTGCGGCGCTCGGCCAGCAGCGCGGCGGTGAAAATTAGCAGCTTGTCCTTTTCTTGGGGCGTGAGTTGCATAGGGCGATCGCGCAGGTCATCTTGCCAATACTCTGTTGTTGGTTGTACCGCGATTTGTCTAGCAGGTCACCGATTGATTGCGAAGATTTTGGGTTTCGGGGCGATCGCAGCTATAGCGGCCAAAACCGGGAGACGATCGCGGGGCGATCGCGCTGGCTGCGGCGCACCAAATCCCACACCTGCCAGAACCAGCGCCGGGCCTCACTGACCGAATGGCCCCGATAGCGACAGAGCAGCCCCGTTTGCAGCCGCGTGATGCCGCAATCGACCCGATCGCCTGTGGGCAGGTGCGATCGCGCTTCCGCAATCAGCTCCTTGGGCAATTCCTGACCAATCCAAGCCAGCGTCCCGACGATCGGGCAACCGGCCAACCCATGGGAACCGTCGCGGGTGGCCGGGTCAGTCGCATCAATCCGTTGCGGATCGAGCCAGACCAATCGATCACCCTGCCACACTTCCAGGCGCGATCGCCACTCACCGCAGCCGTAGCGCTCACCGCCGGCCGTGCGCCCCAGCCGCACAATCTCACTACCCAGCCAACTGGCTCCGGCCGCCAGGTCAATGCGCGATCGCTGCTCATAGAGCGCGCCATCAAAAATAATCGTCTCCTGGGGCAACCATTCCAGGTGCGCCCCTTCGCCCACCCGCACCTGCACCGATTGCTGGGCAAACCGCCCGGCCGGGTCAACCAGTGATCGCCCCCGGCTGCCGTAGATCTTGGCCGCCGACACCGTTGTCACCAGGGCGGCCGTTTCCGGCTCCAAGTCCAACGTGATCGACAGGCGATCGCCCCCGACCATCCCCCCCGCCACATGCAACATGGCCGCGTGGCAAACCGCTGGCCCTTCGGGATAAAAGGGCCGCTGAAATTGCAAGGGCGATCGGGTTTTGGCCTGAACCTGGGTGCGATCGCCCGATCGGTCAAACCGCAACGCGAACGATCCATGCCAGGCGCGATCGGTTTCGGGCGTTGGCTGGGGCGCGACGGTCACGATGCTTCCTCCGGTTGTGAACCCACCTTCAGCCAACCAAAAATCTGCTCCGCCGTCAGGGTCAGGGGCAAGTCCGGCAAGCAAGGCAAGGGATCCGCCCGCCGACCGATTAACGGCGGGCGATCGGGCAATAGGGCAAGGATCGATTGATCCTGGGGATCAACCAACCAAGCCAACCGGCTCCCAAACTGCAAACTGTGCAGCAGCTGATCCATCACCCGATTAGCCGGTTGTTCGGGCGACAAAATTTCGATGATCCAATCTGGAGCCGCCAAGAATTGATCGATCGGCTCGCCCTCATCCGTCAGTGCCACCCGTTCCCAAGCAATCACCGCCACATCGGGGACGATCGAGCGATCGCCAAAGGTGCAGCGCAACTCCGGCATGGCTGTGTAGCGATCGCCTACCGCATCGATCGCTCGAATGAGGCGTTTTTGCAGTAAGGAATGGCGAAACTTGGGCATGGGTTTTTGGACTGCCACACCATCGAGATATTCCCAAGCAGGTGAATCTTCGAGATCGGGGCGATCGAGAAATTCCGCCAGGGTGGCGATCGGGGCGATCGAAACCGTCATAGGCACGCAGCCAGCGAACAGCGCCGCGAGATTGTTTCTGTTGATTGGATTCTATTGCAAATTCTGGAATGGGGCTGATGCTGCAATGGCTGATTTGCTGTGCCCCAATCGTCGTAACTAAGGGGCTTAGGGGCTGCTGTCATTTCAGTTCATCCCTCGAAAAGAGCCATGAGTCAAGCTTGTGCAGGGTCAATTTCCCTCACCCCAACCCCGCTCTTGACTTGGAAGAGAGATGACTCTGGCTCCCCTTAGGCGAAGGGGCTAGAGGATGAGGGCAACCGGGATTTCACGGAAAGATTAGGATTTCAGGCAACTGAGTCATACAGCACTTTTAAGGGCTATGAGGTATAGCCGAACCTCGAAAATACTTGATTTTAGAAGGCTCTAGCCTTCAGGTCACACTCTGTTTGACAAAGAAGTGCTTTATATATTTTTTTAAGATCTAAAGAAAATCTATTCATAAATAACAAATCACGAAATACCAGTTATATTCTACGGAATATTATCTGTGCCAATTCTGTTATCAAAATCAATCGACATCAATTTTAAACTTCCTAAACACTCCATGGTGTCACAGCGCTTAGATAGCTATCGCTATCCTAACAAGAGGCTATCTAGCAAGTATCTCTCGGCACTGATTACACACCAATGGTGGGGAGCAAAGAGATTGATCTCCTTGTTTTCGTTGATTGATAGAGCAAATAGAAAATCAACTCTAGCTTTTCAAGCAGATTCCAAGAGTAATTGATTGCGTTCTAAAAAAAGCGAGTTTTTAAGTTACGAATCTTGCATGGTCTATCTTTACAGCATCATGAAACCTGTTTCGACAATAGCAAGTATCGACCAATTAGTGAATTACCTGGATTCTCAAAAGGTTAGCAATGAGCTATGTTCTGAGATCGTTGGAGGTATTCAAAAGAATTCAATGGCTCTAAGGTTAACTCACCATGTCCTAAGATTGATTGATTGGCGAAGTATTCTCCAAGACCCAATCAGAAAGCAATTTCTTCCGTTGCAGTCAGAATATATAGAATCTCATCCCAAAGCAACACAAGACTCTCTGACGGAGAAGGTATTTCAGCCTCAAGATGGTTTGATTCATCGATATCCTGACAAAGTCTTATTCTTGGTTTCTAATGCTTGTCCAGCATATTGCTCTTTCTGTACTAGAAGCTATGCAATTGGCCCCAATACTGATTCTCTGACAAAGTATCGTTGGACTTCTTCAGGAAAGTCTTTTCAAACTCGAGTCAAAGATTTAAAAGAATACCTAGAAGTAAATTCTAATGTGACTGATATTTTGCTGTCTGGCGGTGACATTGCCTCTGTGGAGCCGCAATTGATTGATGAATTGCTGAATTGTCTCAGCAATATCCAATCTTTGCAGACTATCAGGCTGGCTACGAGAACATTGTTATTTGAGCCATCTTTGTTTTTTTTCGATACGCCACTCTTTAGAATCATTACACGACACGCTCAAAATTTGAAAAAAAGCAACCGAGAGCTATCCATTCAAAGCCATTTCAATCATCCTTTTGAAATTTCGTTAAGCTCTAGGACTGCGTCGCTTGCATTGAACCAAGCAGGCGTTACTATTCGTAACCAAACAGTTCTTTTGGATGGTGTTAATGCAACCTTTGAGATACAAAAAAGTCTGATTGAGAACCTCTGGATTTCAGGAATTCAGCCTTATTATGTTTATCAAATGGACATGGTTAGCAATGTAGAACACTTCCGCACAAAACTATCGACTGCCATCGATATCTCGAAACAACTGACAGGTGTGTTTGCCGGATTCAAGCTGCCTAGATTTATCGTTGATCTACCTTCTGGAGGAGGAAAACGAAGTGTTTATGAGTATGAATTTCACGATAGAGAACATGGAATTTACGGCTTTAGGTCTCCTTGTTTTTCTGACAACAAAATTTATTACTATTATGATCCATTAAGATATCTGGATAGCAGCACAAGTAAAGGAGCAGGAGGCATCAAGCTCAATTTCTGAAATTAACTGAAGCCAATGTCTCAGCGCGTACATTATAAATGTAGTAGTAGGCAATCACCTCATGATCAATGATGAATCCCATCCGGAGCGATATCTTTTCAAGTGGCTTTCTTCTTTTTTGGATGACCAAGACATCAGAAATTTTCATGAATCCATTTGTGGTAAGCCAGGCAGGATTACTAATGCCTATGAAGATCTGTTTCAAGGGTCAAAAGTAGAGAGTGCGGAGGAGATAATCAAAGTAACAGAGTTTCTGAAAGGTGATGTTTATCAAGGATTAGTGAGTGGGCTGAACATTCCATTTCTTTCTTTTTGTTCACATCATTTTCTCCCATTTCATGGAACTGTTGATCTAATTTATGAACCTGGAGAATACATAATTGGAATCGGCAAGCTATCCAGGTTGGTTGACTACAGGGCAAAAAGATTTAATATCCAGGAGCGTATTGCAGAGCAGTTATGTAGTGATTTAATGCAATTTGGACTAGCAAAAGGAGCCTTTGCCAGGGTAAAGGCTAGTCATATGTGCCTCTGCCATCGAGGCCCACAAAAATACAATTCAACCAACACTGTTTGTTATTGGACTGGGTCTTTTCTGGATTCATCAAAAAAGATTGAAGTTCAGCAAATGCTCAGTTAAGCGCTCGCACTAAATTCCAAAACTTGCCATGAAATTACAGTTAGTATATAACTTACGGAGCGAACATCCTCATAAGGCAAGTGACTGTCCTGTTGATGCCGATGCTGATTGGGATACTCCAGAAACAATCTCATTTCTAAACACCTCTTTGACTCGAATCGGATTCGATGTTACTGAGGTACGCTTTAGTCGAGAAGCCGTACAACATATTATCCAACGAGAAGTGTTGATTTTTAATATATGTGAAATGACTGGCGGAGCATACAGAGAAGCTCTTATTCCATCTTTGTGTGAAATCCATCAGATTCCATATGTTTTCTCTCAGCCTGATGTGATGGTTAAGGCATTGGATAAAAATATCTGCAACCTACTTGTGCAACAATCAGGTATAGATGTGCCTAGCTGGCTATTTTTAAAAACAGTGCGGGATCTAGAAATTTTAAAGTCCGCTAGTAATTATCCCTATATTGTCAAACCTCACTCTGAAGGTAGTGGAATGGGTATTTCTGACCAATCAGTCGTATACAGCTATCAAGAGTTATATGCCAGAGTAAAATATATACTTTCAGCTTACCGGCAGTCAGTCGTAGTTCAGAAGTACATTGATGGGCTTGAGCTGACCGTTGGAGTAATAGGCAATGGGGACAATGTAGAAGTTCTAGCGCCTGTCTTGGTTGAGTTACCAAATAGCCAGGTCTATGGCTATGTACAAAAGGAAGACTCGCAGAATCAAGTAACGTATTCACTATGTTCCGACGAAAAAGTTAACCGGAAAGTTCTTCGAGCTGCAAAGATTATTTATAATGTATTAGGATGTAGGGATGCAGCAAGAATAGATTTTCGTTTTGATACAGCTCGCGAAAAGCTTTACTTCCTAGAAGTAAATCCCTTGCCTCATCTACATCCACTCATTGGAGATTTTTGTCGTTCAGCGTATGGCTCAAAATATTCTTATGATAGCCTTTTAAAGAAGATTTGTAATTTCGCACTCCTTAGAGATAATTGATAAAATCACAGACAATTAACATGGCTAGACATCTCATTTAGGTTACGAAAAAGGAGAACTATTGATGGGTAGCTCAACTGAGTGGGATCTTCTGAAAGAAGTAATAGTAGGACGCTTAGAAGGCTCAATGTTTCCTAGCTGGGATAAGATTCTGATGAAAACTATCCCGCGAGATGCTCTTTCTGCTTACGAACTCCAATTCGCGCAAAAAGGCAAGCATATTCCTGAGCACATTATTGAAAAAGGAAATATCGCGCTTGACAATTTAGTATCTTTACTTAAAGCAGAGGGGGTTAAAGTTCAACGTCCTGAAATTTTTGATTTTAGTCAATCTTTTGCAACTCCTTTGTGGATGGTAGAGTCTGGAGTTTCAAGTGCCAATCCGAGAGATGTTTTTATGGTCATTGACAATAATATTATTGAATGTCCAATGGCTGATCGCGGTAGATACTTTGAAGCATTTCCGTATAGAAAGATACTCAAAAATCTTTCTGACAATGGGTGGAAATGGGCATCTGCTCCAAAACCCATGCTCAGTGACGATTTCTATACATCTAGTGATCACAACTTTCCTTATTCTATTACAGAGGCTGAACCGACTTTTGACGGTGCAGATTTTATGCGTTTTGGAGAAAACATCATTGGTCAACTCAGCCACGTGACAAATTATTCAGGAGTTAAATGGCTACAATCCTTTTTGGGAGATCAGTACAAAATTCATCTCATACAGTCAAAGTGTCCTGAGGCACTCCACATTGATACAACTTTAATTCCCCTTTGCAACAACAAAGTTCTAATCAACCCGGAATTTATTGATTCAAGCTGTCTGCCTGAATTTTTGAGTACCTGGAAATTAATTGAAGCGCCAAAACCAGATTCTTTTATGACTGAAATTGGCGAATATCGCATAGTCAGTGATTGGATGAGTGTTAATATTTTAAGCATTGATGAGAAGCGAGTCATTGTTGAAAAGAAGCAGCAGTCTCTAATCTCTTTGCTTAAGAGCGAGGGGTTTGAACCAATACCATGTGCTTTTGAAGACTATTATATTTTTGGTGGATCTTTTCACTGTGCAACTTTGGACATATGTAGGCAGTCATACAATCTGTAACTGAGTAAAGTATCAACAACAAAATAAATAGACACAAAGGCATGTAAATATGAATCAGCCAAATAAGTACAGCGCATTAACCCAGAATTATTTAATTAAAAATATGTCGCTAGAGAAAGTTTACACTTTCAAGTATCAAAACAAATATTTCCTCGGCTTGAATACAGTTTTTTCTCCACTTGTTTTCGAGGATACATATTTTTTTGCTGAACACGTTCCGTACAAGCCTGGTTCTCATTTTCTTGAAATCGGTGCTGGCACTGGACTGATTTCAATTATTCAAGCTCTACATGGAGTTAATGTGACTGCAACTGATATTAATCCCGATGCAGTGCTCAACATCAAGATGAACGCCATTTTACACTCTGTAGAAGAGCATATACAGGTGATTCACTCTGATCTTTTTGATTCTATAGAAAAGTCACATACATTTGATTCTATTTTCTGGAATCCTCCTTTTATTTTGAGCCATGAAACTCCCCAATCCTTTTTGGAGAAGAGCACTTTTGATTTTCAATATTCTAGCATTGAAAAATTCATGTCCTCTTTTTCTAAGTATTTAAAACCCGATGGACATGCATATATTGGGTTTTCTTCAACGAGTGGAGATATACTATATTTACAAGATTTGTGCTTCAGACAAAATCTATCATTAAGACTAGTTGTAAAAGGAGAACTAAGCGAAAATATATATGATGAGTTGTTCACAGTCGAGTTGTACGAAATTCTGCCAGCTAAGAAAGAGCTAAATAAGCCCGAATTCTAGGAGTTCTTATGTTTCACAAAGATGATCATCCACTGGAAAAGTTATCATTTCTAACACAGCGAGAAAACTGGAGGACTGAAAGTATTTATCTGGATGATTTCAGGCTTGAGATAGCTGGACACCCTGTCATGGAAAGTTGGGAAGATCCTTACATGAAGAAATTAGCAGAAATTGCAACTGGCAATGGAGGGAAAGTTCTAGAGGTTGGATTTGGCATGGGAATTGCCGCATCTTATATTCAAGAATATTCAATCAGTGAACATCATATTATTGAAGCTAATAATGAGGTATTTCGTCAGTTACAACACTTCGCAGGATCTTCTAAAGTCAATGTGATTTCATACCTAGGTTTTTGGGAAGACATCACCCAGCAGTTTGAAGATGAGTATTTTGATGGGATCTTATTTGACACTTATCCAATCATAATTGAAGAACTGTATACTGCCAGATTTTCCTTCTTTTCAGAAGCCTTTAGGCTTCTGAAACCAGGCGGTGTTTTTACGCACTACTCAGGAGAGCTGACTTTTACAGATGAATACACTGCGTTGCTCAAAGCAGCGAATTTTAGAAATTTTTCAAGTGAATTAATTTCTGTTAAGCCTCCGCATGATTGCTTATACTGGAATGAACCATATCTGATGGCTCCCAAAATTTTGAAAGATAACTAGTAGTTCAGATTAGCTAGCTACTTTGACTTTCAAATTAAGGTGGTACTACTACATAGTAATAATGAATATCACTCGTTTATCATTACTATATAAACAATTTTTTGACAAGAACCATCATCTCATAGAGATCACCCAAATTCATACTCAAGCTCAAAGATTTAATCAATTTCATGACTCACTTTAATAATACGGCTCAAATGGATATCACAACAACAATTGGTTGTACAGTTGGCTGTGCATACTGTCCTCAAAAGAAAACTTCACTTTTTTATAGAAACAAAGGTTTACCCGTCAAGAGTAATTTTATGAGTTTTGAGACATTTGTGGCATGCTTGAGCAAAATACCAAAATCAGTACAGATTAATTTTGCTGGATATTCTGAGCCATTTTTAAATCCTCTGTGTACTGAAATGATTCTCTACGCAAGGGCAGAAGGATACGCCATATCTCTCTACACTACATTAGTCGGATTAAGTGTAGAAAAAATAAAACAGCTTTCGCTTATTCCTTTTGTGTCGGTTGATATACACCTGCCCACAACCTTAGGTGAGGAAAGAATTCCAATAAATGATTCGTATAAAGAAAAATTGAGAATTGCGCTAGATATATTACTTAATTCAAATTGTGTGAAAATGGATTGGGAAGGAAACGATATTCTTATAGATACACTAGATAATTATGACTTAAAGTCTAGAATTTACAGCGTCCCGATTAATACTCGTGCTGCCAATTTGTCTAATGATCTTATACCACACCCTCCGCGCAGAAGCGGTAAACTTCAGTGCGATAGGCACTTATATTCAAATGTTCTACTACCCAACGGTGATGTAACCATTTGTTGTCAAGATTTCGGTATGAATCATATTATTGGAAATCTAATGAATGATACCTATGAAAATCTCTTTAAAAGTTCTGAATTTGATCGAGTCCAACGAGGTCTTCAGAATGAAAATGCAGATACTCTGTGTAGACAATGTGAGTATGCTCTGAACATTACTTAAATATGGATTCTTGAGCGCAGTAAAAGCGAGGTACTGAAACGATATACTTGGTTGCAAAAATACCTATTCAGAATGAAACTCTACTATTTAATCTGAGGTACTAATGTTGTCAACAAACTATGTTTTTACTTATTGGGAAGGAAATCAGTACGCTTTTACTAAAATTTGTATAGATTCTATTACGAGAATTTTTGGATCGCGCCATATTCATCTAACACCTGACAACTTAAGTGATTATATAGATCTGGATGGCAATATTAGAACATGTCAGCATCTTCCTTTTCGCTCAGATTACATACGTACAATGTTGCTAGAGAAATTTGGTGGCTGGTGGTTTGATTGTGACGTACTGCTTTTTAAAAACCCCCAAGAGTTAATTAATTCAGACAAGTCCTATATTTGGAATCTAATCTATCGTGTAGAAGATCATTGGGTTCCATTAATTAACAATGGTATCCTTTATTCACCGAAGAACTCTGGCTGGATAACTACAATTGCAGAGGATTTTAGGCGGGTGAATACAGAAAATTTAATCATGTCTTATGAAAATGAAGATATTGGTCAGAATATATACGAAAATCATTCTCTGAACAATTCCGATGTTGTAGTGGGCTGTGAATACGACTTCAATTCAACTTTCAACGTGAATGCCGACTACAAACCTTTCTGGGATGGTCGTATTAGATTAAATTCTGCAAACTACGGCATCCACATTGGTGCATCTCTAAGTAGATGGGCGGCAGCAACAGGTGATGTAACAGCTCATCACATCCTTTCCATTCAATCGCTGAATGACTTGATGGAGCAGTTTCCTTTATCTGTAGTGAGTCAGTATGTTAGTAATCATATGTAAAGTACATGCCAAAATTCAGCTCTATTTTTATTGAATGAAGAAGGAGTATTCATAAGCCATAAAATTGGGAGTGATACAACTATGCTGATTAAATACAGCCCTTACCCCGATTACTAAGCACAGTTGCCCGTAGGGTGGGCAATGCCCACCAAACCGTTGCTTCATGGCATCTGCAATATGGCGTGCCAATAATTCTAGGTAAAGGCTGTATGGGGCAAAGGTTGTAAGTCGCTGTCGTCATAATTAGTTAGTAAGGACGAGCTATTCGGCGGAAGTTTCTTTGGGGCGTGATGCTCATTTGGGGCGTGCTGCTGAGCATCACGCCTCCTCACAAGAATCGATCGCGCCTATTTCAAATCGGCGATCGCCCCTCGGGCCATTTCGGCGATCGCCCGATCGGTTGCTTTTGGCAGGTGATAATACTTGCCGCCCGCCGTTTCTGCCATTTCCTTGGCGAAACCGGTGGAAACGAATTTGCTTTGGGTGTCGATCACCAGCAGCTTGATGTTCAGGGCGCGGATTTTGCCCGCAATATCCAGCAGTTCTTGCTTCACATCGGGTTTCTCGTCTGGCTCCATCGGCTGGCCGAGCGATCGGGCTAGGGGCACATTCCCCCGACCGTCCGTAATCGCCACAATCACCACTTGCCCCACATCCCCCGACTGGCGGGCATTCGTCCCCACGCGCACCGCCTGGGTCAAGCCGTGGGCCAAGGGCGAGCCGCCGCCGCAGGGCATGGTTTCTAACCGCCGCTTGGCCGCCGAGATCGATCGCGTGGGCGGCAACAGCACCTCCGCTTGCTCACCCCGGAAGGGAATCAGTGACACCTGATCGCGGTTTTGGTAAGCCTCCGTCAGCAACCGCAACACCGCCCCCTTCGCGGACTGCATCCGGTTCAGAGCCATCGACCCCGACGCATCCACCACAAACACGACCAAGGCTCCGGCCTTTCGGGCCAGGCGCTTGGCCCGCACGTCGCTTTCTTCGACGAACACGCGGCGACCCGTTTCGCCCGCAGCAGCGGCCCGGGCGCGGCGGGCTTTTTGGTAGGGCGCGGCCGATCGCAGGGTGGCATCGACGGCAATTCGGCGCACGGGGCCGCGCGGCAACACGGGTTTGATGTAGCGCCCCCGATCGTCCGAGAAGATGATCGATCGACTGCCGGAGCTACCGCCCGATCGCTGGGCCGTGGTTTGGGCAAACAGCAACACCGACGGATCCATCACCACCCCTTCCGGGTCGAACACAAATTCCTCGGGGATCGCGGGCGGCTCGTCCGGTTGATCCTCGTCTTCGTTTTCGTCTTGATCTTCGTTGTCGTTGTCGGTTTCGTCGTCTTGCTCTTGCTCCGCTTCCGGTTGCTGTTGCGGCGGCGGGGGCGGCGGCGGCTGTTGCTCGTCCGGCGGCGTTTCAATCACCGTGGCCCGGGGCACAATCACCAATTCCACCGCCACCCGCAGGTCGTCGGCATTCACCACCGTTCGCCCATCGAGGGCCGCATGAGCCTTGGCCACGCGCACCGCAAACAGTTCCGCCCGATGGCCCTGCACCCGGCCGCGCACCGCTTCTTGCACCAAATATTCCAACTGCTCACGGCTGATGGTCACGTCTTTCAGCCATTCGCGCGCCAGCAGGATTTGGGTTTTCAGGCCGTCCAGTTCTTCGGCATATTGCCCCAGGAAGTCTTGGGGCGATCGCGCATAGCCCACGGCTCGATCGACCACTTCCACCCGCTGATCCAACCCCAAGGCTCCATCGGCGGACAGGGCGATCGCGATTCGATCGAGCAAATGCTCCCGCAGCGGCCCCTCTTCCGGGTTGTAGGTGGCGATCAGCAGCGCTTGGCAGGGGTGAGCAAAGCTGATCCCTTCCCGCTCAATTTGGTTGCGCCCTTCCCCGATCGCCCCCAGCAACAGGTTGGCGATTTGGTCATCGAGCAAGTTCAGCTCATCGACATACATCACGCCCCGGTTCGCCTCCGCCAGCAAGCCGGGCTGAAACACCGTTTCACCGCGCTTCACGGACTGGCCCACGTCCACAGAACCCAGCAGCCGATCTTCGGTCACGCCCAGGGGAATTTGCACAAAGGGCGCGGGAATCACTTTCCGGGGCACTTCGCCGCTAAATTGCAAGCCGTCTTCCCAGAGATCGGGCGCGTCCGGGTCGCAGTTGCTGAGGGAGCCGTCCACCACTTCGATCGGGGGCAGCAGGGCATGGATCGCCCGGGCCATCACCGATTTGGCCGTGCCGCGCCGACCGGCGATCGCCACGCCCCCCAGGCCCGGATCGATCGCCGCCAACAGCAAAGCCATCTTGATCGACTCTTGGCCGATCACCGCCGTCAGCGGAAAGGCGATCGGGTCTCGGGTTTGGGGCGGCGCAGTAACGGACATGGCGGGCGAAAAAGGGAAATTCTTATGATCAGTCTTGATGCTTTTCAGGATATCAGCGCAACGGGACAGCCGGGCCACTTCAGGCGGTTGGGGCCGTAGTGGCGTGACAGTCCGAAAATTGCAGGTTCCGCCGGGAGCTTGGCTGTTACCAAATCGTCAGGGGGCAAGGGGCTTAAGTCCCTTGTCTAGCAGGGTGGAACGGTTTTTGGATAAGGGTTTTGCGGGTTTGATGACCTTTCACGGACTGTGCCACCACGGTGCTGGATCTTGCACAATAGCAACAGCGACCTTGGGCAACATTGCAGTTTCTCGATGGTCAAGGCGCTGAGGAGTTTGAGCCAATGACTTCCAAAACGATCGCCCCGATCACCTACGACAGCGACTATTACGGCTGGGTGCAACAACAGGCCGAACTGTTGCGATCGGGGCAGTTTGATCAATTGGATCTGGAGAATTTGTTAGAAGAGGTTGAAAGCTTGGGGCGATCGGAAAAACGAGCCTTAACCAGTCAAATTGTCCGGCTCTATTGGCATTTGCTGAAGTGGCAATACCAACCCCAGAAGCGATCGAACTCTTGGGCATTTTCCATTGAAGATGCGCGGGATGAAATCTTGGAATTACTCGACGAAAATCCCAGCTTTCGGCGTGATCTTGCGGATTGGATCGTCAAGAGCTATGAGCAGTCCCGCAAAAAAGCCGCCCGAGAAACAGGCTTACCGATCGATACGTTCCCGATCGAGCCGCCGTTTACTTGGGAAATGGCGATGACCCTGCCGATCGAATATGTTGCTCGGGATTAGGATGCCCCCGCATGGAAATACAGACAACTATTGAGTCGATCGCCCCGATCACCTACGACAGCGACTATTACGGCTGGGTGCAACAACAGGCCGAACTGTTGCGATCGGGGCAGTTTGATCAATTGGATCTGGAGAATTTGTTAGAAGAGGTTGAAAGCTTGGGGCGATCGGAAAAGCGAGCCTTAGCCAGTCAAATTACGCGGCTCTATCTGCATTTACTGAAATGGCAGTTTCAACCCGATCGCCGATCGAATTCTTGGGTGTTTAGCATTCGTTCCGCCCGCCGTGAAATTCAACAGTTACTCACTGACAATCCGAGTTTGAAACCCTGGCTTCTCAGTGCGATCGAGCAGGTCTATCCCCAAGCCCGCGAGCAAGCTTTTGTGGAAACAAAATTGCCCTTGAAGACGTTCCCGATCGAGCCGCCGTTTACCTGGGAATTGGCGCTCACGATGTCGATCGAGTATGCCGATCAAGATACGGATCAAGATCAGAAATTGAGTTGATTTTGGTCTGCTCAACCGATCGAAATCTAGGCGATTTTTAGCTCCCCGATCGCCTCCAACCGCTTAAAGGCATTGAGCTGCACATATTTTTCTTCCAGCGCTTCCGACACATCGGGCCCAATCCAGCCCAGTTGTTTCAGGATGTGGATCGCAGCGGCATATTTGGCCCGCTTGGCCCCGTCCGTCACCTTGATGGCAACGCCCAACCGCTCACCCACGCGGCCCATACACTGCATCCCTTCGGCTCCTGCTTTGCTGACAATTTCGCCCCCCGTCAGCCGCATCAGATCCGTGTCAAAGCCACCATGGCCGGAAATCAGCTCCGGATAGCCGGTCATGGCCCGCACGATGCGCTCCAATTGCAGATTGTCGCCGGATGTGAGCTTGGCAAACAGGGTGGCCAACTCCTGAAGGGGCATCAGATAGGTGGGCGCGCCGCAATCGTCGCGGGCCACGACAAATTCTTGGGCAGGAATCCCGAGCAGCTCGCCAATGACACTAGAAACGGCTTGCTGGGCGGGGTGGGAATATTGCAGATAGTCCCCGATCGACCAATTGCCGTGGCGACACATGGCCAACATCCCCGCATGTTTGCCAGAGCAGTTGTGCTGAAGTGCGCTGGATTTGCCCTGGGGAATGGGGCATTGAAGGGCGCTGGGTTCAATGCCGCAATGCCAAAGGATGTTGAATACTTGGCGGGCTTGGGCAATGTCTCCCTGATGGGAACTGCACATGATCGCTAGGTCGCGATTGCTGAGACCAAAGTGATCCAAGGTTCCAGAGGCGACCACGGCCAGGGCCTGGAAGGGTTTCAGAGCCGATCGCGCAAAGCTGGAGATGCCGGAATCGCCCGCCAACATCAACAAGCGCCCCCGATCATCGCAGGCCACTGCTTGCACCATGTGGGTGGACTCCACCAACCCTTCCCGCAGCAAGCGAATTTCAATATCGGCCGCGCGCGTTAATTTGCCCCGAGTCATAAAAACTGGTTTGAAACTTGTTTAGTTAGACATTAATTCCGCCAAAAACTGCGATTGTTCATCGCAATTTAAGATCAGCTTCGGCAATCAGCCCATTTTTTCATTGCTTTCCATTTTTCAATGGGTCTTGCGCGGATCGGGGCCTTGCGATCGAGCGAGTGCGATCGCGCCCACCGTTCCCCATCCAGGTTAACCGAACCGGCCCCTAGACCAGGCCCCAAACGGCCGCCCCCGCCAGCAAGGTTCCTGCCAAAATCAGCACCAACCGCCGGAGCCGATCGAGCGTGGGCTTCACCTCATAGGAAACCACTAGCCGATCCTGAGCCAACATTTCCGGAGCCTTTTCCCAAACCTGGCCGTCATACCAGCCGGATTCTTCATAGATAATTTTTTCGCTGAACAGGCGACGGCCCACATAGCTCCAGGCCGAATAGATCCGCGCCAACACCAGCAACACGGGCAACACCGCCCCGCCACCGGCCCCCAACAGAAAGTGGGCCAGGTCTTTTTTGAGGGGGAAGCTGGCGGCGGCCACGGGCCCCACCACCAACCAGCTCCAGGCCCAAATCCACAGCAGCTTGATCACCAACCCTCGGCCCGGCAAGGTGGGCCAAGACAACAGCCAGGCCTCCTTCAACTCGGAAAACTCGTTGAGGGGTTGTTGTTCTTCGGGAACGGGACAAACCGAACGGGGCGATCGCGTCATAAACAAGGGATGAATCAGCTCTGTTGCGCCGCTCAGGCATGGATGATCAGCGGGGGGATCGAATCGAAATCCCTAGCCAGCCGTGTTGGACGATTCGGTGGCGGGCAGGGGCCGAAACTCCAGCCGCCTGCTGTGGCCCCAAAAGGCTTCTAAGTTGTAGTACTCGCGCTCCGTGGGCATCATCACATGCACCACCACATCGCCGTAGTCATGCAAAACCCAGCCGCCATCACCATAGCCAGCGGTGTTTTGGGGCCGGCGATCGAACTCGGTTTTCAGCTTCATCTCGATCGCGTCGGCAATGGCGCGAATTTGGGCCCGCGAAAACCCGGTCACAATCAGGAAATAGTCCGCCAGGTAGGAAACCTCCGTCACCTCCAGCAGCGCAATGTCTTCCCCTTTGCGATCGTCCGCCGCGTTGGCCGCCGCGATCGCCACTTCATAGCTGGAACCACGCCCCAGTTGATAGACTGCCCCCTTGGCCACAGGCGGCGCAAACTCCACTACCGTCTCATCGTCCCCTTCGTCTTCAATGCCCTCAGCCGTCAACAGGGCCAGCTCTTGCGCGTTCAACTTCAAATCCGGATCACTCATCAAAATTACGTCGCCGCGATCGGCTGGCGAGGTGAGTTCTACACAATGGCGCAACACAATGGCACCAAACAATGGCACAACGCAGGAACCCGAAACCAAAACGCTGATGAACGGTCGATCGATCAACCCAGCCTCCACCCCAAGCAAAACTTAAATGGTGGCAGCAAACTGGGGCGATCGGGTCATGAAGATGAGAGCGCAGCCCTCCGGTTCACGGGTTACTGTTTTGAGTCACGCGCCATTGAACCTCCAGTCTAGCAAAAGCCGTTGTTCTGCGAATTGATCCCCTGAATTACCATCCCCGAAAGCATCCTTCCGCCAATCCTGGCCTGAATTTGCACCCGCCAGCCCACCCCATTTTTAAATTCTTGGGCCGCAACGCCAGCCTCCAAGTCTCTGTTAAAATGGCGGCGTTGTTATTGCCCCGTAGCACCCTTGAGTCCGTCTCTCGATCTTCCCAAGGTTGACGATTTTTTGCAGGAACTCGCTGCAATCCAGCAAACCGGCTCCAAGCGGATCGCCATCCTGGGTTCGCGCCACGTGCCGATTACGCATCAACAATTGATTGAAACCCTCAGCTATGCATTGGTGCTGGCCGGGAATCAAATTATTACTTCGGGTGCTACGGGAACCAACGCCGCCGCCATTCGCGGAGCCATGCGCGCCGATGCCAATTTGTTGACCGTGATTTTGCCCCAAAGTTTGGAGCGGCAACCGCGCGAATCTCGCGATCAATTGGAATCGGTGATTCATTTGGTTGAAAAACCAGAAAATGACCAGCTTTCTTTGGCTGAAGCCAGCTCCCTGTGCAACCACGAAATTATTTCCCGTTGCCAGCAGTTAATTTGCTTTGCCTTCCATGACAGTGTGACCCTGCTGCAAACCTGCCGGGAAGCTGAAGAACAGCGCCGGGTGGTCACGCTGTTCTATTTCGACTAGTTGATTCGACTTCGTGAAATTCGACTAGGTGAAAACGCATGATTTTGGGTTTTAGCATTCCCACTTTGCTGCTGGGTTCAGTTTTTGTGGCGAGCTTTTTGGTCTATTTCCCTTACTTGGCGGTGGCCTATGCCCGGTTCCAGGTGGGGATGGATTTGGGTGCGCCCCGGGCCATGTTCGATCGCCTGCCGGACTATGGTAAGCGAGCCACTTGGGCCCACCAAAACAGCATTGAAACCTTTGCTCCCTATGCCGCTGCGGCCCTGGCGGCCTATGCCACCGGGGTCAACACCCCTGCGGCCGGTTGGGCGGCGGTGGCCTTTGTGGGAGCGCGGGCGCTGTTTTCGGTGGCCTATTTGGCCAACATTCCTCCCCTGCGATCGCTGATGTTTGGCATTGGGCAAATTGCAATGATTTCGCTGTTTGTGCAAGCGCTCCAGCAAATTGCCTAGGGGGGCTGAATCCACGGCTGCATCAGTCACCATTGGCGAGTCTGGTTCATGGGAACTCGATCGCCCCTGGCTGAAGATTGATCACGAATTGGGCGATTCATTTTGTATTGGTTTGGATTGAAAAATTAGGGTTATGGCTGCGACGTTTTCCTTTGATGTGGTGAGTGAGTTCGATCGACAGGAGTTGGTCAACGCGATCGACCAATTGCAGCGAGATTTGAAATCCCGCTACGACCTGAAAGACACCAACACGATCGTTGAGCTGGGCGAAACCGATCTCACGATCGAAACCGCCAGCGAAATGACTCTTGAAGCTGTCACGGCCGTTTTGCGCGAGAAAGCCGCCAAACGAAAACTAGACCTGAAAATCTTTGACTTTGGCGACATTGAATCCGCGAGCGGCAACCGTGTTCGCCAAAAGGTGAAGTTGCAAAAGGGCATTCCCCAAGACATCGCCAAACAAATCAGCAAATTGATTCGCGATGAGTTCAAAAAAGCCCAAGCCCAAATTCAAGGCGACGCAGTGCGCGTTTCCGCCAAATCCAAAGACGATCTGCAACTGGTGATCCAGCGCCTGAAGCAGGAAGATCTGCCCGTGGCGCTGCAATTCACTAACTATCGTTAGTCCCACCGGCTCCCCGATCCAGGAGCCGGCCCTGGCAACCCAAAGCATCTTCAAGCACTTTGCCGTTTTGGCAAGGTGCTTCATTTTGGCAATGGGATACTGCCGCACGACCACGGCCAGATGCAGCGCGATCGCCCCGGTGGAATGGCCGAACTCGATCGCCAAACTCGATCGTTGTTGCAGCCACAACGGGTTAGCAAATGTCCAGGAATTACGATGTTGTTGGCTTGCTCCAGCATCAATTCTAATGCAACAATTTCGCATTAATTATTCGCATTAATTAGAATCTGTTTGTTGAGCCAGTGCGATCGCCATGACCATCACCACTTCTGAACAAGCTGCCGTTGAGCTGTATCAAGAGACGGCTGCTCAGGCCCGGCACCCAGACGCAACCGATCGGTACGATCGCCTATTGGTTTACCCCGCTTGGCTCTGGGAAGGCTACATCCGAGAAGTGGAACTCCGAGAAGGCTTTGAAGTCCAAGTCCATCACTACCGGCTGCGCGATCGCTGGGATGCGGCCCTGGCCGAGCGTGCCGAGTGGCTATCGTTCCATTTCCACCTCTCCGGACAGCACCAAGACACTTACACCGAAGTCCACAACCTGGAATATGCCCTCTACGGCAGTGGCCTGGCCCCCAAGGATTGGATCATCGGCACAGACCGGAACCCGATCCTGGAAGTCCATATTTGGCTGTCGCCACAGGTCTTTCAGTCCTTTGCGGGTCAAGACGGTGAACTCCCTTCGGCCTTGCGCCACCTTGTGCGACCAGCCGACCAGCTCTACTACACCCGCGTGGGCAAAGTCTCAAGAGCCATGCAGCGGGTGCTGTGGCAAATCATTCGCTGTCCCTATCAGGGCATTACCAAGCGGATGTTTCTAGAGAGCAAGGCCCTGGAGGCGGTGATGCTGGTGCTGGCCGATGAGCTGCAAATTCAGCAAGAACAGCCATTAACCCATGGCCCAGCCGAGACTTGGGAGGACGGCGCGGCACTGGCGAACCTGAAGCCCGATGATATTGATCGCCTGCATCAGGCTCGATCGATTTTGCTGAGACACCTAGAGCAGCCCCCCTCATTGATGACTCTGGCGCAACAGGTGGGGCTGAACAGTCGGGCGTTAAAAGAAGGCTTTCGGCAGGTGTTTGGTCAGCCACCTTTTACCTATTTACATGACCATCGCCTAGAGCAAGCCAGACAGTTGCTCGAAACCGGTGAGCTAAAAGTGTCCGAAGTTGCGGCCGCCGTGGGCTTTGGCGATCGCAGCCACTTCGCCAAGCAGTTCAGAACCAAGTTCGGCATCAATCCCAAGCTCTATCAGGCCCAGCGCAAAAAGTTCTGCTAGCCCTCAAAAAAAGTACCGCGACTCACCAAAACGGCTTTGTTTTGCTGTTCGCCCTTGCTAGGCTCCTGAAAGTCTTTCTCAACTGCGGTGTGGGGTCATGGTGAATCGGTTGTCGGGTCTGGTTGTGGCGACTGTGCTGTCCGTGGTGGGGCCGCAGGCCGCTTGGGCCGAGGACAGCGCTCAAATTCCCCGAATACAAGACCTAGGGCAGCCCGCAACCAGCCTCCAAGAGTGGCGGGCGCAAATTGAGCGCACCACCGTACAAGTAACCGGCGTGCAACTGAACCGTATTGATACGGAACTCGAAATCGTTCTGGAAACCGCCGAAGATCAGCCCCTGCAAATTGATGCGACTCAGTTTCGCACCGAGGGCAATAGCCTCGTTGCTGATATTCCAAATGCCGTGCTGGCGCTCCCAGCAGGACAAGCCTTTGTGGCGGAGAACCCGATCGCCGACATTGCCACGGTGCAGGTGACGCAGCAAGACAGCAACACCATCCGGGTCAGCGTCACCGGAACCAACGCCCCGCCCACCACAGAAGTGATCCTGACTACCGCCGGCCTGGCCTATAGCCTCAACCCTGCCGGGGAGGAGCCAGACGAGGAACTCGTGGTCACCGGAGCAGGGCAACGGGGCTATCGCGTGCCAAACTCCTCCACCGCAACGCGGACAGATACGCCCTTACGCGATATTCCCCAATCGATCCAAATCATTCCCCAAGAACTGCTGCAAGATCAACGGGCTGACGTGACCAGTGCATTGCTGAATGCGCCCAGTGTGCGGGTTGGCTCGCCGTCTAACTTTGACGCGGTGCGGGCACAGGTGCGAGGATTTTTCACCTCGCCCACCGTCGATGGCATAGTCGCACGGGACTTTAACGGTGTCTCTGCCAATATTGGCCCTGACCTCACGGGTATTGAGCAAATTGAAGTGCTCCAAGGGCCCAACTCCATTTTGTTTGGCTCATCCTCTCCGGGAGGAACGATCAACTTTGTTACCAAGCGCCCTTTAAGCGATCCC
Organism: Limnothrix redekei LRLZ20PSL1; assembly: GCF_043235035.1. NCBI lineage: Bacteria > Bacillati > Cyanobacteriota > Cyanophyceae > Pseudanabaenales > Pseudanabaenaceae > Limnothrix > Limnothrix redekei. The sequence goes on along the minus strand of NZ_JAZAQF010000059.1, from coordinate 69,279 downwards.
TATTACTTCGTGGAAGCGAGCGCGGGCAGCTTCGATTTTTACCGGGGCGAAGTGGATTTGTCTGGCCCCCTCGATCGCGACAAAAACATTCTTTATCGACTGAATTCTTCCTATCGAGACCAAGAACTTTTCACGGATTCCAGCCGAACCAGAAACTTCGTGATTGCGCCGGTTCTGAGTTTTGCCTTGGGTGACCACACCACACTCAGCATTGAAGGTACTTATAAGCACTTACTGCGCGATAATGCCACCCATGGATTGCCGATTGTGGGCACAATTTTGGATAACCCCCTTGGGAATGTGCCGCGCAGCCGCAACCTGACGGAAAGTGATGCTGAGGTTAGACAGGCCCGAATTGGCTATAAGCTGGAGCATCAATTTAATGAAAGTTGGTCATTAAATCATGCGTTTCGATATGGGTCGATGGAGTTTGACACCTTTGGCCGATTTCCGGGAGCGCTTGGTGCTGACAATCGAACTTTGTCAACCAGCTTCTCTGACATTTCCGATCAGTATTTTGACTATCGGATGACTACGAATGTGGTGGGTAAGTTCGCAACTGGCTCCATTCAGCATCAATTATTATTTGGGGTTGATTTAGGGCGATCGGATATTGAACTACTCTTCACAGGGCTAGAAGGGCCGCCCATTGATCTATTTGATCCCACCTTTGACGCATCGCCTGGCGCGGTGACCTTTAGCAGTGAAGACAGCATTGTGACCGATGAACTGGGGATTTTGCTGCAAGATCAAATCACCCTAGCAGACAACTTGAAGGTGCTGATCGGTGGTCGGTTTGACATGTTTAGACAGACTGGCGATTTCGGCAATCCCGATCTGGTTCAGTCGGGCGAGGCGTTCAGTCCGCGTTTAGGGATTGTCTATCAACCGATCGAACCGCTTTCCCTGTACGCCAACTACAGTCGATCGTTTGAACCAACTATTGGTCGTTCTCGCGACGACAGTACTTTTGAGCCTACCCGAGGAACCCAGTTTGAAATTGGTGTGAAAGCCGATTTAAGCGATCGGCTTTCTGCAACCTTGGCATGGTACAACATCACTCAAAAAAATGTGCTGACCACCGATCCCGTTGATGACAACTTCTCAGTGCAAACGGGAGAGCAGCGGAGTCAAGGGGTTGAACTCAGCGTGGCTGGAGAGATTTTGCCAGGGTGGAATATCTTTGCCAGCTATGCTTACAACGACGCAAGAATCACCGAGGACAATAACTCGGATCTGGTGAATAATCGCGTCCAACGCACTGCGCCCCATGCTACAAGTTTGTGGACAACCTACGAAATTCAGGAAGGCGATTTGCAAGGGTTGGGATTTGGTGTGGGCTTGTTTTACGTGGGCGATCGCGCAGGTGACAATGCCAATACGTTTGAGTTGCCGAGCTACCTAACAACTGATGCCGCAATTTTTTATAAACGGAACGGATTCCGCGCGGCAATCAACATCAAAAACCTCTTTGATGTGGAGTACTTTGAAGGGTCTTTCAATCGCAACCGCATTTTTTATGGTGCGCCGCTGACCGTGCAAGCCAGTTTTTCTTGGACATTTTAGCTCAGCGATCGGAGATCGCTCAGTATTCATCAGCCGGGGTAAGCATGAAATGGAATCACCACAAAAGCCTTTACCAAAATCACTCACTCGCCTGTTTTCTGCCAAACTCAGGACGATTTCTTTCTTCATCCACCGCTGGTTAGGTTTGGCGATCGGGATTTTGTTGTGCATCGCAGGTTTGACTGGCAGTGTCCTCGTTTTTTGGCATGAAATTGATCATTGGGTGCTGGCTCAGCGGCTGGGAACCGTTGTGCCTGCGGGGGCAATGGTGCCCGTTGCTGCCATCATCGAGTCGATCAAAGCGGCCTATGGAAAAAAGCAATGGAACCTCAACACCATTGCGCCACCCCAATCAGCCCAGGAACCCTATCAGGCCTGGTTGGAAACCCCAGCCCATCACCATTGGCAGGTGTTTGTGCATCCCTACACGGGGCAAATTATGGGCGATCGGGAATGGGAAAGCAGTTGGGTTGGCCTAATTTATGACCTCCATTACAAACTGCTGGCGGGGGAAACAGGCACTCTCGTGATGGGCGTTGTTGCGTTGCTGACACTGATCTTGAGCCTCACTGGCATTGTGTTGTGGCCGGGCTGGCGCAATTTCATGGCTGGATTCAAAATCAAGTGGAAAAACGCCCATATCAAACGAACCAACTTTGATATTCATAAAGTTTCAGGCATCATTACTGCAATTTTTTTAGGTTTGATTGGGTTCACAGGGTTTGCTTGGAATGTGCCTCAAGCTAAGGTGAATGAGGCGATTTATGCTGTCACTTTCACACCCAAGCCAGCCGCGCCAGTTTCCAAGCCAATTCCAAGTCAGCAGCCTTTATCTATTGCTGAGTTGATCCAGCGAGCCGAAGCGGTCATTCCCGATGCGACGATGACCTATATTGTGCTTCCTCAAAAGCCAGATTCTCCATTTGTCGTAAGCAAGCGACAACCCCAAGAACGCTCGCAATGGGGCAATACCAGAGTGGCGATCGATCAGTTTACCGGTGAGTTAATTCAACTGACTGATGGGCTGAAGCCGACCCGGGCGGAGGCGATTATTAGTCAGTTTGATGCGGTTCACTTTGGGACTTTTGGCGGTCTGGCAACCCGAATTCTTTATGTTTTCGTTGGGTTGGCTCCCCTAGCACTGTTAATCACAGGTTTCGTGATGTGGAAGTATCGGCGCAGGGTTTCCAAGCTGAGTCATCCCTAAATCAATTTTGGTCAGCTTTGCTATCAAGTATGCGGCAGTTTCAAAAAATATCAAGCACCCAAGAAAGACTATCCATTCGATTAACGCACGGTGAAGCCAGTAGGGTGGACACTGCCCACCACTATTTAGCTAAGACAGCATCTATCTTCAAAAAAGGAGGAATTAATGATTGCACCTGTTGTCTATACAACGGTCGGTTCATGCGGGGTAGCGATGCTGCGAAGGTCTGGTGACTACCCAAATGTGCTGCGAGCAGTGTAAGTTCCGGAAACAGTGTTTTGTCCAAGAGCAACGCTTAGGGGTTCGATTCTCCTACCCCGCATTTCTGTTAACTACGCTGAACAGTAACTCGCGTAGACTGTCGCAAAACTTGCTGTCAACTGCTCCAATGCGTTCTTAAACCGCCAGCCGATCGCCCCCTAAATTCAGCCAATTTCCTCAGCAGGTCGATCTCCCATGGGTCTTGGTCTCATTCGTCGAGCGCATAGCTACATTCAACGCGGCAATCGGCGGCGGCTGCGATTGTTGTTGGGCAAACATCCCGAGCTTTACCAGTCCAACGAAGCCATGTTGCTGGACTACGCCATTTGGCACAACCGATCGATGGTGACTTGGCTGCTCGATCGGGGCGCGCCCGTGGATGGCCCGCCCGGCAACTTTGGCTGCACGCCCCTGCTGCATGTTGTGGTTGAAGGGGACTTGCCGATGATCGATTTGCTGTTGCGACGGGGAGCCGACCCCAACGCCGTCACGGATGATTCAGAAACGCCCCTTGGGTTTGCCGTGGCTTGGCGACAGGCCGGCGCGATCGGCCGCTTGCTGGCCGCCGGGGCCGACCCCAACCGAATCGGTGACCATGGCCCCGACTTCACCCATCTCGATCAGGCATTGTTGATGGATTGGCCCGAGGGAGCGGAACGCTTGCGGGCGGCTGGAGCAAAGCGGTTTTCGGAGTTGGCGGACAGCGCGGAACCCTAGTGGCGCGGCTGCCTTAACGTGATAGGCCAAGTCAACTGACTGTTGTCGCCACCAAACCGTTAGGCAGCAAGGGGCTTAAGCCCCTTGTTACGACGACTGCCTTTGCCGCTTTGACCCAATACATTAAGCCTGTCGCGCGACTAGGGCGAAGCGACCCACACGGCTTTGATGGCTGCGGTGGGGCGGTAACGTTGTGTGCTGTAAAAACTCTGGCTTTGGCCTTGGGTGGTGGGATAGTTGCCATCGAAGTCATCGGGCTGACCTCGGGTGCGAAAAATCAGACCCACCGGCTGGCTGGCAAATTTGACATATTCCCGCGCTTCATCATCCCAATTGAAACTGAGGGTGGCTTTGCCGTAGACCGCTTCGGCTTGGGCGATCGAGCTGCCGGGGCCGATTCCTTCGGCGGTTTTGTAGGCTGCGTTCTCCGTCATCAGCATGGAAATCGGGTCGCGATCGCGTGGTGTTCCGCCTGCTGCTTCGTAAATGACATAAAACAGGGTTTGCGATCCTGACTTGGCCGCGATGCCGCCAAAGTCCACCAGCAGATTAGGCACATTTTCCCAGCGCACATTGGGTCCCATCAGCCGCTTGGCTTCAGCAAGGGTCATGCCCAGCCGCACCCGCCCCAGGCGACCGTTAGCGATTTCGCGATTGGCATCCACCGCCGCCACCCGATCCACGGCGGGCGACTGGCCCGCTCCCGGAGCCGATGGGGTCTCGCTGTTCAAGGCCACAGGCTGGGTCGCTGGGGCCGCCGGAACTTCGGTGGTAATAGCTGCGTCGCTACGGTTCCCATTGCCACAGCCGATCAGTAAACAGGCCAAACATCCCCAGCCCACCACCCCAGAACGAGCCAGGAGGGACGCGAAGATCCGAGGGCGACGGGAAGCGCGGGGCACGGCGGGGGAGGGCATCATGATTAAAAGTTGGCGGTTTATTCAGTCGATTTATTCGATCGATAAATTGTGATTTCAGGGTCGATTTTGTCGAAGTTGGAATAAATTTTCATGTCATCCAACAGTCGATAGGTCACCGTGGGGCGATCGAACCAATACCACTTGGGCTTGGTTTGGTATTGCAGCGCCAGTTCGTAGCCCAATTTTCCCGATTGTAACTGCTCAAAAAATTGGTGACCTGGAGAATTTTGCGGAAAGCGCCGTTGGTCATAGCCACTGCTGACAATAATCCATTGGGGCTTGAGGACGCTCACCTGTCCCAAGTCCGGTTCTTCGAGCAATTTGGCTTGAAATCCTGTGGTGCGGGGCAAATATTTTTCAATGCCCACTTCCAGAATTAATTCATTGGCGGGAATTTGCGATCGCATCCATTCTTCAACAAAATAGCGTGAATCATGGATCATTAAACTGTTGACTGTCCAGCTATAACCCAGGCTGTAACTCAAGGCGAGGGTGGTGATTAAAGCACCGGGAAAAAACCAAGGTTTCAGGCGATCGCTCAACTGGGCCATGGCAAAACCCGCGAAGAAGGCAAAGAGGGGCATTAAGGGCATTAAATAGCGCACATCGTTATACAAAATAGGTGCGATATAAAACAGGTAATAGGAAATACCGGGAACCCAAAGATAGAGCGGCAACCATTGGCGATCGGTGGGATGAAGAGAGGTGCGGCCCGGTTGGGAATAGCCTCGGAGCGATCGAACTAATCGCCAGCCATAGAGCGCCATCCCGACCCAAGCCAGCCACCAAAGGGGCCAGCCAAAGGAAAATTGCAAATGCCCAAAACTTTGGCCCAGCATTTCCCACTGCCCTTGCAAACTTTCTTCGTAACGAGGGCGAATGCTGGCTCCTCCGTACAGAATTAAGTTGAATCGATCGATAAACCCTTGGAAGTTAAAGAGGGCATTTTGCAGAATTAAAAATGCTCCAACCCCTGCACCAAGGCCATAGCCCACCCGTCGATCGCGCACCGCTTGCCAAAGGGTGAATTGAGGGTTGCTCAGCCGTTGTTTTTGCCAATAGTGCCAAATCACAAAGAACGGCGTGAGGATGCAAAATCCATAGAACTGATCTTTGGTGCAAACGGCGATCGCGGCTAAAACTGCGCCGATGATGTAGTCGCGAAAGCGGTGATGGTTCAGAATTTCCACATAGAAAATTAAAAAGCCGATCGACCAAAACAAAACGGGAATATCTAAGTTGGCGATTTTGGCGTAGTAGACATAAAGGGGCGTGAGGGCCATGGATAAGGCCGCTAGCCAGCCCGTTTTGCGATCAAAAATCATTTCTCCCAACCGCACCATCAAGACCATAGTTCCCATGCCCATGACCACGCAAAGCAGCCGATTGAGATAGAACAAAAGGCTATAGGTTTTCAGATCTTCAAAGGAAACCCAGCCCAGTTGTTTCAGCACCAACAGGGGTGAATAGAGCAGGGTCAGTAAGTAATAGTGAAAGGGTGGATATTTATAGTGCCAACCGTTGGCAAATTTTTGATTGATCGCCTCTAAAACCCGTTCTGGCGTTAGCTCATCGGCGGCCCAACCTTTCCAGTCTGGCAATCCCCAGTTAATGCCATAGAGGGCGATCGCACCACTTAACAAAATCAGACCCAAGAGGGGTAAGGAAATTGTCCAGCGGGGAGCTTGGCGAGGACTTTGGAAACCGATTTGAAATCCCTTTTGCAAACCTGTCAGAATTTTTTGGCTAATTGTTTGGTTAGTCATCTTTGGAGAAATTGATCTGCAATGGAATGAAGGGCGTGAATCAAATTAAGGAATGAATGAGATTCATCAGTTAGCCCTGATCAGACAGGCTGAATGCATGGAATTAAAGGGATGATCTTAAGCAGTTGCCATTCAGAACAACCAATGATTGATCGGTGAATTGCTGACAACGATCGAGCAGCGTTTGCATCACGGGCACTTCGCCCCGCCGTAATTGCTCGATCGCTTGACGATGGGCGATCGCCAGGGGTTCTTGGGGGCTGGCGCGGAACCAACGAACCCAGCCCATTTTTTGGAGCTGATTGGGGTCAAAATCAGCCCGATCAAGCAACCAAAAATCCACTGAATAGCGGTTCAAAATCTCCCGTAGGCGATCGGGGTTCGGGGTATATTGACCCACAATTAAATCCGTTGCCCGCTGCAATAGCTCCGTGGCATAGCGACGATGGTAGCGCATGGTGAACCCGGGGCCGACCACAATGGAGCGTTGGGCAAAACTGGGCAAATTATCCGTTTCACGGGTGGTGGAAGCAATCCGAATGATAACCGGTTGGTTCTGAAAAAATTCATAGAGTTGGGGATGGTTGCCAATTTCGTATTGCGTGGCGGGAAAACCAGGAAAGGTGAAGGGATAAATCAGCAAAAAACCGGTGATGAGCAACACCAAGCCTTTGGCTTTTGGATTGCTCAATTTTGCATTGGGCGGGCGTGATTTGGCCCATTGCCAAGCCTTTTGCACCAGCCAACTCAGGACGATCGCACCCAAAATGGCTACAACGATACGCAGGGAATGTTCTGAGTAGCGGTTGGGCAAATGCAACCGAAAGAGCAAGAGATGGGCAACGGTAAACCAAGCCCCAGAGACGATTAATAATTGCGGCACAAAGACCAGGCTCGATCGCGTGGACTGGGACAGGGGAAACCGATCGCGCTGCCACCACAAAATCGGAAAGAGTAAGGTCAAAATAATTTGCGGGAAAGCGAAGTCAATTTCCCACCAATCGATCGGAATTAGCCCCGTGCGTCGATGTTTGAACCAATAGGCCCAAGCCGGTTCCACCTGGAAAAATTGGGCCCAAAAGGTTTTGGCTTCAGTGGCAGTTAGCACCGGGCCATATTGACTCGATTTTCCGAGGAAGGGCAATAGAACTAAGCCTGAAAATATCAGCAAGCTGAGTTCTAATCGACGCTGATTCCATAGGGTTTTCAGTAGCGATCGCACCTGGAACGGTGATCGCTGAGCAATTAGCCAAGTTTGCCAAATTAAATCTAGACCAATCAGAGAAGATCCCAATAAAACGCCATGAGGATAGAAGCCGGACAAAAGCCCAATGGCACTGAAGAGTTGCCAGGGCGATCGCCCTAACCAACCCTTTAAAAATAAAAAGAAAAGGGGATAAATAAAGGCAACGGGTACACCGGAAACGAGATCATCGGCAATCCATAAATTTTGATTTAAAAATACGCAGGCGCTGAAGGCCGCCAAGGGTACGGGCAACAGTTGCCAAACCACTTGAAAACACAAAAATGTGGTCAGGGTTCCTAGGCTGATCGGCAACAATTTATTGAAAACCATCGGATCCAAGCCGAGGACGCTGCCCAACCGATATAGGCCTTGATATCCCCAGGGAGCCACGGATTGGAAATAGTCTGCCATCAGGTCATTGGGGAAGCGATCGGGGTGGAGCCACCGTTGCATCCAAAACACATGTTGGCGAGCATCGTCTTGCACCACGTAGGGGCCGCTGAAGGCCTGAAAGAGAGCAGGCAGGGCACAACCGATCGCCACGGCCAAACTGAGCGCCAAGGCCCAGCGGCCCGCGCGATCGCCCCTGGGGCTGGTTGGGTCTAGGGCGCGGAGCCAGCCATTAAGCATTTCGCCTCCAACAGTGCCAAATCGCCCGCTTGCCACTGGGCGCAACGGTCGATCGCGCTAGGTAAAACCGGTTGTTCGCCCCGATCGAGCTGGGCTAATGGGGCTGCACCAATGTTGAATTGGCGAAACCGACGACTATCCAAAAAGTCCCGTTGAAAGCTCGATCGCTCCACTAACCAAAAATCCACGCCCGTCTCCGCCAAAAACCGACGAATGGGGGCCCAACTGGGGGCAAATTGGGCGCTCACGAGTCGATCGAGCCGCCGCACCAGTTCTTGATAAAACCCCAGATGATAGGGCAGCAGATAGCCTTGGCCGCCCACGTAGATCGATCGCCCCGCAAAGGCGGGCAAATTATCCCCCTCGCGGGCCAAGGAAGCGACCAAGGTATCACGCGGTTGTTGTTGCAAAAAAGCGTAAAGCCCCGGAGCATTGCCCGGCACGTAGTTGGTGACCGGAAAGGCGTAATTTTGAGCCGTCAGAGCCGCTGGATAGGCCACAAACCACAGAACCAACAGGCCCGCCCCCAGCCCGGCCCCGATCGCCCGGGAGCCACCCCGCCGCAGTAGTTGCACCGCCCGCTCCAGCACCGCCGCGATCGCCAAACCCGCCACTAGCGCCGCCACCAGCCGCACCGAATGCTCCCCATACCGATTGGGCAGGTGCAATTTAAAGAGCAACCCATGGGCCGCCCCGAACCCGATCGCGGAGGACAGCAACAGATCGCTCAACAGGGGCAAGGCTCCTTGGGCCGATCGCACCAGGGGGAAGCGATCGCGCTGCCACCACAGCAGGGGCCACAACAGGCCAAACCAAACGCCCAAAGGCAACACCAGCACCGAATGGAAGGCCATGATCCGACACCATTCGGTGGGCAAAAAGCCACTGCGTTGGCCACAGGCCCAATAGTTCCAAGGATCCCGCGTGAAAAAGGCAGACCAACCCTTATCGGCCAAGGTGGGCATCGCTCGCGCCACGTCCACGGACAGCACCGGCCCAAAGGGAGAATCGCGCAACAGGTAGGGAACCATGGTCACCACCAGCGCCCCCAAGCCCGCCAAGGCCACCCGCACCTCCGGGCGTTCCCAGGCCGCACGCCAGCGCCAAGCAACTGATCGCCCCGATCGCAGCAATTGCAGTCCTAACGCGCCGCCCAGCACCAGGGCCACTTGCGGATAAAACAAAGCCAGCAGCCCGATCGCCCCCACCGTTAATCCCAACCACCGACGGGCGATCGCCCACAACCCCCACAGCAACAGGGGCCCCGCAAAGGCCGCTGGTGTACCGGAAACCAAATCATCCCGCAGCCACAGGGCCTGCACCGCCAGCAGCCCACTCAACCCCGCCGCCAACGGAATCGGCCAGAGGGTCACCGCTAAGCCATAGGCTCCCACCGCCGCCAGCAGACTTAACCCCAGGGGCACAAATTTGTTAAACAGCAAAGGATCTAGCCCCAGCTTGGCCACCAAGCCATAGAGCCATTGGTAACCCGCCGGGGCCACGGACTGGAAATAGTCGGCAATCAGATCTTGGGGAAAGGCTTCTGGATCCCAAAAGCGTCGCATCCAAAACACATGCTGTCGGGCATCATCTTGGATCACATAGGGGCCCGCCAGGGCCTGTTGCAGGGCCAACCCGCCATAGGCCAGGGCCACGGCTCCGCAGAGGCCGCCCCAAAACCAGAGCCGTCGATCGCGCCCATGGGCGATCGGCTGAAAAAGAACGCTCCAAACTTGTGCCCAAAATGCCTGAATGGCCTGAGGGGGTTGATGGCCCGGTTCCTGTTGCACGCGCTGTCCTGCCCTGAAAAACCGTTGCCAAACCGCCGGAGAACCGCTAGCTAGGGGACATTTCCCGATCGGCGGCCCGCAGTTTGCAACAAAGGCACTTTAGCGCAGGACGATCGCCCCAACAGCCCTAACGCAGGCCGCTAGCGCAGGAAGCTATAAATTTGCTGGCTTTCCACATCTTGGCAAATGGTGGATGGTCGATGCCCGCTCGACAGCTTGTAGGTCAGGCGATCGAGCTTCACCTGTAGCCCGGCCATGGGGTCGCCCCCTTCACTGACCAAAAATTCCAGCCGCTGCACCGCTTGCCAGTCCGCCAACTGATCCAGGAGTTGGGCGATCGCCTCCAGGTAAGGATGGCCCGGCTCGCGATACCAACCGGCCATGGCCAAATTGGGTTGGTCAAAGCCCAAATGCACAATCAGCGCCGGGTTGCCAAACAGGGCCACCGCCACCGGCCGCGCCTCTTCCCGCAATCGCAAATCCCGATCGCTCACCAACTGTCGCAACTGGGCCAACCGTTCGTAGGCTTCGCTAGTGGTGGGGTGATCAGTCCAATGGAGGGCGATCGTCACCAGATAGGTTTGCAGAAGCAGATGCCCCAGCTTGGCCGCCTTGGTGGTCAGATAGCGCGTGTTGAAGGAGTTGGCCTCAATCAACAAGGGCACGCGATCGACCACTTCCAACCCATAGCCACGAACACCGGCAATTTTGCGCGGGTTATTGGTAATCAGCCGCACTTGGTTAATGCCCAAATCGTTCAAAATTTGTGCGCCCACGCCGTAATCGCGCAAATCTGCTGGAAAACCAAGCTTTTCGTTGGCTTCCACCGTGTCAAAGCCCAAATCTTGCAAGGAATAGGCCTTGAGCTTATTAATCAGGCCAATGCCGCGACCTTCCTGCCGCAGGTAAACCACCACCCCTTCATCGGCTTGCTCAATCATTTTCAGGGCCGCGATCAGTTGCGCTCGACAGTCACAGCGCAAGGATCCCAGCGCATCCCCCGTCAGACATTCCGAATGCACCCGCACCAAAACCGGGCGATCGTGGAAGGTGGCCGGGTCGCCCTTGACAATCGCCACATGGTCGGAACCATCAATTTCATTGCGATAGCCATAGATCTCAAACAGGCCAAACTCCGTGGGCAGTTTGGTGACCGTTTCCCGGATCACAAACCGCTCATGTTGCAACCGATAGCTAATCAAGTCCGCGATCGTGGCGATTTTCAGGTCGTAGCGCTGGGCATAGTCAATCAGTTGCGGCAACCGGGCCATGGAACCATCGGGATTTTGAATTTCGCAAATCACGCCCGCTGGATAAAGCCCCGCCAGGCGAGCCAAGTCCACGGCCGCCTCCGTGTGCCCCGCCCGCTTCAGCACCCCCCCTTCGCGCGATCGCAGGGGGAAAATGTGCCCCGGTCGCCGCAGATCTTCCGGCCGGGTTCGTGGGTCGATCGCCACTTGGATTGTTTTGGCGCGGTCTTCCGCTGAAATGCCCGTGCTCACCCCCAAGGCCGGCGAAGCATCGATACTAACGGTGAAGGCCGTTTGGTTGCTGTCCGTATTGTTGGTCACCATCAAGGGCAACTCCAACGCATCGAGCCGATCGCCCGTCATGGCCAAACAAATTAGTCCCCGCGCCTCCGTGGCCATGAAGTTCACCGCGTCCGCCGTCACCTTTTCGGCGGCGTAGATGATGTCCCCTTCGTTTTCGCGGTTTTCGTCATCCACAATCACCACGGGCCGCCCGGCCTTGAGGTCTGCCAGGATGGCGGGAATCGTGTCAAACACAAACGCGGGAACAGGCTGGGGGACGGTGTGGTGGGTCATTGCAGCAGCAACCAAAGACGAACGGTGCGTCCGTCAGCCAGAGGCCGGCACGGACGCTAATAAACAGTTACAGTTCTTAACTTATGGTCTCCATTGTATCCCCTGTAGCAGTTTCACCCGGCGGTGAATTGCGGCTTTTCTGATCCTGTGCGATCGCCCTGTATCCCCTAGGGGTGAGACCCCCTGCAACCGAACGCAGGAACACCGGCAAACGGTACTAGAATGCATGGCAACAAGCCGCGCGCACCCGCCGGCTGGCCCGCACCCAGCAGCACCGCGCCCGTCCACAGACACAGGCACCCACACAAGCAAAGGGAATCAGAAGCCGGATTATGAGTAATACAGACAAGATTCCAGTTGGCATCGTTGGCGCATCGGGCTACGGCGGCGTGCAACTGGTCAGAATTCTGTTAGATCATCCCCATGTGGAACTGACCTATTTGGGCGGCGAAAGCAGTGCCGGCCAAAGCTATGGGCAAGTTTATCCTCACCTGGCCCACCGCATTTCCCTGAAGGTGGAGTCGATCGACCTGGATGAGATTGCCCGGCGCTGTCGGGTGGTGTTTTTGGGGCTGCCCAACGGGATTGCCTGTGACTTGGCTCCTCAACTGGTCGATCGGGGCTGTAAGGTGTTGGATCTGTCGGCAGATTACCGGTTCCGGGATCTGAACACCTATGAAGACTGGTATGGCAAGAGTCGCAGCGATCAGGAAGTGGCGGCCATGGCGGTCTATGGGCTGCCGGAACTGAATCGCGAGGCGATCGCGGAGGCGAACCTGATTGGTTGTCCCGGCTGCTATCCCACGGCCAGCCTGTTGGCCCTGCTGCCCCTTCTGAAACAGGGGATTATCATTCCGGAAACGGCGATCATTGATGCCAAGTCCGGCACGTCTGGCGGCGGTCGCCAGGCCAAAACCAACATGCTGTTGGCGGAAGCGGGCGGTTCCTTTTCTGCCTATGGGGTCGGTCGCCATCGCCACACGCCGGAAATTGAACAAATTTGCACGGATTTGGCGGGTCATGAAGTGCGGATTCAATTCACGCCCCACCTGGTGCCGATGCCGCGCGGCATTTTGTCCACCGTCTATGCCACCCTCCGCGATCCGGGCCTGGTGCGCGAAGACCTGCTGACCATCTACAACGCTTTCTATCGCAACAGTCCTTGGGTGAAGGTGTTGCCCAGTGGGGTCTATCCCCAAACCAAGTGGGCCCTAGGAACCAACCTCTGCTATTTGGGTGTGGAGGTGGATCCACGCACCGATCGGGTGATTGTGTTGTCGGCGATCGATAACCTGATGAAGGGCCAATCGGGTCAGGCGGTGCAGTGCATGAACCTGATGTTGGGCTTGGATGAAACGATCGGGTTGCCCCAGTTGGCGTTCTATCCCTAGGCTTGCTCCCGAAATGGTCGATCAATCTTGGTTTTCCCAACCCCTTTCCCATGGCCGGAAAGGGGGCGGAAACCGCTGAGGATCAGGATCCAGGCGACAGCCAAAATCTGGTTAGGTTCGGGAATTGCACCAATCAGCGCGATCGCACCCGATCTCCAGCCAGCGCTAGACTTCGTTAGGCTAAATCCATCCCGATCGACCGCAGCAAAATAAGGTGATAGCGCATGGCCGCGACAGATTTTAAGGATTACTATGCGGTGCTGGGTCTGACCAAAACCGCCAGTGCCGAGGAAATCAAGAAAACCTATCGACGGTTGGCGCGCAAATACCACCCGGACTTGAACCCGGGCGACAAACAGGCAGAGGCGCGGTTCAAGGAAGTGAACGAGGCCTATGAAGTCCTGTCCGATGCGGACAAGCGCCAAAAGTACGATCGCTTTGGTCAATATTGGCAACAGGCCGATCGCGCCGGTCAAGCCTGGGGAGGAGCCGGGGCCGGGGGAGCCGGGTTTGATGATTTTGAGTTTGGCCGCTACGGCAGCTTTGATGAATTTATTAATGAGCTGCTGGGACGATTTGGCGGGCCAGGGGCCGCCGGGACGCGATCGAGCAACTACAACTATCGCAGCGGCACAGGCAGCAACTACAGCGGCAATTACAACAGCAGCAATTTTGGGGGTGGCTTCTCCGGCTTTGGGGATGTGGGCGGCTTTGGCCCCCAATCGGCCGCGGGCGATCGAGAAGCCACCTTGGCCCTGTCCTTTGGGGAAGCCTTTAATGGCACACAAAAGCGCCTGAGCCTGGGAGCCGAAACCATCACCGTGCGCATTCCTCCCGGGGCCAAACCGGGCAGCAAAATTCGCCTCAAAGGCAAGGGGCAATACGACCCCTACAGCCGTCAACGGGGAGATCTGTACCTGAAGGTCAGTCTCAATAGCCACAACTTCTTCCAGTTTGAGGGCGATACCTTGGTTTGCGAAATCCCGATCGCCCCAGATGAGGCGGTGTTGGGAACCAAGGCCGATGTGCCCACCCCCGATGGGTTGGTGACCATGAATGTGCCAGCGGGTATCAAGTCGGGTCAAACCCTGCGGTTGCGAGGCAAGGGTTGGGTTGAACCCAGCGGCAAACGAGGGGATTTGTTGGTGCGGGTGGCGGTGACCTTGCCCAGCTCGCCCACGGCGGCCGAGCGGGCCGCTTACGAGCAGGTGCGGGCCGCGCGATCGACCGATCCCCGATCGCACTTGCGCTCCGTTCAGCTTTAAGCGTTTTTAGGCATTTTTAAGCGTTGCCAAACCGGTCGATTAACCCTAGCAGGGAACCATCGATCGAACCGTGGTGGCAAAGTTCGCCAAGATTCGCAGGCCCGCCGCCGCTGACTTTTCCGGGTGAAACTGCACCGCCATCACATTGGGCCGACCGGAACCGAGCGCTTCGCAGTGAATGGCGGCTGTCACCGTTTGGCTGCCGTGGGTGGTCGTGGCGGCGATCGCCCCTGGATCCGCCGGATCCACATAGTAGGAATGGACAAAATAGGCCCAGGGCGACAGCTCCAACCCTTGCCACAGCAGGGATGTGGGTTGGGTGAGGGTCAACTGATTCCAACCCATATGGGGAATAGTGATTCCTGGTTCTGGCTGAAAAGCCCGCACGGAGCCGGGCACGATGCCCAGGCCCGGTTCCCGGCCCTCGCTGCTGGTTTCAAATAGCATTTGCAAACCCAAACAGATGCCCAAGAAGGGTTTTCCTTGGGCGATCGCCTGGCGAATGGGCGCTTCCAATCCCCGATCGCGCAGTTGCTGCACCGCCGGATCAAAAGACCCGACTCCCGGCAGGACGATCGCATCGGCGCGATCGATCACCGTTGCCGAGTCAGTCACGATCGGCTCAACTCCCGCCTGGGTTAGCCCCTTGCAGGCGGAATGCAAGTTGCCCATATCGTAATCGACCACGGCAATCGTTGTCATAGGACACCAAACCCCTGCAATTGCTGCAATTGTATTGACTGAAACTGTGATTTTGATGATGGGCGATCGAAAGCGATCTTAATCATCCAAATCATTCAAAAGATCGAAACCACTGAAATTATAGGTTTGAAATGGCGCAATCTCCATGGCTGATCACCTCCTTTCAAACTTGGTTACCCCATCAGAAATCGAACGCTTCCGATGATTTGCTGGCTTTGCTGATCGAACAACGGCAACTGCCCCCGCAGGCGATTTGCTTGCGGCAATTACCCGTTGATTTTGATCTGGCTCCTCAGCGGGTGATTGGGGCGATCGAGCAACATCGCCCTCGGCAAATTGTGTTATGTGGCATGGCTGAGGGGCGATCTCACCTATCCCTAGAAGCCCAAGCTAACCAAGGGGGGAGTTGGTTAGCAACGGGTTTTCATTTGCCACAACTTTTGGCGGGAACTGAGTGTTCTGAAATTAGCTTTGATGCAGGAAATTTTGTTTGCAATGCGCTCTATTACCGAGTCTTGCAATGGCTGTTGCTCAACCGCCAATTAGCCAAGGCTCTATTTATCCATGTGCCAGTTTTGACCCTTGAAAATCAAGGAAAAATCGCAGCAGATTTCCGTCAAATTTTGCACAACCTAGAGCACGATCGCCAAGTTTAATTTCCTGCAAATCTACTCAGTCTTATCCTTCACCAATCGCCCGTCTTCCATATACAGCAGTCGATCGGCAATATCCAAAATGCGGTTATCGTGAGTAACCAACAAAATGGTGCAATCTCGCTCCTTGGCCAAGCGTTGCAAAATTTCCACCACATCCCGCCCCGACTTGCGATCGAGCGCGGCCGTTGGCTCATCGGCCAAAACAATTTTGGGAGAACTCACCAGGGCCCGGGCGATCGCCACCCGCTGTTTTTGTCCCCCTGAAAGCTGCTCGGGATAATAGTCCAATCGCTCTCCCAAGCCCACCGCCGTCAACATTTCATCCACCAGCCGATCGCACTCTGCATCGGTGTAATGGTCATGTAATTCCAAGGACAAGCGGACATTTTGGCGAGCTGTTAGAAAGCTCAAAAGATTATGGGCCTGAAAAATATAGCCAATGTTGCAGCGAGTTCTTAGAAGCTGTTCTTTGCTAGCTCCACACATTTCTTGACCCAAAATTTTCAAGCTCCCTTCATGGGCCGATCGCAACCCTCCCAACAGGGTCAATAGGGTGGTTTTTCCAGAGCCAGATGGCCCCGTCAGCAACACAATTTCACCCGCTTGAATGGTCAAATTAATGTCATAAAGCACCTGTTTTTTGAGGTCGCCATTGCCAAAATAGTGATTCAAATCCTGAATCGTAATGGCATTAGCTTGGCTAGATGGTTGCCCAAGGACTTGATTCGTAACCTGATCCATGACCTGATCCATAACCTAACCCTCTGCTAGATTGATCTCTCCAAAAGTGGGCAAAAATCCTGAGTGGGCAAAAATCCTTAGAAAATATCCGCTGGATCCGCTTGATAAAGCTTTTGCATGGCAATCACGCTGGAGGCGCTGCACATGGCAACGGTCAACACAAAAACGGTGATGGCGCGATCGAGCTGCATGAAAATCGGCAAAAGGGTAGCGGAATAGGTAATTTGATATAAACCCATTGCCAAAACCATGCTGGGTAAAAAGCCAATTACTGCCAAAATTAAGGCTTCAGTAATCAGGACGCGCACCAGAAAAACGTTGCTGTAGCCCATGGCTTTCATGGTGGCAAATTCCGACAAGTGATCGGACACATCGGAATAGAGAATCTGATAAACGATCACGATGCCCACAATGAAGCCCATGATGACCCCGAGACCAAAAATGAAACCAATACCGGTTCCTTCGGCCCAATATTGCTTTTCAACGTTGGCAAATTCTTCAACGGTTAAAACTCGCACATCCTTGGGCAAAAAGGCGGACAGTTTGCGTTGCATCACCACCGGATCGCTACCCGGTTGCAGTTGAATTAACCCCACTTCAATGTTGCTGGCGGAGCGATCGGGAAACAAATGTAAAAAGGTGGAATCACTGACGATCGTGTTGCCATCCGCCGCAAACGATGCCCCCAAGGTGAAAGTACCGCTGACGTTCAAGAGCCGATCGCTCAACTCCACTTCTAAACCCTGGGGCGACCGGGCTAACCAATCGGCCACCATGCCATATTCCGGTCGTCCCGCTTGGTCAAACAAAACGGTCTTCAGCAGGGTGATTTCGGTAAGTTGCTGTTCCACTTCCGGCAGCTTGAAACTGGGCTTTCCAGGTTCGACTCCCCAAACCAAAATGGCGCGACTTTCACGGGTTTCTGGATTGCGCCATTGGCCGGTGTTGATATAAATAGAACTCACCTCTTTCACTTCGGGCAGTGCGCGAGCTTGATAGAGCCGTTCGCGTTGGAAGCTTTTAACAGAAAAAAGTGTCCGAAACTGGGGATTAATGAGGACTAAATCCGCATCCAGGTTGAGGTGAGGCTTGATGGCTGCGTCGTATAGGCCACTTTGGAACCCCAACTGCATGAACATCAAAATATCAGCAAAGGCAATGCCAGCAATGGCTACAACGAGGCGGCTTTTTTGGCGCACCAATAATAGCCAAGAAAGGGGAGTTTTTTTGGGCATGGGATCGGTTGCAACGCTAGCAAGCGCGCTGACAAAAGAATTGATTCAGTAACAATCAAATGACCATTAATCAAATGACCGCCAATTAGCGAGTTAGCGAGTGTTGCCCGTGCCGGTTTCGATGCTCACTTCCACTTGTAAATTGGTGAACGATCGCACGCGGGCCGTGCTGGCCGGATCGAGCAAAATGCGCACTTCCACTACCCGTCGATCGAGGTTTTCGCCCGGCTGATTGCTAAACACGTTTTGTCGCAACACTTGCAGTCCCACTTGGGCCACCGTGCCGCGCAAGCTGCCCTGAATCGCTTGGCCCACAACGGTTGCTGGTTGGCCAACGCGCACCAACCCCACATCGGTTTGGTAAACCTCCGCCACGGCCACCATTCGATCGGTCTGAGCCAGATCAAGCAGACCGTCATCACCAATCTTTTCGCCCGCCCGGGCATGGATCTTCAAAATTTGCCCATCGCTGGGGGCCCGCAGATAAGCCCGTTCCAAGGCCGCCGCCGCCCGATCGCGCGCGGCCCGCGCCGCCGCCACTTCCGCCAAGGCCGTGCGCACATCCACCGTCCGCACTTCCGCCACACTGCTGAGGGTGGACTTGGCCTCTTGCCATTGTTGTTGGCCCGCCCGCTCAACCCGACTCAGCACCGCCGCGGCCTCTTGCACTTCCTGGCGACCGGTACGATCGAGCCGGTTCAGTTCCGCCCGGGCTTCCTGAAGTTGCCGAAACAAGGTTTCCACCGACAGCCGCTTGGAATCGTACCGAGAGGCAGATTCCGCCCCCTCTTGATAGAGCGCCTCGTAGCGCCGATATTCCGATTGGGCATTGGCTAACTCCGCTTCCAAGCGACGAACGGCGGCCGACTGTTGGGCCAACTGCCCTTGCCACTGGGCCCGCAACCGGCTGAGCTGGGCCCGTTGAGCATCGGTGTTCCCTTGCCATTCTGCTTGCACTCGGTTCACGGCGGCCCGCTGGCTGTTGATGTCGCCGGTTTTGGCTCCGGCTCGCACTTGAGCCAAGCGAGCTTCGGCCACCTGCACTTGGCGGTTCGCTTCGTTATATTCGGCAACCAACACGGTTTCCGAAGCCAACACGGCCACCACTTGCCCCTCCCGAACCCGATCGCCCTCCCGCACGCGCAACTCACTGACCCGATCGCCATCCAGCGCCAAGGGAGCCGCCAGCCGCACCACCTCCGACTCCGGCTCCAGCCGCCCCAGGGCCGTCACGCCCGATCGCACCACCGGGCCCGGGGTTGGGCTTTGGGCCTGCTGCTCTGCCGTTGCCCGGTTCCACTGCGACAGCCCGATCGCCCCCAGGGCAATGCTTGCCGCCGCTGCGCTAGCCGCCAGAGCCAGCGTGTTGAAATTCCTGAACTTTGCAATCACGATTGGTTTGCTCCCAGTAGCCCGCTAGCATCTTGGACATCAAAACTGCCTGTTCCGCCAAATCCAACTGCTCGCCCAAAAGCATTCGGCGGTACAGCAAGCCACTCACCCAAGCCAAAAAACACTCCAAAACCGGACGATCGTGAATTCCCAAAAAGTCTGCCAGCGCCTGAACATAGCGATCGTGGGCTCCCTGAATCAGGGGATTTTTGCGCACCACTTCCCCCTGATGGCGGCAAAACTCCGCAATTAACAGATCCTGCTGGCGAAAATATTCCTCGTTGTCAATCACGCAATCCATCACCACCACAATTCGTTCAGCCAGGGTCAGCGGATGGCTCAACTGACTGAGCACTTGCTCTCCCGTATCCTCCAAGCTCAGGTAGTCCATGAGTTGGATGAAAAGGTCTTCTTTACTCTCGAAGTAGTGGTAAAGGGTTCCAGTGGAAACACCGAGTCCTTTTGCAATTTCCCGAATCGTGAGTGCGTGGTAGCCCCGTTCGGCAAACAAAGCAAAGCAACGACTCAGGAGTTCTTGGCGATAGCTCTCGTGATCAACAATTTTGGGCATTGGCTCAATACGCAAGTGTTTTTAATCGGTTTTTGTGCGGCCACACTACCTCACCTGCGCAAAATTGGCACTGAAATTGGCCTTGAAATCGACATTGTGCAATGCATGATCAGGGGTCGATCGATGCCTAATGAATGCCGTATTCATGCCGAATCGATGCCTGAGCAATGCTGGATCAAGGAGTTCATCAGTGAAATCACCAGCGACTTGTTGAGGAATACTCTCGATTAGTTCTCTAGAGCAATTCTCTTGGGGGTTGTTGTCAGAAACGGCGATCAAGAATGGTTGGTCATTGTTTTCAGGCTTGGATGACTGAATCTTGTAACCGAAATGGTGGCAACTTGGGACGAGTCCTCAGCCAAAAGATTCAAGATCCAAAAATTTGCATTTAGCTCTGCATCTTCAGGACTCGAACCCTCGGAATGGGGTCGCAGGCTGCCGGTTGATGAGTTGAGGGTTGGGGTTCTGAACTCGGATTTATTTTAAATCGAACGTTCGTTATTTTTCTAGTCCCCGGCTAAAATTTTTGTCAAAATTTCCGGATGGTTGATTTTTTGGGGCAGTTCGTGGATGGCCCGATCGCCCCAACCCTTGCATTGCCGACCCGACACATTTCCCAGAGCGCTGGGTGGGAGTGGGTAGACTGGAGGCGGATATTGCAACCTATCCATTGCTCTCCCTTGCAGCCATTGAGAATCAGTCGTCATGACCATTTGGGTAAACGAACAAATTGACCCCGCAGGCATTTCCCATGCTTGCATTGCTTCTACCAGCGAAGAACAGGCCCAGGCCTGCTATGAGTCTTTCCAGGAAAATCTGACCGATGAACAGCGCCAGGAGGGTTGGGTGGTGACCATGCGCACCGTGGATTCCTGGGATGATGTGCCCGTGGCGGCCCTGAAGCTGAGTGTTTAAGCCGGTTCAGTCGATCGCCTCCCGATCGCCCCTGGCGCTGCTTGAGCCTATGCAGCAGCCCAGATCAGATTTTGAGCCTGTGGTTTTGCGCCCATGGTTAACGAATCCGGGGCCGACCCTAGGGGGCGATCGAGATACAATCAGGCCGTTCGGGGCTATTTCTGTGCCATTGCACCCTGTGCCATCACAGATCGGCTTTTGCAGCGCGCTCCTGCCGAACCACACCCACCCTCTTTTTCTGACAAGCTCTGTCGTTTGTTTTTAGGTATCAGCAACAGCGAGGCAAGCCATGGATCGCCAAGACATTCGGGAACGGTTAGGCAACATTGATCAAATCCGCGACATCTTGGTCGGCTCCCAGCTTCGCGACTATGAAAATCGCTTTGCGCAAATGGAGTCGGAACTCAATCTGTTGCATCAGGATTTGCAGGATCGGATTGAGGAGGTGAAGGTTTCCCTCTCAACTCAATTGCAAGCTTCCCTGGAGGCGCTGGATAAGCGGTTGAAGGGGTTCACCACCAAGATGCAAGAGGAAACAACGGACTTGCAGCAACAGAACGATCGCCTGGGGCGGCGGGTTCAGGCCATCTTTGAGGAGTTGGATCGAGCCTTTGAGGAAAAAACCACGGCGATCGACGGCCGTTTGAACGAAAGCCGCGACAAGCTGCAAGAGGACATCCGCACCCTGCGTACTCAAATTTTTGAGGAGTTGGATGCGCGGTTCTCGTCCTTGCGCGATAACAAGGTGGAGCGCGAAACCTTGGCAGAGTTGATGTTTGAGCTGGGAATGCGCCTGAAGGGTCAGGATGTGGTTCCGGCGTTGCAAGCGGCGATCGATCCGCCAAGTGCCCTGTCGGTGGAGTTGGTGTCGCCAGAAGGTTAATCAACGGTTAACCGAACTGGGGCGCAACGATCATACGGGCCGGTTCGCCAATCCTGGCCGATCGGGCATTGGGCCAACGGTGGGTTTTTCTCAGGAAGATTTCCTAGACTGGATGGAACCCGTTGTCACTGTTGGATTGAGTTGGTTGGAGTGCTGGCCCTATGCCCGATCGCAATCATTCCGAGTCGGAACCGGTGGAGGATTGGCTAGATCTGCTAAGTCAGTTGGGCCGATCGTCCCAGTCGCCCACGGAGCGGCCGCCCAGTTCGATCGCTCCGCACCCCCAAGGTTCGGTGGCGAGCCGTCTCGCGGGCCCTGATGAAACCCTGCAAGGCCGAGCGGGATCCGACTTAACAGGATCTCGCTCGACCTTGGTAGAAGCTGACTTTACAACCGACTTGGCAGCCAACTTTGTGGAAAATTTGGCAGACCGTGATCAGCCGCAGGTGAATCCGTTTGGGGCCGATCCGGACTTGTTGACCCCGCCTCCGCCTGCAGCGGGTCGATCGCCCCTAGCTGCCCGATCGGGGCAAGACACAGCCCCCCCAAAAGGAACCAACGGGGCCAACGGCAACGGCACACCCTCCGAAGGTAACGACAGCTCAGGGGAAGATGCCTGGGAGCAGTTGCAATCACTGTTGATTGGTGACAACTTTGTCCGCGTGGAAGATCGGGTGGAAGCCCTGCGCGGCAAAATGCAACGGGTTCAACAGCAGGTGGATGCAATCGAGTCCCTGCTGCAAAATGCCGACCAACTGGTGGCGCACCTGTCGCCCCTGATTGCGCGGTTGATTGAACGGCGGGTGCTGGATGCCCGCGAAGAAATTTGCCAAGCCCTGTTACCCACGATCGATCGGCTGATTTACGAGCGATCGCTTCAGGATCGGCAAGCCATGGCCGAGGCGATCGCCCCCGTGCTGGATGCCGCGATCGTCCAGCGAATGCAAGATGCTCCCGCTGATTTGGCCTTGGCGATCGCCCATGCCATTGCGCCCGAAACCGCCTCCGCCATGCGGGAGCAGTACCAGCTTGATGCGGACTCGATGATTCAAGCCCTCGGGCCCATGATGGGGGCTTCGATCAAAGAGCAAATTGCCCTAGAACGGGATGCCATGGTGGATGCGCTCTATCCCGTCATTGGCAACACGATCGCCAAGTACATGAAAGACGCGATCGACTCCATCAACGAAAAGGTGCATAACACCCTGAGCATGGAAGGGGTGGGCCGCAAGATGCGAGCCAAAATGCAAGGGGTCTCCGAAGCGGAGCTGATTTTGCGGGAAGCCATGCCCTATCGGGTACAGGCTGCTTTTTTGATCCACAAGGCTTCGGGCCTGGTGATGAGCGAATGTCAATCCGCTGACCAAGATCCCCTCGAAGGGGACATGCTGGCGGGAATGCTCACGGCCATTCGCAGTTTTGTGAATGATTGCATGGTGCAAGATGGCAACGTGTCCGAATTGCACGAAATTCAGTACAACGATTCGCAAATTGCCATGGAGGTGGCCGGTTACTGCTATTTGGCGGTGATTGTGAAAGGTCAACCGTCCAAGGGCTTTTACCGCCAGTTGCGATCGACCCTGGAGCGGTTGGTGGAACGGTACGATCGCCCCCTGCAATCCTTTGATGGCGACTCCCGCACCCTGCCGGCCCCCGTTCACACGGCCGTGACCGGTTTGGTGCGCCCCATCCAACAGCGTTCGTACCTGAATCGGCGGGGTGGGTTTCCTTGGGCCCTGACGGGGCTAATTTTGGTGCTGAGCGCGGCGATCGCGGCCCCCTGGATTTGGTGGAACTATCAAAACCAGCGCAACCGAGGCCTGTTGGCGGCCGTGCAAGGGGCCCTGAATACTTCTCCCCAATTGGCGGTGTATAACCTATCCGTTGATTTACAAGGCGATCAGTTGCGATTGCGGGGCAAAGTTCCCTATCCTTGGCTGCGATTCCAGGCGGAACGCACGGCCACCGACACCTATCGGGCGATCGACCCAAAACGGTTTCAGCAAGCCACACCCCCCAAAAATCAAATCATTGCCGTGCAGTTGCCCACAGATCCCATTCTGGCGGCTGCCGAGGTGCAGCGGATTGCCAAAACCTTGAACCGGGATGGCAACGTGGTCAACGCTAGCTACAGCATCGATGCGCAATCCGGCGGAACGGTCACCGTCACCGGCTCCGCCCGCAGCCGAGCCGAAGCCAGCGCGATCGCGGCGGCCTTTGAGCGGGTTCCCGGCACTAACCGTGTCGTCAATTCGTTGCAAATTGTGATTCCGAGTCTGACCGTTCGGTTGTACTTTGAGTTAGGAGCCGATCGATTCGTTGATGTCGATATTGCCGGCAAAATCGATCCCATTCGCCAATTCCTGCAAAGTTATCCGGATCTCAACCTGCGCGTGGTGGGCCACAGCGCCCCCACCGAGCCGAATGCATCGGCCCTGGCCTTGCAGCGAGCGCAATTGGTGCGATCGGCCCTCATTAGCCGAGGCATTTCGGCCCAGCGGCTAGTGCCCAGTGCCCAGGTTGGGCCCCCGCCGGACGTGACCCAAGGCGATGGGGAATGGATGAGTCGTTGCGTGCGCTTTGAAGCAATCCCAGCGCCTTAAATTCCTGATCCATTCCCCATCCATCGTGAAGCCAATCGATTCACGATTCGATTCACGATGTTCCTCCCTGGCTTACCCATGAATGAGCCATCGCTTCGGTTTGCTGGATTTGCCTGCTATGTTCGACCAGCTTGATTTGCATCATTAACCCGCTGGAACAAGGCTCCTGAGCAATTCCCTTGCTTTGAATCATTTCCTGAATTGCCCATCCGCGATCGCCAGGGGGCCCGAGAATCGGGAGTTTTGCCGTTGAATTTCGGCCAGTTTCCATCCTGTCTTCTACAATCGGCCCAGTCGCCGGTGCGTTTGCCAACCCCTTAAAGCCATGCAAACCCTTTCAAAAAAAATTTGTTTGGTCGGTGATTATGCAGTTGGCAAAACCAGCCTGATTCGTCGATTTGTGGATCGGCAATTTAGCGATCGCTACTTATCCACCATTGGGGTAAAAATCTCTCGGAAGATTGTGCCCGTGCCCCTGCCAGATATGTCCCCCGATCGGGCCTCTGAGCGGACGGAGCCGATGGAATTGCAGTTGCTGATTTGGGATGTGGAGGGCCAAACCAAGTTTCAGCGGATCGCCCCCAGCTATCTTCAAGGATCCTCTGGGGCGATCGTGGTGGCCGATGCCACCCGCCCCGACACGGTTAGTCATCTGCGCGACCATGCCAATTTAGTGCGATCGGTCTCGCCCACCAGTGTCGTGATTTTGGCCATCAACAAAGTCGATTTGATGGACGAGTCCCATAAACACCATCTGCAGCTTCAGGTGGAAACCCTCCTGGCCGGCGTGACCTACTCGCTCTATTGGACTTCCGCCAAAAGTGGCAGCAATGTGGATGAGATCTTTAGTGAATTAGCCCTGTCCATGGTGCAGCCAGCCATCAGCCGGGGCCGATAGCTGACGGGGCGTTGGGTTTGGCTCAGGGTTTGGCTCAGAGTTTGGCTCACTCAGTGCGAATGACGCAAATTGAGCAAGAACTCAGCAAGAACTCAGCAAGAATTCAACGCCAAATTAAATGCCAATTAAGTGCAAACTAAGCGCGGGTCAACACTGCCGGAGCCGTTTGAATGGGCACCACATCTAGGCGATCCTGACTGGCGCAATATTCCAAATCCTCCAGCAAACCCAGCCGCAGCAAGCGTTGGCCGTGGCTCGCCTGGTGAAACAGTTGCAGCAGTCGATCGCGCCATTGGTCATAGAGCGCCAACGCCGCCACGGCCTCATCGTTGCCGAACCAATCTGAGTCCTGACCTAGTTTTTCCAACAGGGCAGAAATAATCGCACCGGCGCAGACCGTATCTTCCAGGGAAAAGCTGCCTTCCCAGCCGGAAGCAGTCATCCAGAGGGTGGCGGGTTGTTGGGCCAACACAAAGTCCACGATCGCCCGTCGATTCACCAGGGCCGCCGCCAAAACAACCGGGGCGCTTTGAATGGTTTGCAGGGCCCGAGTGCCGTTGGTGGTGCTCATGAACAGGCGTTTGCCCGCCACCCGATCGGGGGTACAGTCTAGGGGAGAGTTGCCCAAATCACAGCCTTCCACGGTTTTGCCGCCCCGCTCGCCAATCCGAATGCGACGATCGGCCGGCCAAGCCTCGCTGGTGGTCATCAATTCTTCAAGGGTGCAAAAGGCCTGAACCGATTCCGCTCCGGCGGCCAGCGCTGTGGCGATCGTGGTCGTGGCCCGCAACACATCAATGGCGATCGCACAGTCCGGCGCTGGGGTCGTCGGCGACTCGCTCCCCGAAAATTGGGGGGTTAACTCCGGGGTATGAAATACAGAAATCTTCACAGAACAGATTTCTTTACAGAACGCAACGACACCCTTTAGTGCATCACGATGGGGGCGATCGCGCAAGCATGGTCAGCCCCAAGATGTTCTGGGAATTGTGGATCGGTGCTGAGCCTAAAGGGCCGGAATTTCGTTTGGTTTTGGGAGGATTTTCCCCATCAGCCGACGAAGACCCTAAGGAGGGGATGATTAACGGGAATTAACCACCAGCAACTAGGGTTAATTCAGGCTAGCCGGAATGTTGCTTCAGAACGTCATCGAAGATGATTCAACCAGACCATTCAACCAGACCATTCAACCCAGTTAACCCGTGACCAGAAGATGGCCATGGGGCGCTAAATTCAGCTAAATTCAACCGATGGCTGACGGCGGCCCGTTGCGGCCAGCCATTGAGCGAAGTCATGGGGTCAGGCATTTAGAGTCACCATTGAGACCCATAACTGAGCGTAGGAGAATGGGGCGATCGCGCCATCTCGAACCGCCGAAACCCAATCGCAATTCGTCAAGACTCTGGGTGTTTCATCTGCCATCTAGGACAGAATCTTGCTAGGCTCAAAGAACCATGCCAACTAACTCTCCGGCAATGCAAACTGAAACCTTTACAGAGCTTTTTCCATTATTCAATGCGGCCAGTCAAGAAACGCTCGATTGGCTGTTGGCAGCCGCAGTCGAGCATGATTACCCCGCAGGACGCGCCGTTTTAATGGAAGACTCTTGGGGAAATGCGGTCTATTTCATTGCCTCCGGATGGGTGAAAGTCCGTCGGCTTTCGGGGGACAAAGACATGACCTTGGCCATTTTGGGTCAGGGTGACTTTTTTGGAGAAATGGCTATCTTGGACGAATCGCCTCGATCGACCGATGTGCTGGCCCTTAGCGAAGTGGAACTATTTAGCATCTCCGCTCAACGATTTGTCCAAACCCTGTTTAAAGATTCTCAACTGCACCACCGACTGCTGCAACTCATGGTGCGCCGGGTTCGGAATGCCAACACCCGCTTGCAGTTGCGCCGGAAACCGAGCGCCGTCAAATTAGCAAACACCTTAGCTTCTTTGGCTGATGATTATGGACAGCCGGCCGATCGGGGACGCGACATTCTGAATATCCCGCTCAAGGATTTGGCAGAAGTCAGTGACATTACCCTCGAAGAAACCGCCAAAATTATGGCGAAGCTGCAAGAAAAAGGTTGGGTGAAGATCGATCCGCACGAAAAAATTATGCACTTGCCCTTTCTGCCACAGTTACGACAACTGGCAAGCCAAGGTTAGTGAGAGGCTATTGAGTGGCATGGTCAGGTGGCATGGTCAGTTTGTCGCTGACCATTTCCTCTGCCGTGATTGCATTCTGTTGATGACGTTTTCTCTTTCTCCAGCCCATGACCCAAGCAATTGCTACCCCGCCCGATCGTCGAGCAGCCCAGTTGCCACGGTTAACCTATCAAGTGGCCATGCCCGAGCCACAAACCCACCTTTTTGAAATTGAACTGGTGCTGGAGGGTTGGCAAAGCACCACCTTGGATCTCAAGTTTCCCGTTTGGACTCCCGGTTCCTATCTGATTCGGGAGTATGAACGGCATCTGCAAGACTTCAGTGCTTGGGGGGAAAACCAACAGCAACTGCTGTGGCGAAAGCTGGCCAAAAATCACTGGCAAGTGGCGATCGGGCAGTTAGAAACGGTCACCATTCGCTATCGACTGTTTGCTAACGAATTGACCGTGCGCACGAACCATCTCGATCGCACCCATGCCTACTTCAACGGGGCAGCCACTTTTCTCTATCCCGTTGGAGGGTTGGAAGTTCCGTTGCAAGTGACCATTGCCCTGCCCCAATCGGACTGGCAAGTGGCTACTGCTCTGCCCTTGGTTAACGACCAAGGAACCCACAAAACCTTTCAAGCTGCCAATTTTGATCAACTGGTTGATAGTCCCTTTGAAATTGGAACTCATCAACTACATCGCTTTGAAGTGCTGGGCAAGTCCCATGAATTAGCGATCTGGGGCAATGGCAACCTGGAACCCCAATCGATCATTGATGACTTTGAAAAAATCATCAAAGTTGAAGCTAACCTATTTGGCGGACTGCCCTACGATCGCTACCTATTTATTTTGCATCTCACCGGTCAGGGCTATGGCGGTCTAGAGCATAAAAACTCCTGCTCGCTGATTTATAACCGCTACGGATTCCAGCAAACGGAAAAACGCCATCAGTTCATGCAACTGGTGGCCCATGAATTTTTCCATCTTTGGAACGTGAAGCGGATCCGGCCCAAAGAGCTAGAAATCTTTGATTATGATGCGGAAACCTACACGCCGTCCCTGTGGTTTTGCGAAGGAACCACTAGCTACTATGATTTGCAAATTCCCTGTCGTGCGGGTATTTATAGCCGAGCGGATTTCCTAACGCAATTGAGCAAGGAAATCACTCGCTATTTGAATACACCGGGACGGTTAGTTCAGCCTTTGGCCGAATCGAGCTTTGATGCTTGGATTAAGCTTTATCGGGCCGAAGCTCACAGTGGCAACAACCAAATTTCCTATTACCTAAAGGGAGAAATGGTTTCCTTATTATTGGATTTAAAAATTCGAGCTAAGTTTGACAACACTCGATCGCTCGATGATGTTTTGCAGCGCTTGTGGCAAGCGTTTGGCCAACCAGAGGTGGGCTTTACCGCTCAACAATTGGAATCCATTATTGCTGAAGTGGCTGAAGAAAACCTGAGCGATTTCTTCCAGCGCTATTTGCACACCACCGAAGAATTACCAATCCAAACCTATCTGCAACCCTTTGGCTTAGAGCTAAAGGGAATTGTCGATCGCACAGTTCCTTACTTGGGCCTGCGTCTGGCCACCGAGCAAGGCCGCGAAATGGTGAAATTCACCGAAGCTCAATCACCCGCCCATCATGCGGGCATTGATCCTGGAGATGAAATCCTGGCCTTGGATGGCATTCGGTTAGCAGCGGGACAATTGCCCGATCGCCTTCGGGACTATCAACCGGGCGATCGACTCACCATCGCCTATTTCCACCAAGATCAGCTCCAATCCACCACCGTAGAGCTGGCTGATCCCAAGCCCAGTCGCTACGAAGTCGCCCCTCTCAAAGACATCAGCCCGCTGCAAGACCAACTCCTCGCCGGTTGGTTGGGAACTGCCTAGGGAATGCGATTCGTTATGCAAAAAGCGGGAGCCACTTCGGATGTTGAAGCTGGACTCCCGTTTACAAGATGGATCTTAGCGATTGAAAGGAATGCCGAAAAGGCGTGAAACTGGCAAGCAAGTCACAGAACCTCATCCATGGGCTAATTCCCACCGGAACTAACCCCTACAGATTCGAGCAGATTCGAGAATCGATTCAAGAACCTGGGGATGAAACCGTAACTATTCGGCCGCGCCTTCGTCGCCCACAACCACAGGGGTGATGTTGACGATTTTGCCGCCCAACCGCAGAATTCGTTGCATTTCTTGGTTCATGCGGCTGTAGGGCACGTTAATGAAGATACTGCCGCTATTGCGCACAGAATAGGACTGGCGATCGGTTTGGTCATTTTGAGCCAAACCCGTCACTTCATAACGGAACACACGGGCCCCAGCAGTGGTGTTGGCCGACGAACCCGCAAGCGCTTGACCGAGCATAAACTCTCCCTCAAACTGTTAAAAAACTTCGCAGTTAAATGTCGCAGTTTAACTGTGGAATACTGTCTTTTTCAAGACGATAGAAAACGAGGTACAACGCATGAATAAATCATGATCATTGCACCTCGTCAATCGCAACCACTACAAGCAAACAGGAGCAAGCAAACAAGTCCCAGCCATTCATGGTTTGGCCCTGTTGCGGCGTGTCACCGCTGTGCTGCATCAGCCCAGTCAGCAGCCGTTGCCATCCGACAATCCAAGGCGATCGAGCTGGGTACAGGGCAGGGTGACCAAGCAACACAACCTTCCAATGGGGCTGAGTCATCATTCCATTTGTGTCAAGCCAAGGCCCTAAACAGGGGTGACGCTGGCGATTTTGCCGCCTTGACGTTGGATCTTTTGCATTTGATCCGACAACCGCGAGTAGGGAACCGTGAAGGTGCGGCTGCTACGACGCACGGCCGGATAGCCAGCACCCAACAGGCCCGTTGCTTCCACGCGATACAGGCGATCGCTTTGGCTTTGGCCAAAAGAGGTGGGGGTGAGGCTGCCTTGGCCCAGGTCTTGCGAATTACGGAAGGCCCAGCCAATGTTGCTGCCCGAGGGCCCCACAACGGCCGAAGCAGAATTGCGTCCCAACTCCGTGGCTAGACGCGGGCTGATTCCTTCAATCTGTGCCCGATCGCTATTGGCATAGCCCCGGTACAGGTGGAACATACGCGTAAAGCCCACGGTCTTCTGACCCGTTTGGGTCGCGAAACCGCGGTAGTAGGGAACAATATTTTCGCCAAAAGCGTTTTGATATTCTGCGGAATCGATGTAGGAATCGATGTCAGCATCAAAGCCTTCGTTTTGGTAGCGATCGAGGTGTTCAATCACTTCCGACTCATCGTAGGGCGCACGACCCAACAGATGCTTCAGATTCAACTCGATCGTCCGAGTTTGGAAGTTGTTATACAAAAACTTCTCTTTGTATAGATCGGACTTCGCCACGGAGCGGACAAATTCTTGCACCGTGATCGAACGATTGCGCAGCAGCGACTCAGAGCTGATCAAGCGCTGGGACTGCATCACATAATCGTTGCCCAGTACCTGACGGTAAACCGCCCGGATCACCAGTTCAACATCATCTGCCGAAGCATAGGCCCGCAGCTCAACGGGTGCAGCATCTGCATAGGCTGCCGTCCCCAGGCGCGAAGCAGCAACAGTAACGGCCATGAACAAATCTCCCAAAAATCACAGCAAGCACGGCTTACAAAAAAGCTCCCGGAAGAGGAGCCAACCAATTGAACCAGGTTACCGTTGCTGGGCAAACCAGCCACAACCGGCTCGGACACTCTTCCGGGATTGCATCAACTAGCTCAGGGCTTGGATAGCGTAGTCGATGTAGGTGTTTGCTTCGTTAGCAGCTTGACCGCTCAGACCGTGGTTAGCCTTGATGCTCTTGAGAGCTTCAACGTACCAGCTGGGGGACAGTTCGAAGGTGCTGTTGATTTCAGCCAAACCAGCGATGAGGTAGTCATCCATGGGGCCGGTGCCACCAGCAACCAAGCAGTAGGTGATCATGCGCAGGTAGTAGCCCACGTCACGAGCGCACTTGTCCTTGCCGGTTTGGGTCGAGGCGTAGTTAGCGCCGTTCATTTGGGTCGTGTAGGGGAACTTGCCGTACACAGCTTGCACAGCAGCGCTCACCAGGCTGTCAGCCTTGGTGGTCAGGGCGCGAGCAGCTTCCATGCTGGCTTGAGCGCGCTCGAAACGACCGCGAGCCGATTGCAGTTCAGCGTTGCTCAGGAAACGACCTTGCGAATCAGCAGCTGCGATAGCTTCGGTGATCGGAGTCTTCATAGTCCCGTGTTAGGTGTCTCTAAAGTTAGCGTTGTTGACATCTTCACCCGCCGCAAGCGAACGGGGATTCCCAAACCTCACGATTTGGGTTTCTACGTCACAGCACTCGACCTCACCTCGAAAGGCTCTTGGGCTTTGTGGCTGCTCCGCAGACTGAAACCGCTAGCCTAGCGGCCATCCATCGACTAAAACGCCCTGAAGGGCGGGGCTTTAAACCCTGTTTTCCGATAAATCGAGACGAGATTGAAGTCAAAAGAAGATTGAAATTCTAAGTGACTTCACGGCAGCTTCGATTAGGCAACTGCACCAGCAGCGCGATCGAAGTAGCCAGCCACTTCAGCAATCAGCGAAGAGCAATCGCCGGGGGTGATACCAGCGGGATCGTTAGCGATCGCGATCGCAGCATCCTTCATCTTGGCAACGCCAGCAGCCACCGAAGCGCCGGGCACGCCCAGAGCAACGTAGGTTTCGCGCAGACCGTTCAGGCAACGATCATCCAGAACGCTAGCATCGCCAGCCAAGGTTGCGTAGGTCACATAACGCAGGATGATTTCCATGTCGCGCAAGCAAGCAGCCATGCGACGGTTGGTGTAAGCGTTACCACCGGGAGCGATCAGTTGAGGTTGCTCAGCGAACAGAGCGCGAGCAGCATTGGCGACGATAGTCGAAGCGTTGCTGGTCAAGCGGTTAACAACGTCGAGACGCTTGTTGCCGCTAGCAACGAGGGCGCTCAGAGCATCCAGTTGCTCGTTGCTCAGATAAGCACCACGAGCGTCGGCTTGAGAAACAACCTTCGCAAATGCGTCGAACATGGAATCGATCTCCTAAGGAATAGGTGTTTGTCGAGGTTGGTTGTGGTTTTGCGCTGTAGACAACTCAGTTCGCTGCCTTCACCTGCTAGCGCAGTGCGAGAAGGTTTTTCAGCTCAACCTTAGTTCAGCAACGCTTTGCTTAAATTGGGAATCTCAATGGGTAGCCATGGCAAATCTGCCGGTTAAATTAACCGCAGTCATGGCTCAAAATCTGAGAGACTTTTCAAGTTTTATGAGAACCGAAAAAAATCCCTAGCAGTAGCGCGTTGACTAACGTTTGCTTGTTAAACACCTCTCGGCTATTTCTTTATACAACGCAGAAAGGGGTTTGGTCATTACAAGTTGTTAAGTTTCTTCAGGGATGTTCGGCATGAGCAACGAAGGATTAAGGAAACTCCCGTGTTGCTAAAGGCTGAGGGCGATGGAAGAGGATTTCTGGGCTGTTGGGAACTCAAGGTTTTGTGGTGTGGGGATTTACTGAGTTTTGTGCTTTTTTGCAAAGGTTAGGTATAAAAACTTAGTCCGAAGAATCAAGAACTGAAATCGCCCCGATCAAAAACGGTAATTGTCTAGAATTTCGTCAGAAATCCTTAATGTTTCCTTTAGAAAAGGTCAAAACCTTTAACAAAAATCGATGTTGGCTCCTGGCTGTGAAATCCTTGAATAAGGGCTAGCAAATCGGTCAATGGGCAAGATCAGTCTGCGGAAATGCCCGATGGATCTCGGTTTTGGCGGTTGGCATCCTCTGGCAATTGGATTCGCAAACTTTGCATGGCTTCTATGCGAAATTTGCTTTGTTGGCAACCCACCTTTGGTAAACCCTCTGTTGATCAACCTGGTTGTGGATGAGATTGCAAGGATGGGATGGCAAATGGGTTTGCGGCATCTCTAGCGAACCGAGAAAAGTTTATTGGTCGGGGCCGGCTGTGGGCTGCTGCCAGCGCTTGAGCTGAAGTAGGTATTGCCCTAAAAACGGTAGCCCTCCAATCGCGGGGAGCAGGTAGCGGGAGGTACACAACAGCCCAAGGGCGGCCCCGATCGGGGCGGCAAAGTAGGGTTGGTAAAACAAAATGAGGGCTGCGTCCCGAGTGCCCACGCCCGCGAAGGTTAGGGGCAACAGGCCGGCCAGAATGGCCAGCGGCGAGAGGGCTAAGTTAGCCAGGAAGGGCGCAAAGGCACGCAGGGCCAAGATGAAAAACCAGATTTGTAAAAGATGCAGAAACCAAATCACGATCGAGGTGAGGGTGACAATCGCGAGTTGGCGGCGATCGCTCCAAAAGTAGTCGTGCATCAGTTGCCAGGAGCCGCTGAGCCGATCGAGCTTGCGGCGCATCTTGCCGGGGGCGATTCGCTGACTGGCGGCAAAGACCGATCGCGCAAAGGCGGGCCAACTCAACAGTGCCACCCCGGACACCAGCCCCCCGATCGTGGCCAACGTCATGATCCAAAACAGCGGATCCTTGCTGGGATAGAGCAGCAGGCCAAACCCGCACCACACCAGCAACGACAACATATCGCAAGCCTTTTCAAACACCACCAACGAAAAGGCTAGGGAACCCTCTAAATGTCCCCGATCGCGCATGAAATAGGACTTGGCCAGGTCGCCCATTTTGGACGGCAGCACCATATTCAACACACTGGCCGCCAAAATCAGCCGATTGGCTTCTCCAAAGCTCAAGGTTGCAGCGGAAACCGCCGCCGACTCGATCGCCGGGGATGCTGCTCGGTCTGAATCCTCCGAGCTTGCTGGGTTGGGCAACGGAGTCCCGTGCGGCATAGCCCCCTGGGGCCTGGCCCGGGGCATTAACTGCTGCAACCGCCAGGCCGTCAGCAAGGTTAAGGGCACAACCATGCCCAAGCTGATGGCCATCCATACCGGATCGCATTGCTGAAATACTTGCACCAACCCGGCAAAGTCGATGCGGGTGTAAATCACAATCAAAATCAGCAAGCTAACGGCAATTGAAACCCAACGCTTCATAGAAAATCTCAGGCAGGAAGGATGATGGGGATAGGTTGGCGGCTTTAGGAAAACAGGCGATCGACCTTCAGGGGTTCACCAGGCTGGAGATGCTGAACCTGAGTCGTCAAATTCCAGCTTTTTTGGAGCTGACCCGCTTGGTAAGTGCGGCTCATCACCACATAAATCGAAGTTTGATCGGTACCGATTTCCACGCCTTGCACGGGTTGCCAATCGGGAGCCAGCAACTCATCTTGCACCCGCCAGCCTTGCCCCACCCATTCCAAACGACGAATGAAACGATAGGGGGTCGATCGCTTGCCCACGATCAAAATCTGCTGCAAAATGCGCCGAATAAGGTTCGGAAAAAATCGCCCCACACTCAACATAACCAACCGCAAAATCATTAACTTGCTAGGGGTCATGAGGGTTTGTTTTGCCCAGCCCAGTTGCCCACAAATGCCAATGCGATCGGGTTCCACTTGCAGATCGTATTGATCCACCAGGTGACCCACAGCATTTTTCAGTTTTTTGCCCTGTTGCACTTGCAGTGAAAATTGCGTATCGGATGCCAATAGGTGTTGGTTTCGGAAAATTTTGAAAGTGCCGCCTTTGTTGAGGGCTAACAGTAAGGTCAACCAGTGACCTTCGTGGTTTTGGCGACGATCGATCAAAATTCTGGCTTCCGGTAGCCAAATTCGCAGGGGCTTGGGATCTGGAATGGGCGGGCGATCGGGCACAAAATCCCGCCAGGCTAACAAATAATTCCAAGTGTGATGACCCACAATATGGTCATCCGCATAACAGGCCCCTAATCCCCGTGCGAGTCCTTGTAAAACTTGGTCATTAATTGCCAGAGCCGAAGGCATCCACCGCCCCACCAATTCAAAGCCATGGGGGAAGAAATTATAGGTATTTCGGCTCGTATATTCCCCCCCAAAAGAGCCATCGGGATGCACAAACCACTGCACCAACTCCACCGCTTGGGCTAAGGCGGGCTGCAGTCTTGGATCTGCCTTGTCGCCCTGCAAAGTCAGCAACCGTGCCAAACAGGAAATGGTGAGGGTGTGGTAGCCCGGATCGCACCCTTCATATTCTTGAAACCAGCCTTCGGTGCTCTGCCAAGACAAAACCTGATTGAGGCGATCGACCTTGGCCCGTTGCCATCGATCGGTCTGGAGCCGCTGCCCCAGCAACTCCAAACACAGCACAATCAAGGCCTGGTGATTGGTGAGCCGGCCGCTTTCTTGGTGATGGGCCAACCAATCGGCCCGCCGACTCAAAAATTGCCAAATTTGCGGATCATCTAGCCCAATTAGCTCACAGGCATCAATGCAGGCCAGCAAAGAAAAGGCCGCCGCCCCACCAGCTCGTTCAAAGGGAAAATAATCATCACAGGAGCCGTCCGGGTGAGAGCTTTGGGCCCCGTAGCGAATGCCTGCTTCCACCCAGCGCTGGAGGTTAGGCTGCTGATAGAAAGGATTGTTCGGTAAAGGCAGGGCCCAAACCAACGCCAGGGGCAGCACAAATTCCTGGCTCATGCCGCTGGGAAAGTCAACGATTTTGTATTGCCAGTAGTTGCGATCGAAGCAGCCATAGGTGGGGCTATGGGGGTTGCGATCGCACAGGGTCAAAATTTTGGGAATTTGGGCGATCGCCGCCTGGGCAAACTGATCCCGATCGGGCTGCGACGGGAAAGATGGAGGCTGATGAGGCATGGAGCTAGAAAACTCATCGATCGCCATAGGGAAGTGCGGGTGTAGTTGAGCGGATGTGTGAATTGAGGCGTGGGGCACGGGTCACCAACAATCGCGAGTTCGATCGCAGCAACAACCAAGATACGATCGCCCCGGGCCCCCACCATCATCACCAGCCATCCCAGCCCCTGTCACAGTATCCCGCCGGCCACTCGCTAGGATAGAAACATCATGCAGGTTAATTTCGCGCCAGTTAATTTCGCGCCAGTTAATTTCGCGCCAGTTAATTTCGCGCTAATGAATTTCGCGCCAGTTGATTTCTCAACAACTGCCTTGAACCCCTTGAGTGCCTTGCCCTCTCAATTCAGCCGACTCATGCGGAGGTAGCGATCGTGCTCAACCCCACAAAGTCGATCGTGGACGAACTCACCCGAGAACTAGCAGACGGCTACCGCCAAACCTACGGCGGCATGAAACCGGACTATGCGGAAATTCTCGGGTGGGTTGCCAACATGGCCCTAGAAAACATCGCCAACAGTGACGCGCTCTACCACAACGTCGAGCACACCATGTACGTCACCCTGGTGGGCCAAGAAATTTTAAAAGGCAAGCATATTCGCCAAGGCGGCGTGACCTGCGAAGATTGGCTGCTCTTTCATGTCTCGCTGCTGTGTCACGACATTGGCTATGTACGCGGCGTTTGTCACCGCGATCGACCCCAGCAGCGGATCTACGCCACCGGCATTGACGACGAAACCATCGCCCTCCCCACCGGAGCCACCGATGCCAGCATGGCCCCCTACCACGTCGATCGGGGCAAACGTTTCATCAAAGACCGCTTCAAAAAGCACCGCCTCATCGACACCCAGGCCGTGCAAGACAACATTGAACTCACCCGCTTCCCCGTTCCCCAAGACAACGACCACGCCGACACCGTAGGCTATCCCGGCCTGGTACGAGCCGCCGACTTGATCGGTCAACTCTCCGACCCGCGCTATTTACAAAAAATTCCCGCCCTCTATTACGAATTTGAGGAAATTGGCACCAATCAACAATTGGGCTACCACAGCCCCGATGACTTGCGCGCCAAATATCCCAGCTTTTATTGGAATGTAGTTTACCGATACATTGAGCCGGCCCTCGGCCTGTTGGAGCTAACCCAAACCGGCAAGCAAATTGCCGCCAACCTCTATGCCAACGTCTTCCGGGTCGAGCACCAGCAATACACGCCCTTTTTTGCCCCCGAAGCCCACTCCTTAAGCTCAGCCACTTCCGCTAATTCCACTTCAGTGTCCCCTTCAGTAGTAAGCTCAGGGACTTCAGCCAACTCAGGAAACTCAAGCAGTGGAGCCATCTCCACCAAAAACAACGTGCAAACACAAGGAAGCCACGCCGATTAGGCATGGCTCCCAAGCAAAAGTTTCTAGGCAAAGAATTCCCAAGCAAAGAATTCCCAAGCAAAGAATTCTCAACCAAAGAGTTCTCAACCAAAGAACTTAGGGGACGTGGTATGAGGGCTGCGTTGTCATGGGGGTTCGGTTTCCCCTGCCCAGCGCTGGCCCTGCATATCCCCTTTGTCTTTTGTTATGGCCTAGGCATCGCTATCCACACGGGCATAGAAACGACCGACAATCTTCATGTCGCTCGGCTTCTTGGAACCCATGTCGGTATCCGAGGGTTGGTAGCTAACGAAAGTGCCGGCAATTTCGTTGGTGTCAGCGTCCACCTTCGACACTTGCAGCGAGATGCTACCCGTGCCGATGTCGTATTTCTTGACGTTTTCTTTCACCAGTTCGTCGCTGTCAGCATCAGCGGGCAGCGCCACGGCATTGTCATAGCCGCTAGCCAAGCCACGACCCTTCGGATCCAGGAAGGTGGAACCACGATAGGAGGGAACGCGGAATTGACCCTTCAGGTCGGTGGAAGAGGTGATGGCGGCTTGACCGGCTTGGCTGGTGGCCACCAGTTGCTTGATCGTGAACAGGAAGGGCACTTCTTCGCCACCGGGCAGCAGCACGGTTGAAGGCTGGAAGTCAAAGCCATCTTCCTCGGTGAAGACCAGCGAGCCATCGCTGTTCACGGTCAGGGAGCCTTGAATTTGGTCGAGGGAGCTGGTTTTGCGGGTCAGCAAGCGGCCTTCCACAAATTCCGCTTCTCTGCGCTTGTTAAGGCCTTCTTCTTTTACGTAGTAATTAAGGGGCTGTAGGCACAGGGCTTGAATGCTGTAATTTTTACCTGCTTCAAGGGCGATCGAACCGCGCGTGACGGTATCGACATCAGGGCAGTTATTCGCCAGACCGGTGTTCCGAATTTCTTCGTAGGTCAGGGGGCGATCGCTGGCCATTGAGGCATCGCCGCAGGCCGCCGTTAGCACACTCAGGCACAGGGCCAGAAGCGCGGCGATCAAAGCTTTGTATCGCATGGTGAACCTCAATCTCTAAAGTCTTGCTAAGGTCTCAAGGAATATTAGAAGAAGACTGGGACAAGTCTCGTGGCAGCGATCGGCGAGGGGTCACGACCGTAAGGGGCAAGCAGGCTACCCGATCGGGCAGTTACTAAACCCAAGCCCGCTGTCCAAGGTTTTCTAGATGGCCCGCGTGAAATCACCCGAAGAATCCGCTTGAGCAAGCGATCTACAGCGCAACACCACGCCACTAGGCATCCGAATTTTGGGGTTAATTGAGAAAACAATCAATCTCAATCAATCCCAACGATCGCTGGATATACCAAGCCAAGCGTCCCAATAGAGCATTCTACACGCCTCAGCGACCGCCCAATCGATTTCGCTGATTTGATCGATCGCTTTCGATCATCACCCAAGGACACCGTCCCCAAGCTGGTTTCTGAGCCAAGCCCCCAAGCGCAGCGGGGCCAGATTTAAACATCCGGCCCCGCTGCTGATTTGGTGTTTGGTTCTATGCTTGACCCGGTGGTTCCCTCAATCGCCCCTGTTGTGGAGCAGGGGGCTGGTGGGTTGGGTCTGCATCAGGACTAGGCGATCAGTCGATTAGTCGGTCAACCGATCGCCCGGAACATTGACGTTTACCTAGCTCATGGTGGCCGGGCTGCGATCGTAACTATCGCTAACCAACTTGCCTTGGATGTGGGTCAGGCGATTGGCCGCATCGGTGGTCAGGCCCATCGTGACGCTAGCGCGGCCTAGCAGGGATTGATGACGGTGCTTAACGGCATGGTGACGTTGGGTCATCAGGGCACGAGCGCGGTCGAGACTAGACATGGGAGCAACCTCCGAGGAAGAACTGATTGAGGGTTATAGCGACAACAACCGTTGATTAACTCCCGGACTGTTGGAGGGCGATGCAGGCATTGCGCTGGGTCGGCGGCAATCCCTGGCCCGATCGGGCCTTGGTTACTGGCTCTGCTGGGTCAGAAATCAAGGTCGGTTTCAGGCCGTTGTCCTACTTCTGAGAGTAGCGCAGATAAAAAATTCTGCCAAATTTCTGTATCAAGAGTTACGGAATACAAATCTTTAGAATTGCCCCAAAGGGGTTGCGCGCGATCGCGCGGGGTGTAGAGAGGGGCCCAATTGCACGACCAATCCATTGCCCCTTGCAAGAGCAGGCGCGAACTGAGATACAGTTAAGAGCAATTTGCGAGCGCAACAAATCGCAATACACCGAAACCATCGCAACCCCACACCCTGCCCAGTGACTGGGAAGGAGACTCGGATCATTCCCCCCGACTCCTAACCCCTCCTAAGCTGTTTTGGCGGGAAATCTGCGGCAGTGACTGCAACGACGCGATCGCACCCTGGGTCGGATAAGGATCGATCGCAACCAGCAATTTGAGGCGAGGAGAAACCTGTGGAAGTCGTCAAAGAGTACGTCCAGCGCTGGTATGAGAGCGATCTCGATCCAGATGAATATATTTGCCACCAGAAGCAGGGCAACTGGGTCGAAATTGAGGAGGCGACAACGGGGGAACGCTTCGAGGTGCTGACCTTTTGTACGAATGACGTACTGGGGTTAACGATGAACCCGGCCGTGCGCCAGGCTGCCATCGACTCAATTTTGCAATATGGCACCTCGAATAGTTCCTGCTCGGTGTTAAGTGGTCGGATTGATCTGCACCGCCAACTGGAAGATGAAATTTCCAGCTTCAAGCATTTGCCTCACACGCAACTGTTCATGAATGCCTGGATGGCCATGCAGGCCGTGATTGATGGTTTCTGCCATTTGGCCATTCAGGTGCCGGGTTTTACCCACGATCGCGAAACCCTGATCATGTCGGACGTGCTGAACCACGGCTGCATTATCTCGGCCTTGGCTCACGCCCGGACGCGATCGGGCAAAACGTTCAGCTATAGCCCCCATGTGCGGGTGAAGGCTTACCGCCACTGCGATGCGCAAGATTTGGCTCGCAAGCTGGAACGCCATGCGCGGCCAGGCGATCGCATTTTTGTGGTGTCGGATGCGGTGTTTTCGATGGATGGGGATGTGGCTCCTCTGCCGGAAATGATCGAGGTGCTCAGTCGCTATCCCGGCTCTGTGCTGTTGATGGACGAAGCCCACGCCAGCGGCGCGCTGGGGCCCACGGGCCGCGGCATCTATGAGCATTTTGGGATTTTGCCCAGCGATGCGATCGCCAAAGGCGTTGTGCCCCTGATCATGACCACCTTCTCGAAGTTTGCGGCTTCGGCCGGTGCGGCCATCAGCACCCATGTGGCGGAATTCAAGCCGCTGATGAATGTGTCGCCCACCTCGATCGGGACAATTTCCCTGCCACCGCCAATGACCGCCGCCGCACTGGAGAGTATTCGCCAAGTGCGCCAACATCCAGAGCTGGTGAAGCGCCTGCAAGACAACACTCGCTACTTGCGATCGCGGTTGACGGCCGCCAACTTTGAAGTGATGGGCGAAACCAATGTGTTGCCCGTGTTGTTGCCGCCGGACATGAACCCGAAATATTTTGCCCGCCAACTGATGGCTGAGCATGGAATTTGGGTTTCTCCGATTTGGTTCATTGCCAAGCCTCGGGTGCGGATCACGGCCAATGCGCTCCATACCCAAGACGAGATGGATCGGTTGGTGGATGCCATGGTGCAGGTGCGCGAATCTATGTATGCCGCCAGCAAGTCAGCCTAGGTTGACCCCGTTGGGCCCCAGTGGGCCAAGAGCTGCCTAGGATAGATAGCAACTGCTGGGACGGCTTGCCAAGATTCTTTGCCGAAACTAGTTGTCAAGGTTGCTGGCTAAGGTTGCTGGCCAAAACTCCTTGCGCCAATCAATCCAAGCTCTTGCCTTAACAGGCCCTAGGGGGCTGCCCTGGCCGCTGCTGATTTCTCATCAATTTGGATAATTCTATGACCACCCATTTCATTGAGTTTGAGATTGACTTGAATGAGTCGCCGATGGTTCTGCCCCAGGCGATCGAAACGGAATTGCAAAAACGGGGTGAGCCGTTGCGTTGGGCGGTGACCCAGGTGGAGGATGATCTGGCCCATGTGGAGGCGATTGTGACCACGGGCATGGTGACCAGCGACCCGATCGAGTCGAACGTTTAACGGCGCACCCCTGGCCTTAAACTCCAGGCCGGAAGTTCTGGTTTGGCTCCCGGCTGAACCCCGCAAAGACCCGGCTCGAACCCGGCCAATGCGCGAGGCCGGGGGGCAAGCCGCCGCTCTTTCATGTCCTACGTCTGATGCAATCTGTGTCTGATGCAATCTGCGATCGTTGACCGAACTCGCCCGTTTACGGCGGTCTTGCTGATTCCCACCGGCATTGGTGCAACGATCGGGGGTTACGCAGGCGATGGGCTGCCGGTGGCGCGGGCCATGGCCTCGGCGGTGGATTGTTTGATCACCCATCCCAATGTGTTGAACGGGGCCATGCTCTATTGGCCGTTGCCCAACACCCTTTATGTGGAAGGCTATGCGCTCGATCGCCTCGCGGCGGGTGACTGGGGGCTGCGGCCGGTGCGCCAAAACCGGATTGCTCTGATTTTGGATCGGGCCATTGAGCCGGAATTGCAACGGCGACAACTGCAAGCGGCCGACGCGGCCCGGGCCACCTTGGGCATTGATGTGATGGCGGCAATTGTGACCGATCGCCCCCTGGGAGTGGCTCTCAAAATTTCCGCTTCCGGAGCCTCTTGGGGAACCATTGCCCAACCCGCCAGCCTGCTGAGGGCAGCGGAACGGGCGATCGAAGCCGGAGCCGAGGCGATCGCTGTGGTGGCCCGTTTTCCCGACGAAGACACCCCCCTAACCACCGCCTATCGTCAAGGCCGGGGCGTGGATCCGATTGCCGGAGCCGAAGCGGTGATTAGCCATTTGGTGGTGCGAGAATTTGCCGTGCCCTGTGCCCATGCGCCGGCCTTGGTCAGCGGCCCCCCAGCGGCAGACTTGGCCCCGCGATCGGCCGCCGAAGAATTGGGCCATACTTTCCTGCCCTGCGTGCTGGCTGGCCTGTGGCGATCGCCCCAATTCCTGCGCGATTGGGCCCAATGGCAGCCCCTAGACATCACCCGCAACTCGATCGACGTGGTGATTACGCCCACCAGCGCCTGTGGCGGCGCGGCCGTGTTGCATTGGGCCGCCGCCGGGGCCGATATCCTCGCGGTGGACGACAACGCCACCGCGATGCAAGTCTCCCCCGAAGCGCTGAACTTGCGAGCCACACGGGTGCGATCATACTTAGAGGCGATCGGTTGGCTCACGGCCCGCCGGGCCGGCCTCTGGCCCGATGCCTTGCGACCAGATCCGATCATGCCGTTGTTACCAACACCGTTGTTGCCAACCGTTGATTGGCCTGGTGATTAAGCGCCACCCATCACCGCTCATTCGCCCTTCAGAGCCATTTTTCATGCACCCTTGCCCTCGCTCCATCCCCGCCCCGCCCCGTCAAGCACTGTGAATGATTTTGAGGATTTGGATCTAGAACCCCTAGAGCGATCGCAGCTTTTGATGACGATCGCCCTCACGGCCCTGGCCTTTTGGGGAGGGGCGCAACTGTGGCTCTGGTTGGGCCAAGTGCAGCGCTGGCCTGTGATTTGGTCTTGGACTGGGGTGGCGATCGGACTGGGGCTAGGCCTCGCCATCACCGGCCTCAGTGGCGCGATCGCCCTAGTTTGGCCCGGATATCGCCGCAGCGCCCAAGCCTATCTCAACTGGTTGATGCCTTCCCTCTTGCCTTGGGACGCATTGTGGGTGGGCCTGTTGCCCGGAGCCAGCGAAGAACTGTTCTTTCGGGGGGTGATGTTTCCCGGCTTGGGCGCTGACTGGCTGGCCCTGTTGGGATCTAGCCTTTGCTTT
The DNA here is from genome assembly GCF_043235035.1 of Limnothrix redekei LRLZ20PSL1. NCBI lineage: Bacteria > Bacillati > Cyanobacteriota > Cyanophyceae > Pseudanabaenales > Pseudanabaenaceae > Limnothrix > Limnothrix redekei. The sequence goes on along the minus strand of NZ_JAZAQF010000059.1, from coordinate 25,989 downwards.
GGTTGGCTGCATTTGGCAGGACGCAAGCATTGGCCCTACGCCGCTTGGGCCGGCATCACTGGGGCCATTCTCTGCGGCAGTGCTTGGTGGACGAGCAATTTGCTGGTTCCCACCATTGCCCACATCACCACCAATGCATTGGCTGTGTTGATCTGGCACTATCAACGAGCCAAGGCCTAGGGGCGAAACCGTTCAGTACCCGCCCAGTGCGATAGACTAGGGGCTGCCAGCATCCGCCCGCCATTGCGGTTTGCGGCGGCTTTGTTCACTCTCTCAGCTTTTTGCCGATGGGTTCTCCGTCCTCGATCGCCGTCCGTGAACTGCCGTTGTTCCCCCTTAACGACCTCGTGTTGTTTCCAGGACAACCCCTGCCGCTGCACATTTTTGAATATCGCTATCGGATCATGATGAACACCATCCTGGAAACCGATCGACGGTTTGGGGTGTTGATGTCCGATGAGCAAAGCGGCGAAATTGCCACCATTGGTTGTTGTGCGGAAGTCCTGCGCTATCAACGGTTACCCGATGGCCGGCTGAAGATGTTGACCCTCGGCCAACAACGCTTTCGGCTGTTGGAGTATGTGCGCGAAAAGCCCTACCGCGTTGGCTTGGTGGAATGGATCCAAGATGATCCACCCAGTGATGATCTGTATGGGTTAGCCGGGGAAGTGGAAACCCTGCTGAAGGACGTGGTGCGGTTGTCGGCCAAATTGTCCGATCGGGAAATTGAGCTACCGGACGAAATTCCCACCCTGCCCACGGAATTGTCCTACTGGGTTGCGGCCAAGCTCTATGGCGTGGCGGCGGAACAACAGGCCCTGTTGGAAATGCAAGATACGGCGGTGCGCCTGCAACGGGAAGCCGAAATTCTGAGTTCAACGCGCAACCACCTGGCGGCTCGCACGGCCCTGAAAGACGCACTCCCTTGAGGTTTTTTAGGGGTTTCTGGTTTTCAGCTTCTGGTTTTCAGCCTGGGCGATCGCCCCATGATAGCCATGGTCATGAGCCGATCGAGGGCGGTTATTGGGCTATTGCTATTGGGCCGATCGCAGCGCTGCCAAATCGCCACCACAGATGGCGGGCAAATTGCGGGTGATTTTGGCAATCTCCCAATCCCACCAACGAATTTCTAGCAACGCGGCGATCGTTTCCTGATCAAACCGCTGCCGAATGGGTTGGGCCGGATTGCCACCCACGATTGTGTAAGGATCAACCGATCGGGTCACCACTGCCCTCGTCGCCACGATCGCCCCATCCCCAATTTGCACCCCCGGCATAATCGTCGCCCCATAGCCCAACCACACGTCATTGCCGATCACCGTGTCGCCCTTGTGGGGCCAGTCGTCGGGCATGGCGGCTTCCCAACCGTTGCCAAACACGGGGAAGGGATAGTTCGTGAACCAATCGGTGCGGTGGTTGCCACCGTTCATGATGAATTTGCACTCGGCGGCGATCGAACAAAATTTGCCGATCCGCAGTTTGTCGCCAATGAAGTCAAAGTGGTAGAGCACATTGGCTTCAAAGCGTTCTGGCCCAGCGGGGTCATCGTAGTAGGTGTAGTCACCCACAATGATTTGAGGATTTTTAATTAAAGGCTTCAAATAAACCAAGCGCCCTTGACCTGGCATGGGATAGGGCTGTTCCGGATCGGGGCCGCAGGAGTCAGGATTGAAAGATTCAGAGCTAAAAGACTCAGCACTCACAGATTCAGGGCTAACAGATTCAGGGCTAACAGATGCTGGGCTAACAGATTCAGGGCTAACAGATGCTGGGCTAACAGATTCAGGACAAGAGGACATAGACAATTGCTGATAGTCACCGGTTCCGTCGAACTCGCTTCAAGCAAGTTCTAGAGCAGGTCGATCGGGCGGCCCGTATTGGCCGATCGCGCCGCCGCATCCGCCACCCGCAGTGTGTATAAACTCTCTTCCGGGCGCACATACAGCGGCGTGCCATTCAGCAGGTAGGCCAAAACCGCGTGGGTGTCGCGGGCAAACAATCCCCGCCGACCGCCCACCTCCAGCGGTGTCACCTGATCGCCTTGGATCAGTTGCCCCTGATCGCCCTCATAAATCAACGTGCCCTGACTGCCGCGCACTTCCAACAGCCGCTGGGAACCGTGAAATCGATCGCCCTTGCCATAGGTGACCGTGGCGATCGGGCCGCTGCTAAAGATCAGCCTTGCTTCACACCAACAGGCGTGATAATCCTCCACCTCCGCTGGCCAGTAGCGAGCCACAGCGCCCACCTGGCGGACGTTTTCAAACACATCCACCAGACGATGGAGCCGAGATAGGGCCCCCACCAGCGGGAATCCAAACAGCGATCGGTTATAAGTCCATTTGCCTGGGGTGGGAATTTGCGGCGTGATGGTGCTGTAGCGAGCGGAGATCACCTCGCCCACTTTGGGCAGCCAAGTTCGCAGCGATTGATGCACACCGCCCAACAGCTCAATGTGCTCCACGTGCAACAGCCGATCGCGCGATCGGGCCAATTCCACCAATTCCGCCGCCTCGTTGGGATCCAGCGCCAGGGGATATTCCGTCACCACGTGGCGATCGGCCTCCAGGGCTGCCCGCACGATCGCCCCTCGCTCGGCGTTGGTGTTGCAAACCATCACCAAGTCCACATCCGCGTGACTGACTAGCTCCCGCCAAGAGTCCAGGGCGATCGCCCCGTAAGTTGCCGCAAAATCCGCCACCTTCTCCGGTGTGCGACCCGCCACCGCCACCAGCTTGGCCGCCAACCAATCTCCCTGTGCATCCGGCAACAGGGCCTCTGCCCGCAACTTTGCCACAAAGCCCGTGCCCACCAGGCCGACGCGCACCGGATTACCCAATAGCATGACTACAGATCACCAACATAGCCCCCCGATCTTAGCCTTTTGCCCTGGTCTCCTAGCGCTGATTTCGGGTGGCGGAAGGGCCGGAAAACCGACAATTCGGGGTGTTTTTATAAAAATTTCTTATTTCAAAACAAAGCTTTAGCTAGGGTTATAAATCGAAGCAGTCTCAGAACAATAAGCCTGGAAAGCCTTGAAAATATTGGTTTCAAGACTTTAAGTTGAGCCAAGAACCCACAAAAACTCCGCCGATTCTCGCAAAAATATCCAATAAGTATAAGTAATTAGAATCGAATCTGGAAAAACGATTAAGAATAACGTTCTCGGATCTCTGTGCTCATCCGTAGTAGCAATAAAAATTTCTCGTAACATCAGAAGGCGAGGTTGGCTACGCCGAAAGTGAACCATGTTTTAACCCCATGGCTTCAATTGTCGGTGGCCTCAAACGTAACTAAGGGTTCAGTGGGCATCCCGCCGATCGCGTTGACTGAGACTCCCGATCGCGACTGTTGTGTCAGCAGTCAAAATCCCATGGTCGCAAGTTGGCAACCCCGTGCAAGCTGCGCCATTGACCCGGTTAATCCGTTGCGTTAGCCCCATACCGCCCCTGTTTTTACGCGAGAGAGAGAGTCACAACCATGGCGACCTTCAAGGTAACGCTCATTACTCCCGACGGCGAAAAGGTGATCGATTGCGCCGACGATCAGTTCATTCTCGATGCGGCTGAAGAGGCAAACCTCGATCTGCCTTACTCCTGCCGTGCGGGCGCTTGCTCGACCTGTGCTGGTAAGGTAACTGCCGGTTCGGTGGATCAATCGGATCAGTCTTTCTTGGATGACGATCAAATCGAAGCGGGCTATGTGCTGACCTGTGCCGCTTACCCCACTTCAGACTGCACGATCGAAACCCACAAGGAAGAAGAGCTGTACTAAGCCTTTCTTCGGGTAGCAATGCCCAACTCATACGAAACGGGGCCGACGATGGTTGGCCCCGTTTTGTTTTCACTTCTGAGTTTTCGCTTCTGAGTTGTTAGCCTTTGGCTTTTGGGGCCCAGTCGGGCCCCATCCTTGGGCTGGGTTGGCTGATTTAGCCTAGGCAAGCTGATTGGATTGGCAAGCTGATGGGCGAGCCTATTAGCCTATTGTTGTTGCAGCAGCCGTTGCACCCATTCCAGTTGGGTGGTGTCGCGCACGATTAACAAAATGCCCAAGCCCAACAGCAGCACCAAACCCGTTTGCATGACGTTTTCTTGAAATTCCTGGGGCAAGGGCCGACCGCCTCGCAGGGCCTCGATCGCCAGGAAAAAGAGTTGCCCACCATCCAGGGCCGGCAGGGGCAGGATGTTGATGACGGCGAGGTTAATGCTGATCAGCGCCATGAAGGGAAAGAGGTTCCCGGCATCGGATTGGGCGATGTTGGCTCCCCATTCAATAATTTTGACGGGGCCAGACACTTGGGGTGCGGTTTCTCGGAAGTTGGCCGCCAGGGTCAAGAAGCCGCCAGCGGTTTGGGTCACCATGTTCTGGAACCGATCGGCCGCCAGGGTCAACACTTCGATCAGGTTGTGGGCGGGGCGATAGACCGGTCGGCCATTGGGGGCCAGTTGCACACCGATGCGCCCTTGGCCCGCTTCGTCCAGCTCAGGGGTGACCCGGAGGGTGAGGCGATCGGCTCCCCGTTGCACTTCCAGGATCAAAGGGCGATCAGGACTCGCCTTGATCTGCTCCATCAACACCTTCACGCTTTCTTGTTCGGCGTTGAGGGTTTGCCCATCGATCGCCTGCACAATGTCTCCCGCCTTCAGTCCGGCTCGCCCGGCCGGATTGTCAGGAGCCAGCACTTGGGGCACAATCACCCCTGCTTCATAGCGGAAGCCATCGGGCACGCCCATGAAGCCATATTGAGCCGCCAAAACTCCATAGGCGAAAATCAAATTAGCCACCACGCCGGCCGCAATCACAATGGCTCGATCGGCGATCGGGCGATTGCGCATCAAGTTGGGGTCATCGGCGGGAATGGAGCTGTCTTCGTCGTCATCCGGGAAGCCCACAAAGCCCCCGAGGGGAATGGCACGAATGGCGTATTCCGTTTGCGGCCCCTGATATTTCCAGAGGACGGGCCCAAACCCCAAGGAAAACTTGTTGGCGTAAATGCCCTGTAACCGAGCCGCTGCGAAGTGTCCTAATTCGTGAACGAACACCAGCAACGCCAATACACCGATCGCCACCAATACCGACATAGGCTTGCTGCTCAATAGAAATGCAAAAAATGCAAATGCGTGAAAGCTAACGCAATGGATGAGGGCTGATACCTGCGAAGAATGCGCAGTGATGCCATACAGAATCCAGCGCAGAAAATCCAGTTAAAGATTCTCTCTAGATTTCTCAGTATAGAAGGCTGGTGAGATCTGTGGGTGCAAGGCCCAGGTTGGGGGTCTGTGGGCTGTTCTTTGGGGTAACCGATCGGGGATCGCACAGCCAATGGATCTTGAAGGAGTGATTAGAGCAACGGGATGGGAGGACGAGCGGCAAACCAACTATTGGGCGGCCTAGTGGGCGGCAGCACCACCAAGGTAGAGTTCCGCCACTTTTGGATCGTTGAGCAGATCGCGGCCGGGCCCCGTGAAGCGATCGCGCCCTGCTTCTAGCACATAGCCCCGATCGGCCATTTCCAAAGCCTTGCGGGCGTTTTGCTCAACCAAGATAATCGAAGTGCCTGTGCTGTTGATGGCCTTAATTTGCTCAAATACGTCGTTGACCAAAATGGGCGAAAGCGCAGCGGAAGGCTCATCCAACACCAGCAACGCTGGTTCCAGCATCAGGGCCTTGCCCATGGCCAACATTTGTCGCTCACCGCCGGACAATGTGCCCGCTCGCTGGTGGCGGCGCTCGTGCAATCGGGGGAACATGGTGAAGATGCGTTCCTTCAGCGACCCGATCGGTTGTTCTAGGATGAATGCGCCCATTTCCAGGTTTTCTTCGACCGTGAGCGATCGAAACACGTTGGCAATTTGCGGCACATAGCAAACGCCCCGTTGCACCACCTCATTGGCCTTCAGGTGCCCGATCGACTCGCCATGGAACAAAATCTGGCCCCGATTGGGGTTCAGCAGCCCCGCGATTGTTTTGCCCAAGGTGGATTTACCCGCACCGTTGGGGCCAATGATCGCCACCAGTTCGCCGGGGGCCAGGGTCAAATTTACCCCCTGTAAGATGTCGAGGCCCTTCAGGTAGCCAGCGTATACGTCTTTGACTTCAAGGAGAACTGACACGATCGAGCAGGGGTGGAAGTTTCAACTAATCGTAATACCATTTTTGGCGAATGCCTTGTTTTGGCGAATGCCCTGGGGTTCAGCATGGAAAACTCAATCATGGCCGCGAAATTGCTGTTGGAGCAACTGATTTCTCCGGAACAGTTGGCCCCAATGCTGTCGGATCCGAATTGGGTGGTGGTGGACTGTCGGTTTTCCTTGGGCGATCGCAACTTGGGACAACAGCAATACCAAACTGCCCACATTCCCGGCGCGGTCTATGCGGATTTGGAGCGGGATTTGTCTGGGCCCGTTGGCCCCCATGGCGGTCGGCATCCGCTGCCAGTGCTCGATCGCCTGGTGGATCAACTGGGCTTTTGGGGCATTGATACCGATCGGTGGGTTGCGGTCTACGACGATTCCCAGTTTGGGTTTGCGGCCCGGTTCTGGTGGCTGTTGCGCTATTTGGGCCACGATCGAGTGGTGCTGCTGGATGGCGGTTGGTCGGCCTGGCGAAGAGCTGGTTTGCCCACCACCAGTCAACCCAGCCACCCGATCGTCCGTCAGTTTGTGCCCCGCCCGCGCTTGGAACTGCTGGCCTCGATCGACACCATCAAACAAGCCCAGCGGTTGGCAGAAGGAACCATCATTGACTCCCGAGAACCCGCTCGATATCGCGGTGAAGTGGAGCCGATCGACCCCGTAGCTGGCCACATTCCCGGAGCCATTAACTATCCTTGGGTGCAGGTTTGCGACCCAGAAGGCCGCGCCCACTCGATCGCCTCCTTGAAATCCCACTTTCAGGACTTGCCCCCCAATCCACCCCCGATCGTCTACTGCGGTTCCGGCGTGACGGCCTGCGTTAACCTGTGGGCCCTGGCCCGCGCTGGACTGCCCCAAGCTCGTCTCTACGTTGGCAGTTGGAGTGACTGGTGTTCCTATCCCGACTTGCCCACCGTCACTGCTCCGCCTGAGTGAGTATGTTTGAGGAGCCTAAATGATGATTCTGCTGACCGATCGATCGTCGAAGACAAGGGGCTAGCAATCACCAAAGACAAGGGGCTAGCAATCACCAAAGACAAGGGGCTTAAGCCCCTTGCCCCTATGGTCGTTATTCTTTCAATCAACTTTTCAAGGTAATTTTTCTAATCAAATCTAATCAAAGAACTTCTCAAGAATTTCCCTCAAAAAAGCTTGAAATTGTCAACGGAGTATCATCAACATGGCCCTTTCTGAAAAACTCATTGAATTGGTTGTTGATAAAGTGCTCATTGGCGGCATTGTGCTGATTGCTGGCTATTGGTTAAACAAGCGATTTGAAATTTTCAAAAGTGACATTAATGAAAAATATCGCCAGCGCCAAATCCTAGTCGATTTAGAAAATCAGCAGAAACAGCGCGTTGCCGAATTAGAACAAGAAATTGTGCTGGCTCGTCATCAAGCGGAACTGGAATTCTTGGAGCGCCAAATTTCCGAATTCTATTGGCCAATTTATTTACGCCTTGAAAAAGATAACGCCATGTGGCAGCGAATCGCCACTTTGGGCGCAAGAGATCATGCGTTGCCGGATTCTGCCGGAGAAATTATTGAGCGGGACTTTATTTTAAAAAATCACGATGAAATTGTTGCAATCATCGAATCCAAAATTCACCTAGCTGAACAGGCGGAAAATAGCCAAGAGCTGATTGAAGAATTGCTGAAATATCTGAAACACGTGGCAATTTACAAAGCTGTGCGATCGATCGAATCCATGCGCGGGGTGAACCCAATGGATTTAAACGAACCCTTTCCGTCCAAGCTGTTTCCCCTCATTCAGCACAACTTTCGATCGCTCCAAGCTCGGTATGAGCAACTGAAGCAAGCCAAATTCCGGGACTTGAACCCCTCCTGAACCAATCCGGGCGATCGCCCAGGCCTCGGCGGCCAATTCACCAACCATGGCCAGCGCGATCGCTGCAATTTCTCCTTTTTGGCCGCTTTAGCGTCCCGATCACGCCCATATTTGCAAAGATCTGCATTTAAACAGGGTGGTTGTCGCCCTTAATCGCAAGTTAATCGCTCTGATCCCTCGGGATCTATAAACTTTTGCAAAGGGGCGATCAGCCCCCAATTGACCCGGCGCGATTCCGGCGCGATCGCCCTAAAGCCCCATCCCCTAACAACTTGGTGACCCACCCGATCGCCAGACCGATCAGCCCGGGGAGACCCAAGCGGCCCATTCCCTAAAACTAGACTTAAGATTTATTCTCAATAATGCGAGCTTCTTGCAAATGCTCATTTATACCTGTTACCATTTGGCAGAGGGAAACGCTTCAGGTCAAACCTCGCCAACCCCTATGTTTTCCTACACACCACAGTCCCTAAAAGCCGAGTTAAACGAGCGCGGTTGGCGGATGACTCCCCAACGCGAAGTGATCCTCAATGTCTTCAAGGATCTGCCCGAAGGTCGCCACCTCAGCGCCGAAGATCTGTATCACTTGCTTGAAGAGCAAGACCAAGGCATCAGCCTTTCTACGATCTATCGGACTCTGAAATTAATGTCGCGCATGGGCATTTTGCGCGAACTGGAATTAGCAGAAGGCCACAAGCACTACGAACTCAATCAGCCCTATCCCCATCATCACCATCACTTAATTTGCGTTAAGTGCAATAAAACGATCGAATTCAAGAACGATTCGGTTTTGAAAATGGGAATTAAGCAATCGGAAAAAGAGGGCTACCATCTGCTCGATTGCCAATTAACCATCCATGCCATTTGTCCCTCCTGTCAGCGATCGCTTCTGCCGCTTTAGCTTGTGAATAACGATCCTAAATTAGGGGTTGGCTGAGTGGAAATCCATGGAGCCAACCCTTGATTATGATTGAGTGTCCTAGGCTCTTATATTCTGAAATGTCTGTATTCTGAAATCTAGGCGTTTTAGCGGCTTCAATTCTAGGCCATCTGAGCGATTGGGGGGCTATTTAGACTGTTTCCGCACCTTGAACTATCTGAACCCAGTGAACTAATCGAGTGAACTAATCGAGTGAACTAATCGAGTGAACTAATCGATCGAGTCCTGAGCGTCCAAATTTTGATTGCCAGAGTCTTGATTGCCAGAGTCTTGATTGTCTCAGTCTTGATTGTCCAAGTCTTGAGCGCCATAGCCTGGATCGCCATAGTCGATCGGCAAACGTGGCAATGCTGGTTCCCCATGAACCGGATGGTCAGCGATACCTTGGGCGGTTTGATAGTGCAGCCCCCAGTTGTGCATCGCTTCCAGCACTGACCACAGGGATTCCCCCAAGGGCGTGAGGGAATATTCCACTCTGGGTGGCACTTCTGGATACACTTGCCGGTGAACAATGCCATCGGATTCCAACTCCCGCAACTGCTGAGTCAGCATTTTTTGCGTCACGCCCTGAAGCGCTCGCCGCAGTTGAGCAAAGCGCATGGTTCCTGCAAATAGCTCGCGCAAAATCAGGACTTTCCATCGCCCATCAATGATGTTGAGTGTTGTTTCGACGGCGCAACTGAGGCGCGTGAAGCCTGTGGTGGGTGCTGGATTCGGGGTAATCATGGGCGATCGATCCTCGTACAGCGAAGGAAGCCATAGCAAACCATATCAAAAGCAATATAGATCAATTTCTTCAAGTTGATGTTTGAAATGTTTTTTGAATATGCCCTTGAATGCTCTCTTGAATTTTCTAGAAATTACATTTAGAAATTACATTTAGAAATTATACTTCCGAGAAAACCTAAAATTGAGTTGTAGTTGTAGATTAGATTGAGGCACGAAACCCAACCACAGCAAAGTTCGTGATGATTGAGTGTGATTGAGTTGGGTTTCGCAAAGCTCAACCCAACCTACAGAAGAAACACATAGGAACTAGGTGCTTATAAAGTTTGTTAGTCAATCAACAATCTTGGAAAAGAATTTAGAATGAAGATCGTGATTAATGCAAGAGACCTGCTGAGTTTTAGTTCAGTAAAGTCTTCAAGTTTTTTCTAGTTCTAAGTCTCTTCATTGAATCAATTGATTGATTTGATTAATTGGGTTTAATTGATTGATTTACTGGGTGGTTTCTTTTTGGTAACTACCGCACTTTTTTGTGCGTACTTGTTGCTGCCAAGAGAAGCCTCTAGGATCAATTCAATCGCCTAGTTTACTGAATCGAGAGAGAGTTTTAAGCATGACTGCTCCTAATGAGGCTGTGATTGCTGATACAAAGCCTGAGGTGATTGAACTGGCACCGGGGAAATACTTCTGGTGTGCCTGTGGTCGATCGGCTTCTAAGAAATTCTGCGATGGCTCCCACCAGGGAACGAGTTTTACGCCCTTCGCCTTTGAGGTGACAGAAACGAAAAAGGTTGCAATTTGTAATTGCAAGCAAACTCAAAATTCACCTTTCTGTGATGGTTCCCATCAGCCGCTGATGGCTGGTTAGGACTCAGATTCGGTGAAAATGGCTGATTTTTTTCGGTGCATTGAAATGGTCAAAGGCTGATCAGATCATGATCCTGAGGTGAATCGGCCTTGCCGGTGGTTTCGGTTATTGATGTGATTTGCTGATTGCTGGATTTTGCGTTTCTGAGTTTTGCGTTTCTGGGTTTTGCAGGGTTTGCTTAGGTTGAACAGTGGAGTAATTGAGCCATGACTATTTCGTCTTCTGCTGCTGCCTCGATCGCCCCGACCACTACGGGCAACATCACGATTCGGCGATCGGGCGATCGGGGCCATGCCAATCACGGTTGGTTGGATAGCTATCACAGTTTTTCGTTTAGCAGTTACTACGACCCCAATCACATGGGATTTCGGACGTTGCGAGTGATCAATGAGGATGTGATTGCCCCCAAGCAAGGGTTTGGCACTCATGGCCATCGCGACATGGAAATTGTGACCTATGTGCTGAGTGGGTTGCTGGAGCACCGGGACAGCATTGGCAACGGCTCCCTGATTCGGCCGGGCGATGTGCAACGGATGAGCGCCGGAACGGGCATTTTGCACAGCGAATTTAATGCGTCGGATTCGGAGCCGCTGCACCTGTTGCAAATTTGGATTTTGCCCGATCGCAACAACTTGCAGCCGGGCTATGAGCAGGTGTACTTTGCGCCGGAAGATAAGCAGGGGCGGTTACGGGTGGTGGCTTCGCCCGATGGTCGCGATGGCTCGGTGACGATTCATCAGGATGCGCTGATTTTTGCCAGCTCGTTGGCGGCGGGCGATCGGGTGGTGCATCAATTTGCCAGCCCTGAGCGCGGCGGATGGTTGCAGGTGGCTCGTGGGGCGATCGCCCTGAATGGGGTGACGCTGGAGGCGGGCGACGCGGCGGCCATCACAGCCCTGGAGCAGGTGGAAATTACGGCTTCCGAGAATGCGGAGCTGTTGCTATTTGACCTGGCTTAAGGCTGGCTTAAGGCCGAGCCAATGGCCGCTGTGTGGATGATGAATTGGGAGGGGCGATCGCTTGACGACGGAGCCGCAAAACGATTGCATGGATTCGATCGCTGTTTTTAGGGCCTGATCCCGAATCCATGAGCACCAACGGCAATCCGTTTCACGATCGCCCCTCTGAACCGGGCGCTGATAGCCTGCCGGGTGACCAACTGCCCCCCGAAGACTACGCCCGCAAGCTCTATGAAATGCAGTTGCGGGCGGAAGAGCGCCGCTTACGAGAAGAGGCCCGGCAAATGGCGATCGCGCGGCGCAATGAGGTATTGCGGCGGGTGCAACAGGGAACCTATTACCTGATTGTGGCCCTGGAAATTTTGATTGGGATGCGATTCCTGTTGCAATTGACGGGAGCGAATCCCCGCAGTCCTTTTGCTCAGGGCATTGAGTTTTTGGCCAATCCCTACATTGGCCCCTTTTCGACGTTATTCCCGGTGTTTCGGTTTGGTCAGTTCAATGCGTTGGATCTGAACGCGATCGTGGCGATGCTGACCTATGCCCTGTTGGGGGTGCTGTTTGTGCGGCTGCTGAAGATTGTGTCGGATTAGCCGATCGGGGCCAGTGATTACCCTCGAAGGCTAGCGATCGAGGGCGTTGGGCGTTGGGTCGCAGGGGAGCAATGTCCATCCGGCAGCCCCAAAGAAAAGTCTTGACTCGCGATCCATCAAGTCTTGCGGCGATCGAGCGCATCGCCCAATCCTTGAATGATGCCGCGGCCAATGAAGCCAAGGCCTCGCCCGATCGCCTGGAGCACCATCAGGGCCCCACGACCGGCCAGGGTGACCGTGGCCCGCACCCGAGGGGCGATCGCGTCGCGGGCTTCAATCAGCAACGTGACCCCCAAGGGCACACCAGACAGGGCCCGCCATTCCTGGTTGCGGGGCGCATAAACCGGCAGGGCCACAATGCCCCGATCGCTGGCCGTCAGCAGCCAATAGCGACTTTCGTAGATGGCTTTGGGTTCGCTGACCCAGCGTTGCACTCGATATTTCCAAGCCAGGTCATTCCGAAACCGTTCCACTTCCCGGGTGGGCAACCAGCGCCGATCGAACAGGGCCAGCTTCAGGCCTTCCCGATCGCCATAGCGATTCAACACCGGTTGCACCACAGCGCAGGCCAAACAAAGCACCAGATTGTGGAGCAGGGCACTGGCCCGATCAAGGGCGGCTCCGGTTCCCGCCTCCACCGTCACCCCATCCACCGTTAAGGGCAGGCCCCATAGCAGATGCTCCAGCAGGGGGCCCAATTCCACGGCACGATTCAGAATATCTGTGGCCACAATCGACCAATCCTGAAGCAATCGATCACGCTGGAGCCGCAAGGCCCCACTGCCCGATCGCAGGGTTGAGCGCTCCGTGAGCCAGTCGCCTAAAAAGTCATCCAGAAGCTGAACCCACCAAGTTTGTAACAAGGCTTCCTGTTGGGCCAGCAGCCGATCGCCCCGCAGTCGATCGCGGCGCACTTCCTCCAGGCCCCGTTCCACCCGCCGCAACACCAGGGCTAAAAGCTCCCGGCGGCGATCGGGATGCAAAATTTCAATTTCCAGGGGAGAACCGGTCAAATTCACCAGTCGATCGACCGTCAGCCGGGCCACCGCATCGTCAAAGAGGGTCGATCGCCAGAGGGTCAGGTCTAGGGCGGTCGGTGTGGAACCACTCGCCGGATCCTCAGGGGGCGGGGGCGGATTACGGCCGGGGTCGATCGCTCCGGAGCCGATCGGGCGATTGGGTGACGCATTGGCCGATGGATTGCCCCCACCCACAGCCTGATTAGCGGCTGAATTGGCCGGTTGCGTTGGTGGGCGGTTAATCGGGCGCGTTGCCGATCGACCCAAAGGCGAATTGAGCACCGATGCTGACGATGCCGTATCGCCCTCTGGATCCCAGCCGCTCCCTTCCCAACTCGTTGGATCCACATTGGTTAGATCCATATTGGTTGGATCCATATTGATCGATGGGTCAGGAATGCCACCCGCCAACCAGCCCAAAACCGAGCGGGCCGCCCGCAACTCGCGCTGCCGGCCCGCCAAGACCCACTGATCCCACCAGGGGCGATCGCGCCGTTGGGCCAACGTGGCCCCGTCTCGCAGGGCCCGATCAACCTCCAGCCACTGGGATTGGAACCAGCGCTGCCGATTGCTGAGGGCTGGCGGTCGGCTCAATTGTCCCTACCCCAACTAGCGAGGTGTGGCAGCGGGAGCCGGTGCGGGCGCTGGACGCAGGGCCCCCGGACTGATGAAGCCCAGCTCCGCCAGTTGTTGATAGGCCTTGGTTCCCAAATCTCGTGTGGGGCTTTGGCTCGAAACAATCTGCACCAACAGAGGAATGGCTAATTCCGGTTGATTTTGGGCCCGGTGAACCAAAGCAAGCTGATAGGTCGATAAATCGCGCATTTGGGCCGCTTCAAGGGCGTTCTTGCGCTGTTCTTGGGAAATGCGGTTGTCGATCGCGGAAAATGCACCAGACAATTGCTGATGAAAATTCGACAACTGGTTAAACACCTGTCGAGCTTGCTGCAAGCGCTGTTGAGCCAAACCGTAGTTTTGGGACTCGATCGCGCGGGCAGCTTCATCCATCAGGCGTTGACCGCCGGCCATGCTCAACAGTCCCGTTGCTTGAACCACCGCCGGTTCAGGGTTAGCTGGCGTGGCATCGGGCAAATTCGTTTCTTGGGCCCGCACGCTGGGGGCCAGCGCGGCAACTGCCAACAGGGGAAAAACAACACGCAGCAACCGAGGGAATCGAAGGGCTAGCATGGGCTGGGTGGATTGAGTAGGAGCCGCTTGACATCCTCCCCACCCCAAGGGCGTGGGGATTCTGGTGCTAACCAAGCAACCGAAGTTGCTCGACTAGACCATGGGTTGACGCTTCATGGGCCGCCACCAGCGAACTGGATTCACGCTGGCCTCTGCGTCCGTTTTGAGTCTCGGACTGCCCGCCCGCGACTGGGATCAAGCCACTCTCTAAGGGCGAGGCTTGTGTCCATTACTTTGGTCAAATCGGCTCTATTCTACGACAAGGTTCGATCGCCCTTGGGCCCCTCCGCGCCCGATCAGCCTAGATTGGTGGCGGTATTGACCATTCTGGCTGGCTGATTTCCGTCGCCGTCGATGATCCCCCCTGTCGTCTTCAGGGCAATCTTCCAGCCTGTTTCCAGCCTGTTTCAGGAGATATTCCCCGTGGCGGATTTGCAACCTTCTTCTCATCCCGTGCCGTCCGATTTGGACTCTGTGGGGGCCGTTGGCGTGCCGCCCCAGTTTCTGGGCCTGGTGTTGCAACGGGGCGGAGATGAAGTCCTCCTAGAAAAAGTGCCCGATCGCTTCGTGGTGCGCCCCAAAGCCGCCCAGCCGATCGATCCCACCCGCCTGCCGGACGTAACCCAGGTGCGACCTCTGGGGCGAGGCATGGCCCTGGTGGAGTTGCTGGTGGCTCCGGCCCGGTTGGATCCGGTGATGGACGAGGCTCGCCGATCGGGAGCCTTTGACTACGTGAGCCATGTTTATCAGTACCAAGGCCAAGGGGCCACAAGGGTCTATTTGGGGGATGAGGTGACGATCGTGTTTCATCCCACCCTGGTGGCCCAGGCGGTGGATGCGATCGCCCAAGGCCTGGGGCTGGTGTTGGTGAAGCCCCTGGACGGCATTCCCAATGCGTTTATCTATCGCCTGAGCGATCGAACGCCCCTCAACCCCCTAAAAATTGCCAACACCCTGTTGGAAAATCCGGCCGTTCTGAGCGCCGAACCCAACGCCATCATCGAGAGCCAACCCTTCTACCGGCCACGGGATGGGTTTTACAGTTCCCAGTGGTATTTGCAAAACAACGGGGGCAGTAGCATCACCGCCGGTTCCCACATCGATGCGGAAAAAGCCTGGGACATTACCCGGGGCGATCGATCCATCATCGTCGCGATCGCCGACGATGGCATCGACCTCAGCCACCCGGACTTTCAGGGAACCGGCAAAATCGTCAGCCCCAAAGACTTTAAAGACAACGACTTTAACCCCCTGCCCGGCACGCGGGACGACAGCCACGGAACCGCCTGCGCCGGGGTTGCCGTGGCCGAAGAAAACGGCAGCGGCATTGTGGGAGTGGCTCCCCGTTGTGCCTTGATGCCCATTCGCACCACCGGTTATTTAGATGACCAAGCGGTGGAAGAACTGTTTGATTGGTGTGTGTCCCGGGGGGCCGCCGTGGTCTCCTGTAGCTGGGGCCCGGGCAGCATTTACTTTCCCCTGTCTACCCGGCAGCGAGCGGCCCTTAACCGAGCCGCCACCCAGGGCCGCAACGGCAAAGGCTGTGTGATTGTGTTCGCGGCCGGCAACGCGAACCGGCCCGTGAATGGCACGGTGAATGAGCAGGGTTGGCCCAACAACGTGTTGTCGGGATCCACGGAATGGCTGTCCGGGTTTGCGGCCCATCCAGACGTGATTGCCGTTTCCGCTGCCACCAGCTTGAACCGCAAAGCCGCCTACAGCAATTGGGGCGATAACATTTCCGTTTGTGCCCCCAGCAACAATGCACCGCCGGGAATTTGGTTGCCGGAAACTGGCGCAATTCTGACTCCCCCCCAGGTGACCAGCAACCTGGCCGGAGCCGGAGTGTTCACGACCGATCGCCTGGGGGCAGCGGGCTACAGCAGCACGGACTTCACCGCCGACTTTGGGGGCACATCCAGCGCTTGCCCGGTGGTGGCGGGTGTGGCGGCCCTGGTGTTGTCCGCGAATCCCAACCTGACGGCGCGGGAAGTGAAACAGATTCTGGAATCAACGGCGGACAAAATTGTGGACACCAACGCCGATCCACAGTTTGGATTTCGCTACGGTTCCTATGACAGTCGCGGGTTTTCCCGGTGGTTTGGCTACGGCAAGGTGAACGCTTACAAGGCGGTGTTGGAGGCCCGAAGACGGGCGGGCGGCGGCAGTCCGGCTCCGAGTCCTGGCCCAACCCCCAGTCCTGGCCCGCTGGGGGATGACGTGACGGGCCATTGGGCCGAAGCGTTTATTCGCCAGTTGATCCAACGGCAAATCATGAGCGGCTACAAGGAGGATGGCACTTTTCGCCCCAACACCAACCTGACGCGGGGGCAGTTTGCGGCCCTGTTGGTGAAGGCTTTTCCCAGTTTGCCTAACCTGCGATCGGGGGCGAAATTTTGGGATGTGCCGGCCAGTTTTTGGGCCGCCGGGGCGATCGACCAATGCTATCGACGCGGATTGCTGGCAGGGTTTCCCGACGGCAGCTTTAAGCCCAATGCCAACCTCACCCGGGCCCAAGCGTTGGTCGCCCTGGTGAATGGTCTGGGTTTGACGGGGGGAACCTTGAGTGTTTTGAGCTATTACAGCGATGCGATTCGGATTCCCAACTTTGCCCGCGACGCGATCGCCACGGCCACGGTGCGGCGCATGGTGGTGAACTATCCCGACCTGACCCGCCTGGAGGCCGAGCGGGCCATCACCCGGGGTGAAGTGTCCGCCTTCCTTTACCAAGCCCTGGTCACCAAGGGCCTGGCCAGCGCCCTGCGATCGCCCTACATTGTCGATTTGGGCAGCAACAACACCAACAGCGATCCGGCCAGCAGCGCCTTCAGCGACATCACCGACCATTGGGCCGCCCCCTTCATCAATACCCTGGCGGCACAGGCCATTCTCAGCGGCTACGAGGACGGCTCGTTCCATCCCGATGAGCCGATTAACCGGGCCCAATTGGCGGCGGTGTTGGTCAAAGCCTTCGATCCAGGCGATCGGCGATCGGGCAAGGTCTTTCAAGATGTGCCATCGGGCTATTGGGCGGCGGCGGCGATCGATCGCGCCTACCGGGGTCAGTTCCTCTCGGGTATGGATGCCGATCGATTTGGCCCCGAGCTGGGTGTGCCCCGTTGGCAGTTGGCCGCGGCCCTGGCCGGAGGGCTGGCTTGGCCCGATGAGTCCCCCGAAGGCTTGGCAGCGCTGGACGATCGCGCCGAAATTCCCAGCGCCGTGCAGGGCAAAATTGCCGCCGCCCTCAAGCGCCAAATCCTGCAAGGGCAACCCAGTCCCGATCGCCTGAATCCCAACCAACCCACCACCCGCGCCGACCTGGCCAGCTTCATTCACCAGGCTCTGATCGCCGAAGGGCGACTGTCTTAGCCCATGTCTGAGGAGTCAACTGGGTGACTGGCCAAGCCTTCGCAGTCCTGGGGGGCAGGGTTTGAGCATCTGGTCTCTGCTGATTGATGAGGCTCACCCGATAGCCGTTTGGGCTGTTTAGACCTCCTGGGCGATCGGTGCTGCTTGGTTGCGGAAATCACGCCGGGCCTAGACCTCTCGGCCAAATCCGGCACAATAGGGACATTGGCCCCATGGGCTAATCAACCGTGCTGGTCAACAGTACAGTGCCACGCCCCAACCTGTTCGCATTCCAATTGCTGCTCCATCCCTGACCATGACTCATCCCTTTTTGGAACGGTTGCATCACCCTTCGCGTCCGGTCATCGTTTTTGATGGCGGCATGGGGACGCTCCTCCAGGCGCAGAACCTGACGGCCGAAGACTTTGGCGGCCCGCAGTATGAGGGGTGTAATGAGTATTTGGTGCAAAGCAAGCCGGAAGCCGTGGCCTATGTGCACCGGGAATATCTGAAGGCAGGTGCAGATGTGATCGAAACCGACACCTTTGGGGGAACTTCGATCGTCTTGGCGGAATACGATTTAGCCGACCAAGCCTACGCGTTAAACCGCAAGGCCGTGGAACTGGCCAAGGAACTCACTCGCGAATTTTCCACCCCAGAAAAACCGCGCTTTGTGGCCGGTTCCATGGGGCCGGGAACCAAACTACCGACCCTGGGCCACATTGACTACGACACGATGAAAGCGGCCTACGCCGAACAGGCTTCGGCGCTGTTTGATGGGGGCGCAGATTTGCTGATTATTGAAACCTGCCAAGACGTGTTGCAAATTAAGTCAGCACTGAACGCGATCGAGGAGGTTTTTGCTGAGAAAGGATCGCGGATTCCATTAATGGTTTCGGTGACGATGGAAACCACCGGCACGATGTTGGTGGGGACGGATATCAACGCCGTGGTGGCGATTTTGGAACCCTACCCGATCGATATTTTGGGGTTGAATTGTGCCACTGGTCCCGATCGAATGGCGGAGCATATTCGCTATCTCTGCGAGCGATCGCCCTTTGTGGTGTCCTGCATTCCCAACGCGGGCTTACCGGAAAACGTCGGCGGCCATGCCCACTACCGCCTGACCCCGATGGAATTGCGGATGGCCCTGCACAAATTCGTGGAAGATTGGGGCGTGCAAGTGGTGGGCGGTTGCTGCGGCACGCGCCCCGACCACATCAAGGAATTGGTCGGCATTTCCGAATCCTTGCAACCCAAAGCCCGCGAGATTCGAGTTCCCGAAAACCTGGAACCGGGCCGGTTCGATCGCAACCCATTACATTACGAACCCGCCGCCGCTTCGATTTATGGCACTCAGCTTTATCAGCAGGATAATTCCTTCCTGATTGTGGGTGAGCGGCTCAACGCCAGCGGTTCCAAAAAATGCCGAGAACTGCTGAACGCTGAAGATTGGGATGGGCTAGTTTCCCTGGCCAAAGCCCAAGTTCGCGAAGGGGCCCACGTGCTGGATGTGAACGTGGACTATGTGGGCCGCGATGGCGAACGGGATATGCGGGAGCTGGTTTCACGGCTGGTGAATAATGTCACTTTGCCGCTGATGTTGGACTCCACGGAATGGCAAAAAATGGAAGCCGGTTTGAAGGTGGCCGGCGGCAAATGTTTGCTGAATTCCACCAATTATGAAGACGGCGAAGAGCGCTTTTTGAAAGTGCTGGAGCTGGCCAAAACCTATGGCGCTGGGGTGGTGATCGGGACGATCGATGAAGACGGAATGGCCCGCACCGCCGAGAAAAAATTTGCGATCGCCCAGCGAGCCTATCGGCAAGCGGTGGAGTTTGGGATTCCCGCCCATGAAATCTTCTTCGATACCCTGGCCCTGCCGATTTCCACTGGCATTGAAGAAGACCGCAAAAACGGAGCCGCCACGATCGAATCAATTCGCTTGATTCGGGAAAATCTGCCTGGCTGCCACATTTTGCTGGGTGTTTCTAACATCTCCTTTGGTTTGAATCCGGCGGCGCGGCAGGTGCTGAACTCCATGTTCCTGCATGAGTGCATGCAGGTGGGGATGGACTCCTCGATCGTCAGTGCGGCTAAGATTTTACCCCTAGCGAAAATTGAGCCAGAGCACCAGGAAGTTTGTCGCGATTTGATCTTCGATCGTCGCCGATTTGAGGGGGATGTTTGTGTTTATGATCCCCTGACCCAGTTAACTCAACTCTTTGAAGGAGCCACCACCAAAAAAGCGGCGGGTGTAGATGAAAACCTCTCCCTTGAAGAGAAGCTGAAACGCCACATCATCGATGGCGAACGGTTGGGCCTCGAAGCCATCTTGCAGCAGGCCATGACCCAATATCCACCCCTAGAAATCATCAACACCTATCTGTTGGATGGGATGAAGGTAGTGGGTGAATTGTTTGCCTCGGGTCAAATGCAATTGCCCTTTGTGTTGCAGTCGGCGGAAACCATGAAAGCGGCGGTGGCCTTTTTGGAACCGCACATGGAGAAATCCGAAACCAGCAACAACGCCAAGGGCACTTTCGTGATCGCCACGGTCAAGGGCGATGTGCATGACATTGGCAAAAACCTGGTGGATATTATCCTCACCAACAACGGCTATCGGGTGATTAATTTGGGCATTAAACAGCCCGTGGAAAACATCATTGATGCCTATGAGCAACACAAGCCCGATTGCATTGCCATGAGCGGTTTGTTGGTGAAATCCACAGCGTTCATGAAGGAAAACCTGGAGACCTTCAACGATCGCGGGATTACTGTGCCCGTGATTTTGGGCGGCGCGGCCCTCACGCCGAAATTTGTCTATGAAGATTGCCAAAAGACCTATCGCGGTCGGGTGATCTATGGCAAAGATGCTTTCTCGGATCTCAGCTTTATGGATAAGTTGATGCCCGCGAAGGCCGCTGAACAATGGGACGATTTCCAGGGCTTTTTAGGGGAATTTGCCGATGATCCGGCGGCGTTGGGTCGCTATGGCCAAGCCAAGGCGGATGGCGACGATGCGGCTGAGAAACCCGCCAAAGCTGAGAAACCGAAGGTGATTGACACGCGACGATCGGAAGCAGTTGACCCAAACATCGATCGCCCCCAACCGCCGTTCTGGGGCAGCCAATTGTTGAACCCATCGGACATTGCGATCGAGGAGGTGTTCAACTATCTCGACCTGCAAGCCTTGTTCGTTGGTCAATGGCAATTCCGCAAACCGAAGGAACAATCCCGCGAGGATTACGATGCCTTTATTGATGCCAAAGTGCGGCCAATTTTGGCGGAATGGAAAGCCAAGGTGCTGGCGGAAAACCTGTTGCAACCGCAAGTGATCTATGGCTATTTTCCCTGCAATGCGGCGGGGAATACGCTCTATATCTACGACCCGGAAGCGGTCAGCGCGGGGGAAACCAACCTGGAGCCGATCGCCCAATTTGAGTTTCCGCGCCAAGGTTCTATGCGCCGCCTTTGCATTGCCGATTTCTTTGCACCGAAGGAGTTGGGCATCTTTGATGTGTTCCCGATGCAAGCGGTGACGGTGGGCGAAATTGCCACGGAATATGCCCAAAAGCTGTTTGCGGCGAATCAATATTCCGATTATTTGTACTTCCACGGGATGGCGGTGCAAACGGCGGAAGCGCTGGCGGAATGGACGCATGCTCGCATTCGGCGGGAACTGGGGTTTGGTGCGCAGGAACCGGACAAATTGCGGGACATTTTAGCCCAGCGTTATCAGGGATCGCGCTACAGCTTTGGCTATCCGGCTTGTCCGAATATTCAGGATCAATTGATTCAGTTGCAGTTGCTGCAAACCGATCGAATCAACATGTATATGGACGAGAGCGAACAGCTTTATCCGGAGCAGTCCACCACGGCGATCGTTGCTTACCACCCGATCGCGAAGTACTTCACGGCGTAGGAGTAATTTTGCTTAATTTGAGACTGCACTCATCTTTATGGGTGTAGTCTCAATCGTTCATTGCGGCAAGAAACTAAAAGACTACTCGGTTGTTTCTGACCTACTAGTTGAGTAATAGGGGTAGCTTTCAGTCTTGGGAGGATAGTAGATCTGTGTAGTGCCACCTGAATCCCACATAGGCCCAAGCAAGTTCTCTAGCACTGCCCGAGCGTTATCATAGATATCGTCGTAAGTCATGATTCGGAGCTTTGGGCTTTCGTTCATCATGGTCTGTAGTTTGCGCCGATCTCTAGGCTGAAGAGAGCTAGAACGGCCGATGACAAGAAGCCCGTTCGGGCTTGCGGAAATGCTGGTCAACCCAAGCTCTCTCTGAACTGTTTGAAGGTTATCTTCTAGATAGCGCTTCCAGTCCACAATCTGCCCTTGAGCATGAGTGAGATCAGCCGTAGGGTGGCCATCTTGCCGAAAGAGTGGCAATGTAGATCGCTCCAATTCCACAAGTAGGTACTCGCCGGTAGCCGTGCAAAAGACGAAGTCAGTGACATTAGACCCAAGTGGCAACTTAGGCCACATCCGAGCATAGGTTGGACACAGCAAAATCGGATGGCTTTGTAGGAACGTCTGCAGCACTTGCTCACGTTCTGGATTTGAGTCAAGCAGAGTCTTGAATTCTGTGAGAAGTTTGGCGTACGCCCGGCGTGCGGAGGCTCTTGGATCCAGAGTACTTAATTGAGCCTCTGCCGTCTGAGCAATGAGTAGAGCACCGAGCAAATCCCGTTCTGCCCATAGGGGTGCGCAGTTAGGATTCCAATTGCTGTCGTCAGTGCCGGGGAAGACTTCTATACAATCCCACCCCACATCCACTCGCAATGAAGATCGGGCGATGAAGGGTTGTTCAGGAGTCAGCTTCTCGTCCGTTCCAAGTAAGACTCCGTGCAATTCCAGATCTATTTGGTTCCTTACGGACAGGAGGCAGTGTGGCTTTGCACCTGGAGGATTAGATGCTTCCGGAAAGGCATTTTCTACATGAAACCAAAGGCGCAATGCCATTACATCCCGAGGCTCACCTTGCTGGGGAGAAATAACACAAAGCTTGAGATCTGCACCGAATTCCTGGCTCTCTGGGAGAGGAACTGCTGGAGATGCGATGTGCACGAGGTTTTGAGACAAGATAGCAGCCCCAGTCACGATACTTTGTGGAAGAACAGCGAACAGCAAACGTCGCTCTTCATCTCTTTTCCTCTCATAGCGGACAACAACTCCGTCGGAGCAAATAGCTATGAGAACGTTTCCAGGGTCAGCAAGATAAGCAGGAATTGCATCCCTCAAATGTGCGTATTGTCCAGCACTCAGAGATTCAGTAGCCTTGAGATACGCCTTGATGGATGCTGAGACAGCATCCACAAACGCGACCTGCTCTGATGTCAACTGCTGTGTGGCCTCTCCTTCCTCCTCCGTCAATACCATTGGGCTTGCACCATCTAGCGTCAGTTGCCACTTTTTAAGCCCACTTTTCATATGCTTTTCTGAGTACTAGCTGCGTATCATATTGTAGCGAGCAAGTAGGGTGGGCAATGCCCACTGCTATCCAGCCAAAACAGCATTCATCCTCAAAACAATGATCGCCTCTTCCGGCAGTGCAATCAGATTGCATTAGCGATGAGCTATAGGTGTAGGTGGGCAATGCCCACCCTACTGCTGCTCCCACTGTGATTAATGCGCGATCAAACTTTGATAATAGGTTTTGACTAGCCTAAGTTTTAGTCATCTAGACTTTCTAAAATCGCTTGAATTTTTGAACAAATATCAGGCAAGTTAATATGAATTACGTTCCAAAGAATATCGAGATCCAGTTCGTCATAATCATGAATCATAACATCTCTTAAACCAGCCATTTGCCGCCAGGGAATCGTTGGATATTGCGAACGAAATTCATTGGATAGACGTTTGGTTGCTTCTCCAATAACAATGAGTCGATATAGAATTGCAGCTTGTTTTTCATCATCTTGTTTTAGGCTATCTTGATCGATACCCTGAGCGTACAGTAATGCTTGTTGGGTGGCAGTAAAAATATCTACTAATGTCTGCTTATCTCGCTTCATAAATGACTTCCGCTGAATCTAAGATTGCTTGGCGGCGAAGGGCGTTATGGCTGTTCATCACACTTTGACGAGTTAATAAATCAACTGGTCGTTGCAAGAGAGTCGCTAATTCTTCTCGCATTTGAACAAACTCCAAGCCCCAAGAATGATGAGGAGCAAAGTTGACCAAGATATCTACATCGCTACTCACGGAAAAGTCATCTCTGAGAACTGAGCCAAAGAGAGCAAGTTCAGCCACTTTCCATCGTTGGCAAAACTCAGCAAGCTGTTCTGGAGTAATGCCTAATCGGGATTGGAGGTTAGGGTTGAGTTGCTGTGTAGTCATTAATCATCGGTTTACAGGGTTAGATTAATGTCATGCATGAGAAACTTACTGCTTGTTAACTCACTGCAAAGCCATCATATTGGCGCATGAGGGGCGAGTGATAAGCTAGCACAATTTCTTCTTTAGGAATTCCACGCTCGACTAGCTCGTTGGCAACCCCAACTTCTGTGCCGTCATATTGAATCCAGACTTTTTCTTGCTCTAGGTCAATGTGAATTAATGTGCCATAGACCCGGCGTTCTTCAAGCCAGCCTGTACGCAGCAGTTGATAGCGATCGCGCTCCACATCAAACATCAACTTCATCTGAATTTCGCCATAGGCAGGCTGAATTTGGCTATGCTCAGTCAGAACTTCCTGAATGATTCGCCGGTAGCGTTCTAGTTTATCCATTGAATACCTCCGATTTTAATGTTGTAAACCACAATCAAAATCTGCTGCTCTTTCACAATTTCTTCGACAAATTTAAGTCTAAAAAATTGATCATATATTTGACTAGGTACAGCTAAATATAACTTTCTATTCGCTTCCTGAGCACGTAACGCATGGCGATAATTGAAATATTGACCGACAGCCGTGTGAAACTCGGAAATAGCTGAGGGGTGAGTGAAGCTTTTGACCTCAACGGCAATTTTCTCGGAATTGCGTTGAGCTGCAAGTAAGCGTTCTGCCCCCAGATCAATTTGCATTTGCACATCACCGTAGTCCACAGGGAAAGGATCATGGGTAATCTCCCAGCCCTCAGCAATCAGGGCTGACTTGACAATATGGTGAAACAGATCTTTTGCCATCAGTGACCACCTCCGACACCATACCCCTCGATGGATTGCAACATTTTAAGCAGAAATTGCAGACCCCGTTGCATAAATTACCTGAGCAGAAGAAAGAATTTCGTGGCGGCGTAGATAGTTGCGACTGCTGGCAATTCCTTGGCGAGTAATTAAATCAATCTCCCGATCGAACATAATTTTCAGCTCTGCTTCCATACGGTCTAAGGTGCTGAATGTGGGGCGAGCTTCTGGATGAAACTCAACCATAATATCGATGTCGCTGTCGGGTCGGAAATCGTCGCGGAGAACTGAGCCAAAGAGTGCGAGTTCAACCACTTTCCATCGTTGGCAAAATTCAGCAAGCTGCTCTTGAGTAATGCCTAATCGGGATTGCAGTTTAGGGTTGAGTTGCCGTGTAGTCATTAATCGTCGCCTCTGTTGTCTCTAATTCAATGGTTTACAGGGTTAGATTAATGTCATGCATGAAAATCTTATTGCTAGTCAACTCACTGCAAAGCCATCATATCGGCGCGAGAGGGGCAAGTGATAAGCCAGCACAATTTCCTCTTTGGGAATTCCACGCTCAACTAGCTTGTTGGCAACCCCAACTTCTGTGCCGTCATCTTGAATCCAGACTTTTTCTTGTTCTAGGTCAATGTGAATTGTGGACGATCGAGCCGATCGAGCAATAGGTCTCAATGGTCGATCGCCCTGTGGCCTAATTTAATCCTCCGTTGTTACTAAATCCAACAGCGATCGCCCCAATAGCCGCGCGTCCTCATCAGACATCACCAAACACAGCGATTCCGTTTGCCCCAAGCAATCATCCAAGGCTTGAGGCTGCTTCAACGCAAAGCTCAAATGAACCTCATTCGTTAAATGACAGATCCGTTTTCCCACGATCGTCACACTGGTGCGATCGCTCATCAAAGTCATGTCATGGGTCACCAGCGTTTGAATCTGCATTATCCTTCTCTCCTAATGATTTGGGGGTGTTTTGGAACACTTGGGGATACTTTGAAAAGGCTTGAGGACTAAACTTCAACCCAGAATCCAATTAGCCCTTCAACACTGGACACATCAGCCAGAGCAAACAGAACATTACGACTCGGATTCATTAGACCTCTTGCACGAATCAAATTGGATGTGTTGCCTGGTAGTTGAGCAACCCGGCCAGCAGATGAAGCCTCAAGCCAAAACGGCGACGACGATTGCGATAGCGTCCTGAGAAGATCCGAAATCGCT
>NZ_JAZAQF010000083.1:0-47818 GCF_043235035.1 Limnothrix redekei LRLZ20PSL1 | reverse complement strand
TTTGCGGGTAGGATTGGCAATGACCGGGAGACGACTCATGAGCTGGGTGATGCTTCGGGTAGGTCTAGCCTAAAACCGGATTTAGAGCTGCCAAGTCGGCTTTAGCTTCTCTTTATAAATTAGCTCTAAGTATTGAGTTAAAAAAAGCACCCAAAGAGTAAACGAATTTACGGAATTGCATCGAAGGTTCCAAGCCAGCGTAAATAAGGCAAACCCAGTAACAACGGACACAATCATTCCAAACCTAATTCCAAACCTAACTTCAAGCCTAATTTCAAAATCTTAGTGTTGGTATCAGTATTGGTAATAGAACTTACAATTAATGAAGACAAGGGGTTGAAGCCCCTTGCTTCAATGGGTTTCTCCCGCAGGGTTGAGGATTTTTGCGATCGGGACGGATCACCCCCAGACCCCAAATGAGTGCAACGATCGGGGATGAATTTCCCCGCCGGTTGAGTGGCTTGGCTGATTTTCGATGGGAAATGTTTGGCCATTGCCTTAGCGGCCCGGTTGCACACCCACATGCTCGATCGCCCGAACGATCGCCCGCCGCTGCAAATCGTCATAGCCCCATCGTTCCAGGAAGTCGGCGAAGGGCCCGGTTTGCTCGGTGGCTGCGGTTCGGAGTTGGTGCAGCAGTTCTGTGACGGAAGGGCTAGTGGCTTTCGCCAGGAGGGCTGGATGGGCGGCGAAATAACGATCCAGTTGCTGAAGTAGGTTGCCCGATCGACGACTGGTGCGGCGAGATTGATCAGCCATGGCCCCATCGCCCGATCGCTCGTGAATCACCACCATGGCCGCCGCCATGGCCAGGTTTTTCACCAAAAGTTCCAACACTTGGTCTGGCGATTGAGCAAGGGTAACCACAAGGGCTTCCGGCGCAGGATCCACAATCGATCGCTCATCGGTCAAATAGACCACAAAAAATCCACGGGCCCCGGCGATATGGGTGACTAACTGAGCTGCCGCCGTTGCGAATTCTGCTGTTGTCCAGGATCCAGTAGCCCAGCGATCAAGCCATTCTTGCGTTAGCTCGATCGCCGCTTCAAAGGTTATTGGTTCCGGCAAGGTCATCGATGTTTGCATAGGATCCCATTTCAATTCATTGAGCCAATTCAGCAGACTAATTCTGAAAACCGATTAAAAGGGTAATCTTAATTACTCTGAGCGCGATTAAAATCAATCAAAAGCGATTGATCGAAAATAATCGGCAATGATTATAGCTTGAATTTTACTGAAGTTACTGGCTTGATTTCTATTTAATTTTTATTCAATGAATGGTTAAGCCTGTATTAAGTATTTCGATTCATGCGGCCATGGATAAGTTCATTGATTTTTAATGCTTTTTGCTTGCTTTTTGCATGAATTAATTAATGATTTTCTAAATATTTTTGACAATTTTTGCTTGTAAATAATCAAGAATTTAATCTGAATTTTAAATTTCATTGAATATCAAAATTTAATTCACTTCAATAATTATTGAAATAATCATTGAAGTGAATTTCTTTTCAAGAATTATTTTAAATTTTATGCCATCTTTTAAAGACAATCTATTATTTTTTTCATCTATTTTTGACTTAGAAACCGAAGCAGTGATTGACAATCAAAGGCCGATTATGAATGATGAACTATGTTTTCGTCCTCGTTTTTGCCCTTGCCATCGCTGCTCATGTTTTTGTTTTTATCGAAGCTGTTGCCGCTATTTTTTTATCCCTTGGGGCTAAGTTGCGCTCTAATGGTGGCGGCGTTGGCGTTGCTGTCAATGCGGCGCGGGCGTTGGGCGGCTTGGGCGGTGGCCTTGGCACTGGTGATTTTGTGGACGGCGGCGAATGGGTGGGTGGCGGTGGCCCTGACCCGATCACTGGAGTCGCGGGCCCTGGTGCTTCAGCAACAAACGGGCGGCTCCGGTGACCTGCCCCGGGCCGATGCGATCGTGGTTTTGGGTGGGGGCATTAAGTCCACGGAGCCACCTCGTCCCTGGATTGATCTGGCCGATGAGGGCGATCGCACCCTCTATGCGGTGAAGCTCTATCGCGATCGCAAGGCTCCGAAGCTGATTTTTAGTGGCGGTCGAATTGCTTGGCGGGGCGGAGGCGGTCAGCCAGAGTCGGCGGCCATGGCAGAGTTGGCGGGGGTGATGGGAGTTCCGAGCGAGGACATGTTGCAGGATCCCAACTCCTTGAACACGCGCCAAAATGCCGAAGAGGTGAAGAAAATTCTGGAGCGGGAACGGTTGCGGCGGGTGTTATTGGTGACTTCAGCGATG
Source organism: Limnothrix redekei LRLZ20PSL1 (assembly GCF_043235035.1). Classification (NCBI taxonomy): domain Bacteria; kingdom Bacillati; phylum Cyanobacteriota; class Cyanophyceae; order Pseudanabaenales; family Pseudanabaenaceae; genus Limnothrix; species Limnothrix redekei. Next base: position 45,552 of record NZ_JAZAQF010000083.1, on the reverse strand, counting down.
CACATGCCGCGATCGATCGCCATTTTCCGCAAGTTGGGAATTGAGGCGATCGCGGCTCCCACGGATTTTCTTTTTAGTGATCAAGATGAGCGCGAGCGGCGCAGTTCTCCAGAGGGAATTGCGTTGAATTTTTTGCCCGATGCGGATAATTTGCGGGCCACCACTCGGGCCATTAAAGAATACGTGGGGATGGTGGCTTACTGGTTGCGGGGTTGGATTTAGGGCCGCTGAGATCGATCGGCCCGTGCCCCATAGGCATGTTAAGAATCGTCAAGTACACTCATAGGGATCTGAGTTGCTGAAGCAACGGGGCGCTTGGCCCGGTTGCCGCTTCCCCAGGCCGCAAGCAACTGGGGGAAAATAAGTAAATATACGGATTCAACAAACGGAAAGTCTTACCGTCCCATGGATAACTGGATCTCCCTGTCCGATCGCGAACTGCAAATTGTTGAGCTAGTGGCTGCTGGTTTAACCAACCAAGACATTGCGGAGCAGTTAGAGATCAGCAAGCGAACGGTTGATAACCACATCAGTAATATCTTGACCAAAACCAGAACCGAAAATCGGGTGGCTTTGGTGCGTTGGGCGTTGCAGTGGGGCAAGGTTTGCCTAGATCAGGTCAATTGCTGCACATTGCCCAACGTGCCGCCTGTGGAAGTGGAAAACGATCGCGCAACGGCTTCCTAGGAACGTCCGTCGATCACTTCTTAGATTCATTCCAGATTCTGATCCCAGATTCTGATCCCAGATTGATGCTAGTAGCATGACAGGCTGAATACAACAGGCTGAATACAACAGGCTGAATACATTGGGTCAAAGTTGCGGAGCCAGTCGTGGTAACAAGGGGCTTGAGCATCTTGCTGCTTAACGATCAGGTGACGGTAACAGCCATGTAATTTGACCCAGCAAATTAAGGCAGCCACGCTACTAAAACAGCGCTGAACCGCAAAACACAGGCCATCATTCGTCAGGAGATTGCGAAATTAATGGTTTTAGCAACAGAGCAAGCTCAGACGAGTCGCGATCCTCAATGGTTGCCGGCCGTGCGGCGACCAGCGATCGAATTTCCGCTCACTCCCTTGACAGTGACCGCTGGGGCAATTCCCGAGAATTTGCAAGGCACGCTTTACCGCAACGGGCCGGGCCGGATGGTTCGATCGGGACAGCCCACGGGCCATTGGTTTGATGGGGATGGGGCGGTGTTGGCGGTGCATTTTGGCCGATCGCCCGATCAACCCCAAGGCCCACCCCAGGCCCAAGCCACCTATCGGATGGTGCAAACGGCGGCCTACGAACAGGAAGAAGCGGCCGATCGATGGTTGTTTGCCAATTACGGGCAACTGGCTCCAAAACCTTGGTGGCAACGGGTGGGGCGCGATCTCAAAAATGCGGCCAATACTTCCGTTTTGCCCTGGGGCGATCGGCTCCTGGCCCTGTGGGAAGGGGGTTGGCCCCATGCGCTGGATTTAGACAACTTGACCACGATCGGCCCCGATTCCCTGGGTGGGGTGCTGAAGCCGGGTCAGGCCTTCTCCGCTCACCCCAAGGTGGATCCAGCCACGGGCGAAATTTATAACTTCGGAGCGTTGCCGGGCCCCCGTCCCAAGCTGAACTTGCTGCGGTTTGATCGCGCCGGTCGCCTCCTGGCCCAACGCCAACTGCCCCTGCCATCCCTGTCCTTAATCCATGATTGCGTTCTGGCGGGGCCCTATCTGGTCTTTTGCATTCCGCCCTTGAGTTTGGAGCTGCTGCCAGCGCTGTTGAACTTCAAATGTTTCAGTGACGCGATGAAGTGGCAGGGCGATCGGCCCACGCAAGTTTGGTTCGTCGATCGCGAAACCCTGACCCTCACCGCCACCATTGAGGCGGAACCTTGGTTTCAGTGGCACTTTGGCAACGGTTGGCAAAACCCCGATCGCTCCGTCAGCCTGACCATGGCGCGTTACCCGGACTTTGCCACCAACCAACACTTGAAGGAAGTGGCCAGCGGCAAAATCACCACCCTTGCAACATCCCAATACGTGGAATTACGGTTCGATCTCCAGCGGCGGCAATTGCTGGATCAACGGATCCTGTTCGATCGCCATTCAGACTTTCCGACCGTGGCCCCCAGCGAAGTTGGCTCCCCCAACCGCTACAGCTACTTTTCGACCCATCGGCCCGACCTCGATCGCCCCGCAGCTTTCAAACAGGAACAATTCGGCGCGATCGCCCGCCACGATGCCCAGACCGATCGCATCACCTATGCCAACCTAGAACCGGGGTGCTATCCTTCGGAGCCGTTGTTTGTGGCCGACCCGGCCGGCGATGGGCGATCGGGTTGGATCCTGAGCGTGGTCTATGATGGCAACCGGGATTGCAGCGACCTGCAAATCTGGCAAAGCGATCGACTGGATGATGCCCCGATCGCCCGCCTAGCCTTCCCCCATCCGATCAACCTCGGATTCCATGGGGTTTGGCATCCCAAATCCACTTCCTAAGTTGCCTGAAGGCGGTGGCTGAAAGGAGCCACGTTCAGCCACCGCTTTCATGCTTGCTTTGGCTTTTCCATGCAATAGGCAGCCCCAAAATCCCTAATTTGTCGCAACTCTTGAACCATGGCTAAATACATTTTGTTTGGCAGCTACTGTGAAGATGCCCTCGAAAAACGCACCCCCTATCGACAAGCGCACCTAGACGGCTTAGCCCAACAAAAAGCAGAAGGCATTTTGATCACCCTGGGCCCCACCAAAGACAACAGCAAAGTATTTGGCATCTATGAAGCAGACAGCGAAGAAACCGTTCGTCAGCTCATCGAAGCCGATCCCTATTGGGAAAACGGTATTTGGACAGAATACGAAATCAAAGAATGGATTCAAGCCTTCTAAAAAAGATGCCTGAGAGGATATCTCAAAAGCCTAAACAGCTACCAAACGGGTTTTACCAAACAGGTTTTACCAACCATATTTCCCTGTTGCGATCGCTCCCTGGCCGACTGGCGATCGGGCTGGTGCGTCTTTACCAAGTCCTGTTATCGCCCCTGTTGGGCCCCAACTGTCGCTATTACCCCACCTGCTCCCACTACGCGATCGGGGCGATTCAGCGGTTTGGCCTGGGGCGCGGGGGCTGGTTAGCTTTGGCCCGCATCCTGCGCTGCCATCCCTTCCAACCGGGAGGCTATGACCCCTTGCCGGAAACCTGGTCTTGGCGGGCGGCCCTGGGCCCCGGCGCGATCGACTCCGATGCAATGGCCGGCCGGCCCCATCCCCTCTGGGCTAAATACCAGCGATCGGGCGACCAGTCGATCGCCTCTGTGGCGATCGAAACCAAGGGCATTGAACCAGTTAATTTAGTCAATCCGGAAGTGGCAAATTCAGAAACAATTCAGCCAAAAGATTGAAATCTAAAAAATTGAAATCTAAAAAATTAAAAACCATAAACTAATTTTGAGTCTCGATGTTTTTAGCCTCATTAACCAATCCAATCTATTAAGATTCACTCATTGTCGTGGTCATCACAGTCAAATTTGCCAAGCGCTGCATTTTTCGCCCAAGCCGCCCAAGCATAGACCTGATGACTCACCATCTCTTCACCCCTAGGAGCAACAGAAGATGAAAGTTCTAGTCGTTGATGACTACGCCACCATGCGTCGAATCATCAAGAATTTGCTGAAGCAGATTGGTTATTACGATATTGAAGAAGCAGGTGATGGTGTTAGCGCCCTTCAGAAGTTGCGAGAGAGCAAGTTTGGGCTGATTATTGCGGATTGGAGCATGGAGCCAATGACAGGGCTGCAACTGTTGAAAGAAGTGCGAGCTGATAGCAAGCTAAATGCCACACCTTTCATCATGGTGACGGCAGAATCCAAAACGGAGAATGTGATTGCTGCCAAGGAAGCCGGTGTGAGCAACTACATTGTCAAGCCCTTTAATGCCGAGACGCTGAAGCAAAAAATTCAGGCCGTTTTAGGATACTAATTTACTCCCAGTCAACTCCTAACGGTTAGTAATTGGGACAATTCATCCGGCGATCGCCCGTGAAATTCAACCACATCTGGGCGATCGGCTTTGGTTATCAGAACGACGCTGCCACACTAACAATTCCTAACGGTTGATTTCATGCCGATCGCGGCTACTGATGCCATCACAAGTCTGGCGGTTGCAGAACAAACCCTGGCGCTGGCGCGTTGGGAAGAGGGCGGCGATTTCTTCACGGAATGGCGCGATCGTTTACCGCCGTTGTTGGAGGGCGATCGCGCGGCCTTGGCGCAATTGCGACGACGATATCTCTATCAGCGATCGGCTGGGCAACTTTTGGAAGAAACGGTGAATTTGTTGCTCACTTTGCCCCTGTTGGCGATCGCGGGTTTTTACGATCCACCGTTTCAAATTTGTGCGGAACCCTCGGTGGAATTGGCGATCGGGGATGGGGATGAAACCCTGCAAGGTCGTTTGGATGTGTTGGTCTTGCGCGATCGTCTTTGGATTGTGGTGATTGAGTCCAAAAAAACGGCTCTTTCGGTGTGGACAGCTTTGCCCCAATCATTGGCTTATTTGGCAGCGAATCCTGATCCCGATCGCCCCAGTTTTGGTTTTGTCACCAATGGGGATGAAATGTTTTTCGTGAAATTGCAACAGCAACCGCGTCGTTGTTACGATCTCTCGCGACTTTTTTCGCCCCTAACTTCCCTGGAGGAATTGGCAATCACAACTCAAATTCTGCGCAATCTCGGCAATCAATAATGCCGACCGGCGGCCTCTCGATCGCCTTGCTAAACTAAGCATTAACCTAAAGTTCCCGTTTCCCTCGGGTTTCGCTATGGTTGCGTCAAGCCCATCCGCTCCGAGCTTTCCACCATCGCAGGGCGATCGCCTGTCATTGGCTGATTATTGGCAACAGGAAGCGATCGCCGATCAGCGGCATGAATATCACGATGGAATTCGAGTGGCAATGGCGGGCGGATCAGAGGCCCATAGCAAAATTGCGGTGAACCTGGTGGCGTTTCTGCATTTTGCGCTGCGGGACAAGGATTGGCAGGTATATAACAGCGATTTGCGGGTTTGGATTCCTGACGCTCGCTGCTGCACTTATACAGATGGGATGGTGGTGCGGGGGGAGCCAGAATTTCACGGCGATCGCGATGATGAAATCCTGAATCCTAGTTTGATTGTGGAGGTGTTGTCGCCTTTAACAGAGCGGTACGATCGGGGCGAAAAATTCCGCAAATATCGATCGCTCTTCAGCTTTCAAGATTATTTGTTGATTAGTGCTGAGGAACCCTACATCGAGCACTATTGCAAAACTGATGCGGTGGCTTGGACGTTTACCAGCTACGGGAAAATCGATGCGGCTCTCTGGTTAAGCAATCTGCAACTCTCGATTCCACTAACTGAAATCTACCGACGGGTCAACTTCTCCATTGTCTGATAACTAGGCTTAAGCTCAGTTATAGTACTGTGATAGACTGAATAAGTTGCAAAGCTTTTAAGTGTTTTTAATTTTGGAATTCAACTGACACTGAAAATTTTCAATATTGAATCAAAGTACAAGCAAGAAAGTCAAGAAAAAATACTCCTCTTGAAGTTATCGATGGTTTCATCGAATTTATTTATTTCTGTAATTTTCTCTTCGGAGATTCCACAGTCTTTATCAATATTGAATACGTGCCATTTTTTGACGCGGTTGCTATTTTTGTAACGACCACTCGCAAAAACTTTGCTTGAATGCTTTTCAAATACCCAAACTTCTGAATTGGGAGACTCTTCAACATACATTATTGGGTGTGAGTGATTTATTGAAAAATCAGCGCCAACAAATCTGGAAACATTTTCGACTTTCTCTGGGCAATCTGTAAGTGATTTTCCTGATAATTTTTCCCAAGCATTTATGCTAGGCATAATTGATTCTGATGCCCAGTTTTCAATTATGATTGAAGCAAAAGGTCTTAACAAGAGATTTGATTGTATTAGTTCTCTATAAATATCAATAGATACTTCTCTAAATCCAGATAGTTGAGCTGCAGATTCGGAAAGATAAAAAATTATATCTCGTTCAAAACAGCCAAAAGTAATTTCAGTGCTATTTTGATTATTTAAAGCATAGTATCTTACAACATTAGTCTGATTTAGATTGAATTTCAGATTCTCAAATCGACCTTTCATTAATCCTTGATCTAGTATGCAAATTGAATCTACGAAACCTGGTAGTGAAAGGAAAGAATTCAAACGGAAATACGGTGTTCTCAGAAAAGAATCAAGAATTAAGTATCGAAATAAAACTGGTATTTTTGATTCGAATAAATAAAATCTCTCTAGATTTTGTAAGGACTTTATAAGTTTAGAACCTGATAAAGCCAAAATTGCTGTATAGGGTTTAAATAGCAATCGCTCTCCAGAATAAAAATCTAGTAGATCATCAAATTTTCCTAAGTCTTTAGAAAGCTTGTCACTGTCTAAGCTTTTTGTTACTTCAATTATTACTTTTACTGCTTCCGGAGCTAAAATTACGAAGTCATCAGCTCGAAAAAGTGGTGGAAAAGTGTAAGAATCCCAAATCAGAATATCAAATTGTCTAGATACTCTTCTGGAAATTTGGCTTTGATCATTTTCTACTACATTTTTCTGTAAAGTCGAAATGAAACCTGTAGAAACTTCAAAACGTCGAGGAATTCGCTTGCGTAGATATGATCTAACTGCATATTCTATATAGCCTCCTTCAGATGGATGATGAACATTTTCCAACCAAAATGAGAGACTTTTAATCACCTCTTGTAGTTCTCGTGTTGGCTGAGCAGCAGCTTCTTGAATTTCTTTTATTGTCAGATCACGTTCATTCATGAATTGATAGGGTCATACCTATTTAGTTAACTTGCAAATTTCTTCAGCGGTACAATCAGTCTCCCAAGATAGCATTTCTACTGCAACTTTGGAACTGGCAATCTTCAACCGAAGTAATGTTTTATCCGTATCGTTCCTACGCGGAGCCTGGGAACGATGTAAAAACGATGTGAAGGTGGTTTTACTTGCGTCTTTTCCTCCTAGTATGACCTCTTACAGGTTTACCTTTACGAAGATGGGGTCTTACAGGAATTCTATCGCTTGCATCGTCAAAAGGCTTACTGGATGAAGTGTTACTGTCAGAGGCAGAACCTAGAATAATAATCAACAATAAAATTATGCCAATACCAATAACGATCGCCATAGTCAAACTTTCCTTTCTGTATGGATGGGATTCAAAATATCCTCGTAGATGTGTAGGTTGAGTTGAGGCACAAAACTCAACATCAGCAAGGTTCGCATTGATTGCGTTGGGTTTTGCAAGGCTCAACCCAACCTACTGGACTGGGGACTGTACCCTGTTTTCACAAAGGACTGCACTAGGAGCTATTTGTTGGCTGCCAATCTTTTGCGCGCTCCCAAAGAGCTTCAAACTGATCAGAAAAGTAATTGTATTAGTGTGCGTCTCTGCCCTGAATTAATTCAAAACTAGGTGTACTCCCCCAACCGGTGATATGAGGATATATTTCAATGAAAATATGACCTGAATTCTTACTCACATCAAATGCATAGATACCAAAAGATGGCGCAAAGTTCAATAAGCGTATTTCGATTTTTCCTGGTCTATTTGCTTGGGCTTCTAAAGCACCTTGTCTCCACAAATAATTTAAGTCGTTGAACGAAGCATCTAGCTTTCGTCCACAGTAACCACTTCCTGGAACTTCACTACGAAGATCTGCCATTTGCAGAGCATCAGATTGTGGATCAATGATCAATATCCTAACTTTGCCGCCGCGCTTAATACAATCACGCAGGTTCGATAGTTGCCGATTTAGCGTAGATGTTAAGGATACGCCACAAAAATCAATACTCTGTGAATGTTTGGTGAATGATTCAAAGTCAGGAAGCTTTTGGAAAAATGCATCTGCCGAAGGTCGATCTACTACTCTGGCTTCTAGAAGACCGAGTATCTTCTGATTGTATTTTTCAATTGACTTTAGGCGATTATAACGTTCAAGAAATTCAGACAAGGCCAGTAAGCCAAGAATCCCAACTACCGCAGACAGGAGATCATCAGTTGGTAGTTTTGTTGCAGCATTGGATTGCCGAAAAACTACATATGATGTTGCTCCTAATGTTGCCAATACAGATAAGTTTTCTACAATGAAATCAATTGATTTCTTGATTGCTTTAGATTTCAGCATAAGTGTTGATCAATGACCGGAATAGAGCAAGCTAAACCGCAAAAAAACTAATAGCTTAATTTTACTCACTCAAGTCCTGTTCAACACCACCATTTGCCAAAAGCTGCTCAACTGCTCCCAATAGGCGCTTTGCATTTTCTGGGCTTCTCAACAGGTAAGCTGTTTCCGCCAGCGATGCGTAATCCTCCAAGGACAACATCACCACCGATCGCCCGTTTTTGCGTGTCACAACGATCGGCTCGCGATCGTCACAAACCCGATCCATCGTGCCCGCCAAATTCGCCCGCAGCGCCGAGTAGCTGATTGCATCCATCGCCCCACCCCCGATCGCCCTGCCAACAAAACCTCACAAACCATTGTACCGAGCCTGAATTGCCGCCACCCTCGCCAGCCCGGCCAGCCCGGCCGTCAGCCGGTAGAATCTTAGGGACTGCAACCCCTTGATGACGCAAGCAACACCGCCGTGACTGCCGACAAAACTGCCAAGGCCGAAAGCCAATATAAGGACACCGTTAACCTGCCCCAGACCGCCTTCGACATGCGGGCCAACGCCAGCAAGCGCGAACCGGAAATCCAAGCCTTCTGGGCAGAAGCCAACATTTACGAAACCTTGGCAGAGGGCAACCCCGGCGAACCCTTCACCCTGCACGACGGCCCACCCTACGCCAACGGGTCGCTGCACATGGGCCACGCCCTCAACAAAACCCTGAAGGACATCATCAACCGCTACCAACTGCTGCGCGGCCGCAAAGGGCGCTACGTTCCCGGTTGGGACTGCCACGGCCTGCCGATCGAACTGAAGGTGCTGCAATCCCTGGGCAAAGACGAACGCGCCGGCCTCACCCCGATCGCCCTGCGCCAAAAAGCCAAAGCCTACGCCCTCGAACAGGTAGACATCCAAAAAGCCCAATTCATGCGCCTGGGCGTGTGGGGCGACTGGGAAAATCCCTACCTGACCCTGAAGCCGGAATACGAGGCGGCGCAACTGGAAGTCTTTGGCGAAATGTTCACCAAGGGCTACATCTATCGCGGCCTGAAGCCGGTGCATTGGAGTCCCAGTTCCCAAACGGCCTTGGCGGAAGCGGAGTTGGAATATCCCGAGGGGCATATTTCCCAGTCGATCTACGCGGCGTTTCGGGTGACGGAACTGAGCGCGGCGGCTCAACCGGTGCTGGGTGAGTTCGCGGCGGACTTGGGCGTGGCGATTTGGACCACGACCCCCTGGACGATTCCCGGTAACTTGGCCGTGGCCGTGAATGGGGCGTTGGATTACGCAGTGGTGGACACGACCGGGGAACTGGCGGGCCTGCCGCGCTATCTGGTGGTGGCTAAGGATTTGGCGGAGTCGCTGGCGGCCACCTTTGGGACGGCCCTAACGGTGCGAGCTACGTTCAAGGGTGCGCTGTTGGAGCATTGCCAATATCAGCATCCGCTATTTGATCGCACCTCGCCCGTGGTGATCGGCGGCGAATACATCACCACGGAATCGGGGACAGGGCTGGTACATACGGCTCCCGGCCATGGTCAAGAGGACTTCATCACCGGGCAAAAATACGGGTTAGGCGTGCTGTCGCCCGTGGACGATCGGGGGAATTTCACCGAGGAAGCCGGCCCCTTCGCCGGGTTGAACGTGCTGAAGGATGCCAACGATGCGGTAATCAATGCTCTAACCGAGGCGGGATCGCTGCTGAAGCGGGAACCCTACGCTCACAAATATCCCTACGATTGGCGGACGAAGAAGCCGACGATCTTCCGAGCGACGGAGCAGTGGTTCGCGTCGGTGGATGGGTTCCGAGATGCGGCCATGGCAGCGATTGGGGAGGTGCGCTGGATTCCGTCCACGGGCCAAAACCGGATTGAGTCGATGGTGGGCGAGCGATCGGACTGGTGCATTTCCCGGCAGCGCAGTTGGGGTGTGCCGATTCCGGCGTTCTTCGATGCGGAAACCGGCGAGGTGCTGATGAACGCCGAGACGATCGCCCATGTGCGCGACATTTTCGCCCAGCGCGGCTCCGATGCCTGGTGGGAACTGTCCGTGGCGGAACTGTTGCCGGAACCCTACCGCAGCAACGGCCGCACCTACACCAAGGGCACAGACACGATGGATGTGTGGTTCGACTCCGGCTCCTCCTGGGCGGCGGTGGCCAAACAGCGCGGCCTGGGCTACCCGGTGGATCTCTACCTGGAAGGCTCCGACCAGCACCGGGGCTGGTTCCAATCCAGCCTGCTCACCAGCGTCGCCAACTCGGGCCATGCGCCCTATAAAACGGTGTTGACCCACGGGTTTACGCTCGATGAACAGGGCCGCAAAATGAGCAAATCCCTGGGTAACATCATCGACCCGCTGGAAATCATCAACGGCGGCAAGGATCAAAAACAAAACCCGCCCTACGGCGCAGATGTGCTGCGGTTGTGGGTGTCGTCGGTGGACTATTCCTCCGATGTGCCGATCGGGAAAACGATCCTGAAACAGATGGCCGATGTGTACCGCAAGATCCGCAATACGGCGCGGTTCCTGTTAGGCAATCTGCATGATTTCGACCCGGCAACGGACGCGGTTCCCTACGATCAACTGCCGGAACTCGATCGCTATTTGCTGCATCGGATCTCGGAAGTATTTGGCGAAATTACGGAAGCCTTCGACAGTTTCCAATTCTTCAAGTTCTTCCAAACGGTACAGAATTTCTGCGTGGTCGATCTGTCGAATTTCTATCTGGATATTGCCAAAGATCGGCTCTACATCAGCGCGCCGGCCGCCTTCCGTCGCCGCAGTTGCCAAACGGTCTTGGCGATCGCCCTAGAAAACCTGGCCAAGGCGATCGCCCCGGTGCTCTGCCACATGGCCGAGGACATCTGGCAAGCAATTCCCTACGCCAAATCCCATCTATCGGTATTCCAAGCCGGTTGGACGGCGATCAACCCCGCTTGGTCGCAACCCGCCCTTGCGGAAAAGTGGCAGCACCTGCGCCAAATTCGCATGGAAACCAACAAGGTCTTGGAAGCAGCCCGCAAGGACGGGGCGATCGGGGCCAGCCTAGAAGCCAAGTTGCTGCTCTATGTGGCTGATGATTCCCTGCGCGATCAACTGTCAAAATTCAACCCGATTTCTTCCCTGGGCGATGACACCAACGGGGTCGATGAGTTGCGCTATTTGTTCATCACCTCTCAGGTGGAATTGCTGGATGGAGTCGATCGGCTCCAGGGCTTGAAATACCGCTTTGAATCGGAGCCGCTGGGCGTGGGCGTGGTGGATGCCGAGGGTCACAAGTGCGATCGTTGCTGGAACTATTCGCCTTCGGTCGGCACGATTGAGGCACATCCCTTGGCCTGCGATCGCTGCGTTTCGGCCTTGGCGGGCACTTTTTAAAGCTGGCGAAATTGCGGGCGCACCGATGTGCGCCCCTCCCTGGAATATGCTGAATGATTCTGCTCTGCTAATCATCTCGGCCGGACTTTATGAATGATTTGAAAATAGATGACTTGCGATTACTCTCCTTGGGCGATCGGGCAGCGTTAATTGATGCCTATACCAAGTCAATAACAGTTCCTCTACAAATCAAGCCGAGTTTGCAAACGGCCTATCAGCGAGCAACTGCCATCAAGCCGCTATTGCTGGACTATTGCCGCGAACAAATTACAGCCGATCAGCAAGGCAACTCTGTACTCGATCGCCAAAACCAATCAGAGGCGATCGCCCAGCAATGTCATGCCTTTGCCCAACAATTTATTGACTCGATCCCATCCCTAGTGCGATCGCCTCGCCAAGCCGCTGAAAACCCCAGAAATCTCTATGAACTCTGTGGTGCAACACTCTTTACTGCTAGTAATGCAATTTCTCGCAGTTTAAGCACCAAAATGGGTCAACTATGGGAAGATTTGGCTAAAATCAGTCCTTATGCCATCAGCCCAGAAAAAGACTTTGGGATCAAAATCACAGGAATAGACATCATTATTTTTGAGGTGGGCCACACCAACCCGATCTTCACACAACTCAAAACGACACCTGGCACATTAACCGGTAGCCAAAAGCCCAGATCTCAGGAAGAGTTAGCTATTCATGAATTTTCCTTATTTGCTGCTGCATTCTGTTTAGGGACTTGGAACTTTTCTAGTCCCACAATTCCTCGGGCTTGCGGTCAGGAGTTTTGGTCAAAGATTGGGATTGAGTATGGTCTAGTTGAAGACAGCGTAAAAACCATGATTTTGAATATTGAAGTGGCTTATCTCGCTTTTCAAAGTGAGCAATAGATCAAAAGATATCTAAGCAAAGCTGCTGTGATTTGTCATGATCATGTTCAGGCTGTTCTGAGTTGCCAACCACGTCGGCCCACCAGCTCACGTCATCGGTTTTAGAGTAACGAGAGTAGGGAAAGTCAGGATATTTGGTTTCTGTTTGACCATCGAGATAGTCCAGCAACATTTGACCGATCGCCTTCCCTAGCGAACAGGGAACCGCATTACCAATTTGGCGATAGCGATCGAGCAATCCACCGGCAATTGTCCAATCATCTGGGAATTCCTGTAAGCGTTTATATTCTTGAACACTTAAGGGACGATCTTCCTCAGGATGCGCTAAATCGGTAGCTGGCATCGCTGGATGAGTCACGATCGTGGGCGATGGTTTATCCCAGGCCAGACGGCGATAAAAACCTGTTTTTCCGCCCACTGCTTGATAGGAACCGCCAAGGGCCTCCGCGTGTAATTCTGGTGGTAAATCTCGCCAATATTGTCCGGCTTTTAACAGGCGATAATATTTCAAGCGCTTTTCAGGGAATTTCACAAATTCATGACCTTCGGTGGGTAAGCCCGCTAAGGCATCCTGTAGCGTGCGCCAGCGCGGCAAATTATAAAGCCCTGTTTCAGAATGGGTTGGTGTTAAATAGGGCAATTTCTGCCCATCACGACTGCAAGCAATTACCACCCGCTCTCGTTGTTGAGGAGAGCCAAAATTAGCAGCATTGTATAGATTGAATGAAACACTATAGCCAGCAGATTTAATTTTTTGAATGATATGCACTAGGGCACTACCGCGTTTTTCCTCTGGATTTAGGGGTGGTGCTTGTTTGCCGCGCAGATGCATGGGGCGGTGCTGTAGAGTTGCTGATAGCAATCCTCGGACGTTTTCCAGGACAAAAAAACGAGGATTTAATTCAATTACCAAATCAATAAATAATAAAAAAACATTGCCGCGATCATCATTAAAGCTCTGCCGTTTGCCAGCACTGCTGAAAGCTTGGCAAGGTGGCCCACCAACGACTAAATCAAGATCCTGATTAGCTTTTAGCTTGGCTAGGGATCGAATTTCGGGGGCTGTGTAATCTCTCACGTCGCCCAATAGGGGTAGGTGGGGACGGTTTAGTTGAATAGTTTGTCGAGCGGCTGGATCAATTTCTGATGCGAGTAACACTTCAATACCCGCTTTTTCGAGACCTAAATCAAGGCCCATACACCCTGAAAAAAAACTTAAGGCTTGAATCATATGAAAGCTATTAACAGCTATTAATTGATGGTGACGGTCAGGAATTTGGGCTAACAGCACCCGCTGATAATGACTAAGGATTGGGCATTGCCCTTGCAAGATCTCTGACTTTGCCATGATATGAAATTCCTTGCAAAAATCAAAAGATCTGAGGTTCAAGATCTGGGGAGAGTGTTGCAGTTCAGAATTAACAACCGCGCCTGAGGTGTTCTGTGCTGGCGGGCGATCGCTGTGTTTCGGCCTTGGCGGGTGTGTTTTAGCCGAAATCATCCCTGAAATGGATTGCCGATCGCCTGAGTGGGTGCTCGGGCCGATGGTTGCCGTTGATTTTTGGGCGGGTTCCATGGGCACAATTTGTGGCCCGGTCATTGCGAGAAGGGCCATGAAGCGGTACAAAGCGATCGCAGCGGGGCACTGTTCACTCGGGGCTTTGTGGCAATTGCGGAGCGGTGTGATCCATGACAGCGGATTTTTGGACTTGGTATGCGCAAGCGCGCCGCCAAGCATCGGAGCAGCAAGTGCCCATTGGGGAACTAGATTGGCTCTTGGTCGAATGGGCCGGGGTCGATCGGCTGCGGCTGCGGCTCCAGGTGGGCGATTTGCCTTCGGGAATCGACCTAGAACGCTTGGATCAATTGTGGCAACGGCGATTGGTCGATCGCGTACCGGTGCAGTACCTGGCTGGGGTGGTGGGCTGGCGCAATTTTCGGCTACAGGTGTCTCCCGGGGTGCTGATTCCTCGGCCCGAGACGGAGTTAATTGTGGACTTGGCTTGGGAACTGACGGCGACAAATGCCCTCTTGCGGCGGGGGGTTTGGGCGGATTTGGGGACGGGAAGCGGGGCGATCGCCCTGGCGCTGGCGGAAGCCATGCCGGAGGCAACAATTTGGGCGGTGGATCGATCGACAGCGGCGCTGGAAATTGCCCACCTCAACGCCATGCACACAGGACTGGATCACCGAATTCACCTCGCGCAGGGGAACTGGTTTGAACCCTTGGCAGATTTGGCGGGCCACCTGGCGGGGATGGTTTCCAATCCGCCTTATATTCCGAGTGCAGAAGTGCCTGCATTGCAGCCAGAAGTTGCTGACCACGAACCCCACGGAGCACTCGATGGTGGGCCCGATGGACTCGATTGCTTGCGTCATTTGGTGAAGACGGCTCCGGCCTATCTCCGACCGGGTGGCGTTTGGTTGGTGGAGGTGATGGCTGGGCAGGCTCCGGCGGTGATGGAACTGTTGTGGGCCAAGGGGTCTTATCAGGAGATTACGGCCCATCGGGATTTGGCGGGGATTGATCGATTTGTTTCGGCCAGATACCAACCGCTGCGTCGCCCGCTCTCTGTGGAAATCGCCCCCACCGCGTGATAATAGGAAGGTTATCTGAACGGGCTTTTGCCCTGGGTTGCCTGGGCGATTTCTAAGGAGCGATCGGGATGGCGATCGGGACTGGGATGGGTGCTTAATTGGATGGTTACGCTGAAATCAGTGTCGCCTCCAGAAAGAGCCGAATCCAGTTCAATGGCGTTGACCGAATCCAGGAAAGCGTTCAGGCAAAAATGTTCAGGGAAAACGTGGCCTCTGGTCTGGGGCCGCGGCGTTGATGATCGTTCAGCTATGGTGTGTTGAAAGTTCATGTCCGTCACCGGTTCTACTTTGCCTAAAACCTTTTTGCTGCTTGGCTCCGGCGAGTTAGGCAAAGAGTTTGCGATCGCGGCCAAGCGTCTGGGCAACCAGGTGATTGCGGTCGATCGCTATGCCAATGCGCCCGCGATGCAGGTGGCCGATGAGGCAGAGGTCATCTCAATGTTGGATGGGGATGCGCTGGAGTCGATCGTGACGAAGCATCGCCCAGATTTCATCGTTCCGGAAATTGAAGCGATTCGCACCGAAAAGCTCGCAGAATTTGAAGCACGCGGAATCACCGTCATTCCGACGGCCGCCGCCACCCACTACACCATGAACCGCGATCGAATCCGGGACTTGGCGGCGGGCGAGTTGGGGGTGCGCACGGCTCGCTATGGCTATGCGGCCACCTTGGCCGAATTGCAGGCCGTGGCGACGGAGATTGGCTTTCCGAATGTGGTGAAGCCGGTGATGTCTTCGTCGGGCAAGGGCCAATCCGTAGTGCGATCGCCCGAGGAGCTAACCACCGCTTGGCAATACGCCACCGAACAGGGACGCGGTGACCAAGCCAAGGTGATTGTTGAGGAATTTATTCACTTTGAGCTGGAGATCACGCTGCTGACGATTCGGCAGTGGGCGGGGCCAACGTTGTTTTGCCCCCCGATCGGCCATCGTCAAGAACGCGGTGACTATCAAGAATCCTGGCAACCGGCCCCGATCGCTCCGGAGCTGTTGAAACAGGCCCAATCGATCGCCCAGCGGGTGACAGAGGCCCTGGGCGGAGCGGGCATTTTTGGGGTGGAATTTTTCATCACGCCTGACGCTGCCATTTTTTCTGAGCTGTCGCCCCGCCCCCACGACACGGGCATGGTTACTCTCGTCTCCCAAAACCTGAATGAGTTTGAGTTGCACTTGCGGGCCATTTTGGGGTTGCCCATCCCAGAAATTACGGTCTACGAACCGGCTGCAAGTGCTGCTATTTTGGCCGATCGCCAGTCGGATCCCGCAGAGTCGGTGGTCTATGACGGGTTGGCGGAAGCCCTGATGGAGCCGGGCACGGATGTGCGGTTGTTTGGCAAACCCAGCACCCGTCAATATCGGCGGATGGGGGTGGCCCTGGCGCGGGCTGAGTCGATTGACCAGGCCCGGGCCAAGGCAAATCGAGTGGCGCGATCGGTTCAGGTCAACCTGACGGGGCTATAGGGAGCCGATGGGGCCACTGAATGTGCTTGCTGGATCGATCGCCCCCGAGGCCAGCGACGATCGCTCCCCATGGTCGGGCAGAGTGGAGGCCCCAACCGGTTTTCGATTGCGTTTTCTAGAGTCCAGTGTTTTTGTAAGGAGAATCTCGGTATGATGAGGGCGATCGTCGAAACGCATCCTCAAAAATCTTGAGAAAATGTTGACCGCTGCGGTTTTGGGACTAGCTTATTTTTGAAGAACCTGCAACCCCATCCAGCCACCTGTAGGTCAAGCTATTTTTAGGTTAAATCGCCAATTAATTCTTGTTTCAATGCTGGTAACTTTTGCTTCAATTCGTGGTTTCTCGACCTGATGCCATGGGAGACTAAACCAATCAACCCATTCAATGAATTGCATCAGTCCGGTTGAACTAGCCTGAGTGAATTAGCCCGACTGAATTAGCTCAACAAAACTCGCTTGATTAGACTGGCTTGCTTGAACTAGATTAAGTTTGTGTTCCGTCTGTGATTCAGTTCGCGATTCAAGGGGGGGATCCCAGCCAGATCACAGATCAACCGCAGATCAGCATCAGTGTTGCTCGTCTAATTGCAGTTGAAATTGAACTTTTTGGGGTTTGTTTCAGATTTTTTGTGCAGCCAATTCCGTTGTTTTAAGACGGAACGCCGGTCAACCTCCCTAACAGCCATTTGTAGCCCGCACCATGTTGGAGTTTTTGCGTCCAGATTTGGTTGAGTTTGTCGCCTATCAGGCTCACCCGGGGGGAGAGTTACCCACGGGCGTTGAGATTGATCGTCTGGACACCAATGAATGTCCCTATCAGTTGCCGGAAGCGCTGAAAGAAAAACTCTGCTTAACCTATCAGAACCTGATTGAAACCAACCGTTACCCGGGAGGCGATCATACGGATCTGAAGCGGGCGATCGCCCAGTACGTGAATGAAGCCTGCTCGGCCATTGCCAACGGCACGGCGGAGGCGATCGCCCCTGGGCAAATTTCCGTGGGGAATGGCTCGGATGAATTAATTCGATCGATCCTGATTGCCACCTGCGTGGGCGGTCGTGGTCGCGTGTTGGTGGCCCAGCCTACCTTTGGCATGTATGGGATTTTGGCCCAAACCCTGGGAATTCCGGTGGAGCGAGTGGGCCGATCGCCCAAAACCTTTGAAATTGATCTGGATGCCGCGCGTCAGGTCATTGCCCAAGCGCAACTGACCCCCTCGCCCGTGCGGGTGGTGTGGATGGTGCATCCCAACTCCCCCACCGCTAACGCCCTGACGACGGCAGAACTCAACTGGTTGCGGGGGTTGCCGCCCAATATTTTGGTGGTGATTGACGAAGCCTATTTTGAATTCAGCCGTCGCACCGTGGTGGGTGAACTGCAAGCCCGGCCCAACTGGGTGGTGTTGCGGACGTTCTCGAAGGCGTTTCGATTGGCGGCCCATCGGGTGGGTTACGCGATCGCCAATCCCGAGTTGTCCGCCATCTTGGAAAAGGTACGCCTACCCTACAACCTGCCCAGCTTTACCCAAGCGGCCGCCCTCGCCGCATTGGCCCACCGCCGAGACCTGTTGGCGATCGTCCCAGAAATTTTGACGGAGCGCGATCGATTGCTCCAGCAGTTGCGGGCCCTGCCAGGACTGGAACTGTGGGATAGCCAAGCGAATTTTCTTTACGCTCGCCTGAAGGGAGCCGCCAACACCGACGAAGCCATGGCTCATCTGGTGCAGCAGCTTAAGCAGCAGGGAACCCTAATTCGTCACACAGGAGGCGGATTGCGTATTACTGTGGGCAGCCCGGCGGAAAATGCGCGCACTGTCGATCGAATGCGGGTGGCCTTGGCGCAAACCGTTGCTTCCCGCTAGGCGACCCGGCTGAAATTTGCTGCAAAGGTGCTTCCCTCTGAGCGATCGGGGGGAAGCCGTTTTTTAGCAGCCAGATTTGAGAAGCCAGATTTTAGCAGCCAGATTTGAGAAGTCAGATTCCAGCAGCGAAGTTCGCGAAATTTTAGGGGACATCTGAAAAGTCATCACTGCCACCTTGCGAGTCTCATCGATCATCGAAAACAAGGGGCTTAAGCCCCTTGCCCCACAACGACTCGTGCTTTGCAAGTCCCTCAAGTTACTTCTCAGACATCCTCTTAGACGCGAGATGTTAGACACTAGATGGGATTACCTATCTCAGGCATTAATTGCCGTAATTCCACCGGGCCCGATACCCACGGTTATCCACATGGGTGAAGGTGGAGCCATACCCCAGGCCCCCTTCCCACCAAGGATCCAGAATTCGCTGAACCGCTTGGGGCGAAAGACCCTCCACCACAAAATCCACCCCATGGCCTCGCATGTGGGTTGAGTTGGAAGCGCCGCCCACAGCCCGGTTCACCGCTGGCGGTCGATACCAACTGGTGATGGTGATGGCGCGATCGCCCAACTTGGTGCGAATTCGCTGCATCTGTTGAGCCATTCGCACAATGTTGCGGGCAATTTCTTCCGATTCAGGGATTCTGGTGCCCTCCTTAGTGGCTTCTCCCCAAAAAAAGGAGCCATTGGGAACAATTGGATCACGGGTTCCCACCACACCATAGCCAGGGATCCGAATAGCGGGGCCGCGGGAAGGCGTGGGGCTAGGGCTGGGCGCAGGAGTCGGGGCAGGGGTCGGGGCAGGTCTTGGGGCGGGGGCAGGAGTCGGGGTTGGCGCGGGGCTAGGCGTGGGAGCCGGGGCAGGGCTAGGAGCCGAACTGGCCGAGAGCAGTTGATCGGCATCGATTAAGTCCACGTGGCCGGCAAACACAAACCAAGTTTGGCGATCGCCCACCGGTTCACTGAGCTGCACCTGATAGTGGCTGCCCGATCGACTGATGGCCCGAATTCGAAAATCGCCCGGCGATACGGACACCTCTTCATCATCTTTGAGTTCTGCGGAAGAGACGGGGCGCTGCTTAAAGATGGTGGGTACTTTGACCCGAATTTTGGGCAGGGGCGGAAAATTGGTCGCGTCCTTTGGCGGCGGGTAGGGTGGCACGTTCAACAGCTCAATGTGCCCCTTAAACACCACCCAATTTTTGCGATCGCGCAAGGGTTGCATCAACACCACACTCAGGTGGGAGTCGGGCGCTTCTTCGTAGCTTTCAAGGGGAAATTCACCCCGAGCCACGCTCAACTTCTCTGCACTGCTCAGGGCTGAAGACAGGGCCACGCGGGTTTTAAAAACGGTTTCGCTCTTGACAACCAGGGTGGGGACGGCGGCAATTTCCAAATGATCCTTAAAGATGAACCACTCTTGGCGATTCCCGATCGGCTCAATCAGGGTCACCCGATAATGATTCCCTTCCAAGACCGCCGCCTTTACCGTGAGTTCGCGGGGGGCAACCGAGAGTTTTTCTGCGGTTGGCAGTTCACTCGACGAGACTGGCCGGCTTTTGAAGATCGTGGGTTGAACGATTTTCAGCTTCACCATAGGTTGCACCACACCGAAATACAGCGCCCAGTTGCAATGAACTGGTTGCACTTACTTGGACATGCTAGCCATCAATGGGCTGGATGGCTTGAAGCTTCAAGGATTTTTACGAATTTTGCCACTCTCGTTGCTTGATCGCCATGGGGCTTTAGCCCTCGATCGCTTGGATTAGCCCTGACAGTTCATTCACAGTGGCCACTCCATGCTGACCAGCAGTGTGGGCCAGCTCATCGTTAGTAGTAGCCATAACTGCTGCCGCCGAGGCCGCTGGGGGGCGCAATGCGGGGATCCGGCGCAATTGCCAGCCATAGGGGAAACTGCAACAACGAAAGGCTAATGCGGCCATCAGACTCATCCACCACAATGAACGGCACACCGCCGCCCCGCTGGATTCGATCGGCCCGCTGAGCCAAGGGGTCTGGGGACTCAAATAACATTACGCCCTGTTCGGCCCCAAAGTCGGCACGGGAAATGCCCAGGGAGTCTTGCAGGCCGCGCCGCCAGTCGCCCAGCCGCTCAGGACTGTCGATCAGAATCAGCGTTCGGAGTCGATCGCCATGGATGGCCCGCAGCACGGAGATGGTGGCGGAAACCACCAGGATGTTTTGTAGACGGCTGCCCATGGTGCGCAGGGCCCCTCGACCACTGAGGTCAAAAAACCACTGACTGACCCGATCGGCGTGAACCTGCTCAAAGGTGCGCCGCAAACGCCACGGGGGGCCGTAATAGTCCGGTCGGGTGCGATATCGCTCTAGGATTTGCTCAATTTTGCGGCGATCGCCCTGAAATTGTCCCTCGATCGCGGTGGGCGGTGGGGGGGCCGATCGCTCCGGAGCCGGGGCCGGAGTTGGGGCGGGCGGCGGCGCAAAGGATAATTCCTCAGCGGCGGCCACCAACTCTTGCAAACTACCCACCAGGTAGTCCTTGAAACCCTGAACCCTGGCGGCAACGTTTTGGGATGCACCGGCAAACGTGCTTTTCATTTCCTGGCGAATTCGTTCCTGACGGCGCTCCAGTTGCTCAATGCTGGCGGTCAGGTTTTGGCGGCGCTGTTCCAGCTCGGCAGTTCCCAAGCTGAGAATGCGGCTGAGGTCGCGACGGGCTTGGGCAATTTCCGCCAGCAGTTGATCGCGTTGCTCTTGGAGATCGGCCACGCGATCGGCCAAGGCTTGGGTGGCTGATTGGGAATTTTGGGAATTTGAAGTTGGCGCTGGGTCGAGATTGGGCTGTGCGCTTGGATCGGGATCTGGGTTTGGATTTGGGTCTGCACTTGAAGTGGCTGCTGGCGTTGCTCGATCGGGGTTATCCGCCGGAGGCGCTGCCGACTCTGGGGCTGCGACGATCGGGGCCGGAGCCACCGGGGAGTTGTCGATCGGAGATGGTGCGTCGATCGTTTCCGGTGTTGCTGCCGGTTCGGGAGCGGGGGAAGCCTCGGGAACCGAGTCGGCGAAATCGGCGATCGATTCCCCTGTGGCTGTCAGCGCTGCTGTGCTCGATCGATCCACCGAGCTGACCGGTGTTCCGGCCGTCGCCGCTTCTCCCACCTGAGGCGATGGGGCAGGGGTGGGCAACGGTTCATCGTCCCAGTTGGTTTCCGAGGGGCGATCGATCGATTCGGACAGATCAGCAATATCAGACATTTCAAGCACTAAATTGCAAACAGTGGAACGCTCAAGCGGAACAACACTGAGCGTTTAAACCTTGGCCGCCATCATCCCAGTTCCTTGGACGATTATGATTCGTAACCCCACCCGATCTTCGGTCGGATTTCCCGAAAGTGACCGATCTCGCCAATCCCATCACTCCCGCTCGATCGCCCCCAGAAATTTCCCCAGCGCTCAATCGCGCCACAGCGGCCCTATTGCCAAGCGCGACGCTTAGGCAGTTGTTTCGCTTCCAAACAGGCCCGCAAGAGCTTGGGGTCAAACAAAATGGGCAGGAAATGCAAGCTCTTCACTTCCTTGAAATAAAACAGAGTTGGTAGGTAGTACCAAAAGATATCCCAGTTTTCCCAATCCTGGTAAGGAAAGCGCCGAATCAGCTTGTCGCCTCGGTAAATGTCCAAAGCCGTTGCCGTGAACAACAGTCGCAGGGTGGCCGCTTGCAGGGTCAAAAACGCCGAAAACGCCGCCAGCGCCAGCGCCGCCAACAAGTTCCAAGCCAAAAACAGAATTGAGATGGCCGCCAAACCCGTGGGCAACACAAAATCCGGCGGCAGTTCGATCACTTCCGAATCGGGCAGCAAGCCAGCGGTGGTTTCCCCAGGGGCGATCGGGGACAAGTCGGGCGACTGGACAGCGGATGGGGTTGCGTTGGGTTCAGACATACTTAGGCGATCGCGAGTGGGGATCAATTGGGACGCGAGTTGAAATCAATTGGGATCAGTTGAGATCAGTTGAGATCAAAAAAATACAGCAATAGCTCTGGGTATGGCTCTGGGATTGCTCCAGGCCGCCTTGGCGTTGAGCACAACCATTTCAGCGCGGCGAAATGCAGTGATTGGATGACCAAGGGCAGCACTCGTTGTCCCATTCTAAGAGGATGTTTGGAACGGCGCGATCGATCCTGCCCTTCACCCCTGCTCCGTGATTCATGCGCCGGTTCTCAGCCCCCTTCTCCGCAAATTTACGGCAACGACACCCACCCGATCGCCCTGTTAACCTGAAAAGCACGAAGCGTTGGGACAGCATGGAGCGATGGAAACAGCAGTCGATCGAATGGCGAACCCTGAAGCGATCGCGCCGGATGTGACCCCGGATGTGACCCCGGATGTGACCCCGGATGTTGATTCGCCATCTTTGTCTCCTTTGCCTTGTGGGTTGGCATCCACCCCGTCAGCATCCGTTGGATTGGGGCCAGCTACCCTGCGCAAGGTTCACCACATCGCCCTCAACGTCAAGGACATGGAGGCCGCCCGTCGCTTTTATGGCGGTCTGTTGGGTCTGGAGGAGTTAACGGGCGATCGGGTTCCCAGCACCCTCAAATCCCTGGTGGCAGCGGGCAAGGTTGCTAACTTTCTGCTCCCCGATGGCTTAATTTTGGATTTGTTTTGGGAGCCAGACCTGCAGCCGCCACACCCGGATCCGGATCAGCAATTTACCCGCGCCAATCATTTGGCCTTTGATATTGCCCCCGCAGCGTTCGATCACGCCCTTACCATCCTTCAGCAAAGCCACGTGGTGATCGCCCATGGGCCCGTCACTCGCCCCACTGGTCGCGGTGTTTACTTTTACGACCCTGACGGATTCATGGTAGAAATTCGCTGTGATCCGGATCCAAGGTCTTCGGAGTCCAGTTAAGAAATCACCGTTGTTGCATTCACCCTTCGCCTCATTTTTTAACCCAATTTCATGAGCTAATCTCAGAGGATATTTGTCAAATCAAAGCTGCCACCTTGCAAGTCTCATGAATCGAGAAAAGCAAGAAACCAAAGCCCCTTTTTCACCGCGATCAGTGCTTTTTAAGCATCTTAAGATATTACTCAAAAATCTTTTCGAGGAATATCTGGAACGTCAAAATAGACACTTGAATTTAGCCATTATTTGCGAGCAATTACCATGACTAATTTGCAAAACTCGACCAATCAAGCCACTCAATTTTATGACTGGCAAGGCTATCGCTGTAGCTATGATCAGTGGGGAACGGCCCAACCCAACCAGCCAGTTTTGTTATTAATTCACCCGATCGGGGTTGGCCTATCGCGACACTTTTGGACGCGGTTTATTAATGCTTGGGAACAATCGGGCAGTGCCTTAGCCATCTTTAATCCAGATCTGTTGGGCTGTGGGGATGCGGCCAAGCCTCGTTACGCCCTTTATCCAGAAGATTGGGCTAATCAACTGCTGCATTTTGTGCAAACGGTGGTGCAGCGGCCGGTGATTTTGGTGGTGCAAGGGGCGCTGTTTCCCGTGGCGATCGAGATGGTGGAGCGATCGACCCATGCCAACAATGCCAACGGGGCGATCGACATTCGCGGCCTGATTCTCTCAGGGCCGCCTGCTTGGCAAGTGATGGCCGAAGTTGCGCCAAAGTGGCAACAGAAATTGCTCTGGAATGGGCTGTTTGACTCTTGGATCGGGGCTGCTTTTTTTCAATATGCAAAGCGGCGGCAATTTTTGAGTTCTTTTTCGGCCAAACAGCTTTTTGCTGCTGTGCCAGACATTGACGAAGAATGGCTTTCCATGCTGGATCAAGGGGCTGCGGATCCGGCCAGTCGCCATGCGGTTTTTGCGTTTCTAGCTCGGTTTTGGCAGAAGGGCTATGCCGAAAAAATTCGCAAAATTCCCTATCCAACCCTAGCTCTATTTGGAGAAACCGCTTCTAGCATCAGTAAAAGCGGCAAGCAGGAAAGTCCTGATCAGCGTCTCAATCTTTACCTTGAAAACCTTCCCCAAGGTGAAGGCTACAAACTTCCAGGACGGAATGTTTTGCCCTATGAATCCACCGCGGCTTTCACCCATGCGGTTTCGGAATTCACTCTCAAACTGCTTGTAAAGATAGATTGACTGGAAGGGAATAAAAACTAAATCAATCGATAATTAAGCCAACTCGCTTCTACTCATCGTTATTCTGAACAGAATAGAGGGAAGCAGTGAGATGGTCGATTGCCCAGAATTGATGACAATACTTCGTCATAATTCAGTCATATTGAGCGGTAGCAGTCCCTTATGGCGACAAAGGGCGATCGATTTGGCTCATTCCCAAGCCAATTGAAGTAAATGGGGTGAATAACGTCATGGATGCAGATGAACTGTTGGGGCGCTATCGCTTAGGAGAACGAAATTTTCGCGGCGCAGATCTCAGTGAAGTTAATCTGATTGCGGCTGAGCTACCGGGAATTAATTTGAGCGAAGCCAATTTGGTGTTGGCTAACCTAACCCGTGCCAACTTGAGTGAAGCCAATTTGAACGGCGCAAACTTGATTGGGGTGGATTTGATTGGGGTGAATCTCAGTCGAGCTAGCCTCACTTGGGTCAGGGCGATCGGGGCCAACTTTACCGGAGCCAACTTATCAGCGACTAACTCGATCGAAGCGGTCTTCACCGGGGCGACCTTTGATGGCGCTAATCTTCATCGACTCTGTGCTTTGGGGGCTGATTTTGTGGGCGCATCGTTGGTGGGAGTGAACTTACAAGAGGCAAATATTTTGGGAGCCAATTTTGCCGGGGCCGACCTGCATATGGCAAAGTTAGCCGAGTCCAATTTCCAAGATGCCTATTGGAAGTCTGCCAAGTTGCCTCCTGATTTGATGTTGAAACTACGTCAACATCAGCGCCATCGAATTCATAGCGCTGACACGAGTGCTGAAACGGCCTAAAGGCGCTTGACTGATTTTTAGGGGTGTGGTTTTCACTCTGTTCACCAGTGAAAAAAAGCAGGCCATAAACTTGTCATTCAAAGTATTAATGGCATTGATCAATAATTTCTGGCATTGCGAGTAATTGCAAAAATGGCAGAAATTTCGAGCACCATGCCTATTTGAATGTTCAAGGATGCCTGACAGTCATCAGGGTTTATCTTTTTTGTTTGAAAATTTATTGCAAAATTACAACAAATTCATACAGTTACTTGAATCTAATCTTCGAGTCTAATTTTGATATTTATTTAATATTCATTGATTCTGATATTCATTAAATTTCTGTTATTCAATCAAAGAACCATGGATGAAAAATTGAGCATTTTTTGTTTGTGATACAAGAAGTTAATAACCAAACTTAGCTAATAGACCTCTTGTATCAATCATGATCCTAAATCTCTCTTCGAGATTGCTAATTGACTGACAAAATGCTCAGTCGCCTGGTTCTTCGGTAGTAGCATGACAGCCAGTAGGTTGGGTTGAGCCTTGCGAAACCCAACTCGATCACTGTGAAGCTTGCTGTTGTTGGGTTTCGTTCCTCAACCCAACCTACAAAATGATCGTTGATTGACCTATCTTGAGAGAAGGGTTTCAGGGATGAAGGCTGTTAACTAATTCGCGAAAGAGATCTAATAATTTATCTAATCATTTAATTGATTGTCTCATTAGTTTTTGAATGGATCCAGAAGCGGATCTTGAATGGACTGAATCGTTTCTAGATTTCACAAACGAATGTTCTAGACTGACCACGGGGCGTATGGGATCAAATTCTTGCGAAAAATGGGTATGTTGCTTGTTGAGCAGCTCTCCAGAAACTTCAGCGATTTGATGGCATCTTGATTTTGCTTGCGTCTTGATCTCGCTGGATCTGACTCCTACTCACTGCTTGTTGTCCTTACCATGCATGTCTTGCGGAACTTAGGTGGCTGCTCCTTCGTGGGGGCGGGCGTTGGGGGATGTTTAATTGCGGGAATTGCGGGTTTCTTGACGATCGGGAGCCTGGGTATTGACTCGGGGGCGGTTTGGGCCCAGTCGATCGCCCCGGCGGCCGACGGCACGGGCACGGTGGTGACTCCCCAGGGCGATCGCCTAGATATCAGCGGCGGCAGTCGATCGAGCGACGGGGCCAACCTGTTCCACAGCTTTGAGCGGTTTAATCTCAACACTCAGGAAATTGCGAACTTCCTGGCCACACCGGACTTGCGCAACATTCTGGGGCGTGTGGTGGGGGGCGATCCATCGCGAATTGATGGACTCATCCAGGTCAGCGGTGGCAACCCCAATCTGTTTTTGGTGAATCCGGCGGGTCTGGTGTTTGGGCCCAATGCTCGGCTGAATGTGCCCGCTTCCTTCACGGCCACTACGGCCACGGGTGTGAGCTTTGGTGAGTCTGAGAAATTTTGGTTCCAAGCGACGGGAGCCAATCAATACGCGAATTTGTTGGGCGATCCAACGGGATTGGCGTTTGCCCTGTCGCAACCGGCGGGAATTTTGAACCGGGCGGGGCTGGCCGTGCCAACGGGCCAAAGCTTGAGTTTGGTGGGGGGCACGGTGTTGAGCGTGGGAACCCTGTCGGCTCCGGGAGGGCGGCTGATGGTGGCAGCGGTTCCGGGCGATCGCTTTGTGCGGTTCACGCCGGAAGGGTCGGTGCTGGCGTTGGATTTGCCGATCGGGGGGCGGCCCGGTGCGGATTTGGCGTTGGGCCCGATCGCCCCGCAAACAATTCCGGAACTGCTGGCGGGGCAACCGGTCACGGCCAATGCCTTGACGGTGCGGCCCGATGGCACGGTTTCGATCGGCCATTCTGAGGGCCCCTTGGCGACGGGTGATGTGGCGGTGCAGTCAGCCACGGCCGGAACGGCCACCCTGTCGGCGGCCCATAACTTGCTGCTGCTGTCTAGTCAGCTCAGCTCCACGGGCGATTTGCATTTACTGGCGGGACAAGCGGCGATCGGGCGGGACAATCCCACGAATCCTTTGCGGTTGAGCGCCGGGGGACAGTTGACCCTCTGGGGCGATCGGCAGGTGGATCTACACGGCTTGCACCACCCCGACAGCGGCATCATCAGTCATCACCATCTTTTTTTAGTGAGTTCAGGGGCGATCGCCGGGAATTTGCCCCTGCGCACGGGTGGTCAATTGTTTGTGACGCAACCGACGGGCGATCGGGTGCTGTTTCGCACGGTCTTTGAACCGATCTTCAGCGATCGTGATGGTCAAACCACCCTCGCCTTCGGCTCCACACCCGCCCGCAGCAACCGCGCTCCCTTCATTTCCTCGCCCGTGGTTGCTACCACCACCACCAGACCCACTACGCCCTCACCCAGCAGCACCAGTTCCAGCAGCAGCACTAGCACTGGCTCCACAACCCTACGCCCTGTTGTTCCTCTGAACCCCACGGGCACAACGGGCACGGGAACAACGGGCACGAGCACAGGGACAACGGGCACGATCAACCCCGGATCCATTACCCTGATTCCCGGCACAACTAACGATCCCCCCAATACCAATCCAACCCTGAGCAATTCAGTGCCACTGATTCCGGTGGCTCCCATGCAAACTGGCTCCAACCCAAGCACCACCAACAACACAACCGTTAGCGGACTGAACACCTCCTTTAGCTTGAGCCCGATCGCCCCTGTGGACTCGCCCGCCAGCAATTCCACCAATTCAGAGGATGAGGACGATCAACCCGTTTTGTTGCCTGTGAAGCCGATCGTGGTGAACAGCAATTCCAACGCGGGCAATACCGGGAATACCGGGAACACCGGGAACACTGGTTTATTCACGGTGGCTACGGTTAACCTCAACCTTGACGGGGCAAACTTTGGCGGGTTGGTGACACCGATGGCGAATGGTGCCACATGGACTACCGGTAAGCCCCCGGTTTCGACTCCTTGGGCTGCCAATGTGGACGGGTTGGTGCAGTCCACCTTGGCCAACACCATTGAACAACCGGTGGGCGCGGGGGGGAGTAGCCCGGTGGCGGGAACTGCGAATGCTGGGAACGCGAACCTGATTGGCAATAACCTGAGCACGGTCATTAGTTCCGATGCGATCGTGCAGCGGGCTAATTTGGCCTCCGCTGCCTTTGCGGCGAACCCGGCATCGGTGAACGGCGTTGCTGGCAATGCGGCTCCTGTGACCAGTGCAGTTCCCACATCCACGAATTTGTCGATCGCGCCTTCTTCCGGCCAGTCTCCCAATGCAGCGCCTTTGGTTCCACCCTCGGGGGTGACGGATGCGGCCAACAACTCGATGGTGGGAACCTTGGTGACGGGGCTACCGGTGAGTAGTAACCCCTTACCCAACAGCGGTGCAATTGGAGAGGGCAGCTCAAATTTGGCGCATTCGGCCGGCATGGTGAATACCCAGACCAACCAGGCCATTAATCAAACAGCCTGGCTGGGGCCCCAATCGCCTGGTTTGGAAGGCACAAATCCCTCAGGAACCCCCACCAATGGCCCAGTAACCGACCCAGGGCAAGTGTTGAATCTGCAGGCCTTGCGGGCCGAAACTCTGCAAGTGGCCCTTTGCGACAACACTGTTTGGTTAGATTGCCAACGCAAAGACCTTGAGCGGGCCCGCAGCAGTGGCGATCGCAAGGCGATCGTGGTGGCCTTGCAGCGGTTGGGCCGGGCCCACTACCAAGCGGGTGAATATGGCGATGCGATTTTGGCCCATCGCGAAAGTCGTGATTTGGCAACGGATCAGCCCCTGTTGGCCGCGATCGCGGAAAGTGACCTGGGCAGTAGCTATGGGGCTTTGGGTCAATATCCAGAGGCGATCGCCCATTATGAGCAGGCCCTGGCCCTGTTGCGATCAAACCCTGCGCCCACGTTGGAAAGCAATATCCTGAATAACTTGGG
Organism: Limnothrix redekei LRLZ20PSL1; assembly: GCF_043235035.1. Taxonomy (NCBI): domain Bacteria; kingdom Bacillati; phylum Cyanobacteriota; class Cyanophyceae; order Pseudanabaenales; family Pseudanabaenaceae; genus Limnothrix; species Limnothrix redekei. Next base: position 16,386 of record NZ_JAZAQF010000083.1, on the reverse strand, counting down.
CCTGATGGCGACCAATCAACAAAACCTGGAGCAAGCCCGCGCCTATTTTGCACAGTCTCTGGCGATCGCCCAGCAGCATCAGGATCTGAGCAACCAAGCCCGCGCCCTCACCCAAATTGGCCTGCTGGATTACCAAGCCACGCGCTATGAGGCGGCCGTGAAAGCCCATCAGGCCAGTTTGGCCCTGGCGGAACAGGCGAACGATCAACCGGCGATCGCCCGCACCCTCGATAATTTGGGCTTGGCCTACTATGCCCAAGGGGACTATGGGGCTGCGGCCACGGTTCAACAAAAGGCCCTGGCCCTGTCGCAGGCCTTGGGCGATCGCCACGGTACGGCGCGGGCCCTGTCTAACCTGGGAGATACGTACTATCGACTCCAAGACTTTGACGCGGCCACGGATTATCTGCAACGGGCGATCGCCTCTTGGGAACAGGTACGCGAAAACCTGACCAGCGATGGGGCCCGGCTGGCGATTTTTGAAACCCAAGAAACCACCTACAGCACCTTGCAAACGGTGTTGATTGCGGCCCAAAAACCGGAACAAGCCCTGCTGGCCAATGAGCGGGGTCGGGCCCAAGCCCTCTTGAAACTGTTGGCGGAAGAGAGCCAATGGGGCGATCGATCCACCGCACGATCGGCCCCAACTCCCAATCCATCGGAATTGACGGATTCGATCGACCTAGGGCAAATTCAGCGGGTGGCCCGCGAGCAGTCCGCCACGCTGATTTCCTACGCGATCGAGCGGGATACCCGAGACCACAACGGCCAACGCCAACTCCTCGATTTAGCCATCAATATTTGGGTGGTGCAACCTTCAGGACAGGTGCATTTTCGCCAAGTGCCCTTGCCCAACAGCCAAACCCTACGCGATCAAATTCCCCTGTTGCGGTTGTTTTTGGGAACACGCACCGCCAGCCGATCGGCCCAGGCCACGGTGAACGGCAACCGGCGATCGATTACCCCCGGTTTGCGCCAGCTCCATCGCCTGTTGATTGAGCCGATCGCCGAATGGTTACCCACCCAACCGGGCGATCGACTGATTGTGATGCCCCAGCAGGATCTGTTCCTGGTGCCCTTTTCTGCCCTGCAAGATGATCAAGGCCGATACCTCATCGAGCGCCACAGTTTGGCCATGGCTCCTTCAATTCAGGTGCTCGATCGCACCCAACGCCAGGCCCAGCGCCTGCGCCAGGGAGGCACGACCCTGACCGATCGCCCCTTGATCGTGGGTAATCCAACCATGCCGCGCCTACCCAGCAGCCGATCCAATACCCGATCGCAGTTGGCCCCGCTGCCCAATGCAGAAATCGAAGCCCAAGCGATCGCTCGCATGTTGAACGCTCGTCCCCTGTTGGGATCCCAAGCCACCAAAGCCGCCGTCCTCGGGCAAATGGAGCAAGCCAGCCTGATTCACTTGGCCACCCACGGAATTTTGGATGCGAAACATGGTCTAGACAGCGCGATCGCCCTGGCCCCCAGCAACAGCCCAGGGGATGATGGTTGGCTGACCGCCCGAGAACTGCTGAACCTAGACTTGCAGGCGCAATTAGTCGTTCTCAGCGCCTGCAACACTGGCCAAGGGGCAATTTCCGGTGATGGGATTGTGGGCCTATCCCGATCGCTCCTGGCGGCCGGAACCCCCAGCGCGATCGTCACCCAATGGGCCGTGCCCGACGCACCCACCGCCTTCCTGATGACCCAGTTCTATCAATTCCTGGGGCAAGGGATGGACAAGGCGGCGGCCCTGCGCCAAGCCACCCTGAGAACCATTCAGGAATATCCCGACCCGATCGACTGGGCCGCCTTCACCCTGATTGGCGACACTCGATAGTTCAGTCTCCAATAGACTCCTGCCCAAAAGGTGAGCATTGATGAATTCCCATCTCACCAGCGCCGAAAGTTGGGGAAACGATGCTATACTGCACCGAGTCGGTTCTAGCGGGGAGCAGCCGCTAGAGGTAACGGGGAAAGTTCGGTGTAAATCCGGCACTGTCCCGCAGCTGTGAAGGAGAAGTGTTTCTCCGAGTCAGAATGCCCGCCGATTCAGTCCTACAAAGCCCCACACATCTGCGAGGTACAGATGAACTTACAGCATTTTGCTGACGACCCCCAGAAAATTGGGTCGTCAAGCTCTTACAGCGCAACATTTCAGCTCAACACCTTGACCGTGCCTTCCTGTCCGACAAATTGCTAAGTCCAGGCGGGTGTGGATCCTAATCCCCTCAAAGAGCTGATCGCTAGGGCAATTCAGTTTCTGCCCAATAGTAAGGGCCAACCACGATAACCGGGGACTGACTATCAGGCCTCCCGATCGCTGGTTGCAATCTGGAATTTCTCCAGATCGTGAGAAACCCGATCGCCCCGTCAAAATCGGCGGGACTTGGTGTCATCGGGACTAAAAAGACTGACAAACTCAACCTTCAAACGCAACCTTCGTCGCTCTCACCAGCGACAAACTCCAGCACAGGGGCGCAACCGCAAACCTTGCGGACGCACCCCCCAACGCGAGATCCAGGCACCCTCAGAGTAATGCCCACACTCGCTGCATCTTGGCTGGATTAGGTCTGTTTGTCACCCAGGACTTGGTTTCAACGTTCATCCTTTGACATCGCGCGGATTTGCCTAGCCGATCGGCGGGTGCTCGATCGAACAGAGCACCCCTCAATGGCGGTGTCATTATCACTCAACATTTCACAAAATTTCAGGAGCCTCGATTCCCATGGTTATTCAAACCGCCACCTTGGGCTATGCCCGCATGGGTAAAAATCGTGAAGTCAAAAAGGCCCTAGAGTCTTTTTGGCATGGCAAATGTGAGATAAACGCCTTGCGATCGGTCGTAGAAGCCGTGGAAACCCACGCTTGGACAACCCAGTTAAAGGCTGGGGTCGATCGCATTGCCGTCGGAGACCAAACTTTTTACGACCACGTTCTAGATTGGTCGGTGCGTCTGGGGTTAATTCCCGCTCGGTTTCGGCAGTTCACAGGCATTGATCAGTACTTTGCTATGGCCAGGGGCAAAGACGGGATTCCTGCCCTCGAAATGACGAAATGGTTTGATACCAACTATCACTATCTCGTGCCCGAAATTGAGTCTGATCTTGCTCCTGCGGCCAATTTCGATGATTTTCTAGCAACGGTCAAGCGAGCACAGCTCATTCTCCGCGATCGGGCTACCCCCGTGATCCTCAGTCCGGTCACGCTGCTCACCCTCAGTCGGCGCTCCAACGATCTCTACTCAGATTTGGATCGGTTGCTGCCTCTCTACCTTGACCTGCTGGGGCAGTTGAAATCTCTGGGAATCACCGAGGTGCAATTTCATGAGCCAACCTTGGTAACCAGTCATGCCGGCGATTTAGAAACTGTAATTAAACATACCTACCATCAGCTAGCAACTGCGGGGCTGCCGATTCAACTGGTGACCTACTTTGATGATCTGGAGGATGTCTATAGCTGGGTGATGCAGCTCCCGGTAGCTGGAGTTAGCCTCGATTTCACGCGAGGCAACAATCTGTCTTTAGTGAAAGCCCATGGCGTTCCTCGCGACAAAGTGCTTGGGGCCGGTGTTGTGGATGGGCGGAGCGTTTGGGCAATTGAACCCAAGGGTCTGCTGGAACTGCTTCAGGAATTGCAGGCAATCACACCAAATTTGCGCGTTCAGCCCTCCGCGTCACTCCAGTTCGTTCCCCATGACGCAACCTGCGAAGCTCAACTCCCCCAACCCTTGCGCGATGTTCTCAGCTTTGCGGAGCAAAAGTTAACGGAAGTGGTGTTGCTGGCCAATGGCCTCAACGGACAAGACATTGCCCATGAGCAAGCGGCGATCGAACTGCGTTGGCAGGCATTCAAGCGCTTCAACTTGCCTAACCCGGTGGTGCGCGATGTGTTGCAAACCCTAAAAGTAGAGGATTTTCAGCGCTCCCTTCCCTATGAACAACGACTCCATCGGCAACTCAAACTCCCCCCCTTGCCCACCACCACGATCGGTTCTTTTCCTCAAACCCAAGACATCCGACAACTGCGGCTCCGATACAAAAAGGGAGAAATTTCCCAAACAGACTATCACCAGGCGATCGATACCAAGATTGCAGAGTGCATCAAGCGCCAAGAGGAAGTTGGGCTAGATGTGCTAGTCCACGGTGAATTTGAGCGGACTGACATGGTGGAGTATTTTGGACAGCAACTCCAGGGCTTTGCCTTCACAACGGATGGATGGGTGCAGAGTTATGGCAGTCGTTGTGTGCGCCCGCCCATCATTTATGGTGATGTGTCCCGCTTGCAACCCATGACCGTTCGGGAATTCCGAGTTGCTCAATCGTTGACAAACAAGCCAGTGAAGGGAATGCTCACTGGCCCGGTCACAATGATCAATTGGTCATTTCCCCGAGCTGACCTCCCGCGCCGTGAACAGGCCATGCAGATTGCCCTGGCTTTACGAGATGAGGTTGCCGATTTGGAGGCTGCCGGAGCTGTCATGGTGCAAGTGGATGAACCGGCTCTCCGGGAAGGGTTGCCCTTGAAATCTGCCCGATGGAATGAGTACCTCAGTTGGGCTGTGGATTCGTTCCGATTAGCCACCGGTGGCGCGAAGGCTGAAACTCAGATTCACACGCACATGTGCTATTCCGAGTTTGGAGACATTATTGAGCACATCGAGCGCCTAGATGCTGATGTTCTATCCATTGAAAATAGCCGCAGCAACAACGCAACGCTCTTTGAGATTACGGATGCTGGATATCAGTATCAAGTTGGAAATGGGGTCTATGATGTCCACAGCCCAAGTGTTCCCAGCGTGGAGCAAATTCTCCAGCAGTTGCGCACGGGTGCTGATCTTTTGCCTGTTCAGCAAACCTGGATTAATCCTGACTGCGGGCTAAAAACTCGCCAATGGGAAGAAGTGCTTCCTGCGCTCAAAAATATGGTGCTCGCCACGCAAAAGCTGCGGGAAGAAATTCATGGTTCATCCCACTAGTTCAAGGTTGCCTGACCTGACTGTTGAGTCACCAACTTTCATCCAGGAAAACTTCTTATACATCGGTTATGTTGCATGGCAGGGCTACCTCAAACATGGACGAGGAATCGTGGCTTGTGCAGCGAAAGAAGCGGTGACTACTCGCTTGGGCTGGATCGAAAATGTAACAGCAAGGTCTGTGCAATATATTCCGTTCGATCTTGCTGCTTTATACCTTGACCTTTGCCTTGTGCCTGTTAGTTCAATCGATCGCTTGTTGAACACGATCAAAACCTATGCACCCGATCGAGAGATTTTGATTTTGGTCAAGCACGGTCAAGAGGTTGAGATTGATTGGCTGCAAAACTTAGCAATTGCGCCTTCTGAGTGTTATCGCCAATTGTGCGATCGCTGGTCAGAGTTTAATCTGACCCCCTGATTCAAAAGGAACTCGATCAATGTCCCAAGATCAATTACGGTCTGATGCCAGAAAATTGACCGATCTAAAGATCTGTCAGCTCCAGCAGTATCTTCATCATTCAGGGAAAATTCCCACATCAGTCCATCCGTTTGTCAAGCAGAAGATTGCTCAAGAAGTGGAGCAGAAAAAACATCCACAAAGCCCCTCATTTCCATGGAGAGAAATTGACCGAAGATGGAATCTAATTGGCATTATTGCTAGCAAGAGGTGGGATACCGTTAAGTCTTGGATGCACTTCAGTGGCAAACCCAATAAAAGCTAGACAGCTTTCTCAACCCTTCCCTGCGTTTTAGCAATGAATCTTTGCTTTCCTCTAACGCAGCCCACCACCCAATTTCACGTGACCGCAGATGAACACTTTACTTTTGGGACTAGGACTGACCCTAGGTGTGCTAACTACAGGGTTAATTGCATACCTGCGCACACCCCGTAAGTATGAATCCGCTGAGTCGGTTGCTCAATCCTATGACCAATGGACTGAAGACGGCATTCTAGAGTTTTATTGGGGAGAACATATTCACCTGGGACACTACGGGTCTCCGCCGCGACGCAAAGACTTTATCCAGTCCAAGCATGACTTTGTGCATGAAATGGCCCGCTGGGGAGGACTAGACCAGTTACCGCCAGGAACAACAGTCTTGGATGTGGGCTGTGGGATTGGTGGCAGTAGCCGAATTTTGGCGCGTGACTATGGCTTTGCCGTCACTGGCATCACTATCAGCCCTCAACAGGTGCAACGAGCAAGGGAGTTGACTCCGCCAAGCCTCAACGCTCAGTTCCAAGTAGATGATGCGCTGAACCTGTCTTTCCCTGATGCCAGCTTTGATGTGGTTTGGTCAGTGGAGGCAGGGCCGCATATGCCCGATAAGGCTCGCTATGCCCAAGAGATGCTGCGAGTGCTGAAGCCGGGTGGCATTTTGGTGGTGGCTGATTGGAATCAGCGGGACGATCGCCAAAAGCCGCTCAATAGCTGGGAGCGCTTAGTAATGAAACAACTACTAGATCAGTGGTCTCACCCTGCATTCTCTAGCATTGAAGGGTTTTCAGAGCAATTAGAAGCCACTGGACTAACAGCGGGGCAAGTCGTTACGGGTGACTGGACTCAAGAAACCCTACCGGCCTGGCTGGACTCGATTTGGCAAGGGGTTGTGCGCCCTGAAGGATTGATCAAGTTTGGCTTGGTTGGACTTGTCAAGTCATTGCGGGAAGTTCCCACCTTTCTATTAATGCGGTTGGCGTTTGGAGCAGGCTTATGTCGCTTCGGAATGTTCCGTGCAATCCGAGCTGACTCGACTCAACCATCTGAATCAGTCCTGGATTTTGAAAGAGATCAAGACAATCTAGTGTGCTTATGATTTCGTCTGACTTTGACTTGATCATCGTTGGGGGAGGCATTCCTGGCTTGACTCTAGCCTGTGGACTGCGAGAGTCGGGACTAAAAGTTGCAGTCATTGAAGCCCAGTCTCAAGAACAAGTGAGAAGCTGCTCTAGGGCTTATGCCCTTTCTCCCTTATCCGCTAAGATCTTTAAAGGGTTAGGAATTTGGCCACAAATTGCTGCTGCAATTACTCATTTCCCCAAGGTTATCTTGTCAGATGCTGACTTCCCACACCGAGTGGTGTTTACACCAGAGGAGCTGGGGGAGGCGGCTGTGTATTACTGCGCAGAACATCAGGTGCTGCAAACGGCGCTCCAGCAGCAACTAACTACAGTTCCTAACTTTGATTGTTTCTATGAAACACGAGTGATTGATGTGGTTTATGACGATTCAAGGGTGGAGGTCAAGGTAGAGCATGATGGCCAGCAGCGAGTCTTGTTCGCCGCTCTGGTAGTGGCAGCCGATGGTCAGGAATCATTATTGCGTCGGCAAGCGGGTATTGGGGTTGATCGCTGGGATTATTGGCAATCTTGTGTCACGGCTTTTGTTACCCCAGCGCAATCTCACCAAAACACTGCCTATGAACGATTTTGGTCTACTGGCCCCTTTGCAATCTTGCCGCTACCCCAAAATCGCTGTCAAATTGTGTGGATTTTACCTCACCAAGAAGCAAGAAGGGTCGCTAGCCTTGCCCCAGAACATTTTATTTCTGAAATGCAACCATACTATGGTGATCATTCAGGTTCGGTACAACTTCTGGGCAAGCCCCGATTGTTTCCAGCTCGCTTAATACACAGTCGAGCCTACTGCAAGCATCGGCTGGTCATGATTGGAGATGCGGCACATCATTGTCATCCGGTGGGTGGACAGGGCCTAAACCTGGGAATTCGAGACGCGATTACGTTGGCACACGTGCTAACAACAGCGCAGCAGCAGCAACAAGATCTGGGCAAGATCAAGGTTTTGCTGCGGTATGGTCGCCGCCGTCGCCTAGAAAACTGGGTGATGTTGCTGTTCACTGATCTGCTCAATCGTACCTTCTCGAATCATTGGTGGCCATTAGTGGTCGTTCGGCGGTTGGTGCTGCGATGGATGGCACATTGGCTACCTTTACGGTATCTAGTCCTGCGATTGATGACGGGATTTTGGCAACGGGCAGGCATCCCAATGCTGATGACAAATTGAGCCGTATTCACTCGAAGAAAACGATAGTTTATTGGGGTTTTTGGGGTTTCTTTCATTTATGAATAAGCAGTCAATTTTGGCATTGGCAGACCATCCCACCGTGGCAGTGACGGGGCGAGTGGATCATTGGCTACATGATCCTGCGGGGCGATTGCCGGTGAGCTGCACGGTTCTGGCTGTGCAGGATCGAATGGATGGCCCGGATGGCATCGAAGACAGTTGGCATTTCACGAGCCAGGCCCTCCGCTATGGGGCCGGTGTTGCGATCAACTTGTCAGCGCTGCGGCCCGCTGGTACGGTTTCGCCGAATGTCACGGCCTCTGGCCCCACATCTTTTGCCCGCATTTACAGTGTTCTGAATGAAACGATCCGCCGGGGCGGCCGATTTAAAAACGGAGCGGTCAATTTGCATCTGGATAGTCATCACCCCGATGCTCAGGACTTTATTAATATTCCAATTGATCGCCTACCTTGGGCTAAACGCACGCTAATTGTTCATGATGATTTGCTACAGTTGCCATACCTAAATGACATCATGGAGCAAATGCAATCCGGCAGTTTGTGGCTCTCTAAAGCTCGGACTGATGCTGCGGGAAATCTGCTGTATGGCAATGTTTGCAATGAAATCTTCTTGCCGTCACGGGGAACCTGTTTGCTGCAGCATGTCAACTTGGGAATGTGCTGCATTGAGGATATTCCTGATGCTTTCGAGCATGGCATGAAGATGCTCTGTGCAATTCACCCTGTGACTGGTGTGGGTGAGAGCGGCCTTTATCGATCGCCCGAACACGATCGACAGGTGGGGTTGGGGGTAATCGGCTTGGCATCGCTTTTGGCGATCGAAGGGATTACTTATCGTGAGTTAGTTGAAGCTTGGGAATTGCGCCTGCGGCCGATCGACCACACCAAAAATCAAACCAAGGCCGATCGATTAGTGGGCAGCCTGATTGAAGGGTTCGATCGCGCTGCGGCTTGGGCCCGAAAAAAGGGAATGGAGCGCAGTCTAACAATTGCGCCAACGGCTTCCTGTGCTTATCGCTATGTTGATCGCGACGGCTACACAACAACACCGGAAATTAGCCCCCCGATCGCCTGTGAAGTCGATCGCTACAGTGGCGTTTTTGGGATTCAAACCTATGATCATCATCCCCGAGTAGAAATTGCCTCAGAAGTGGGGTATGAGGACTATTTCCGATTGGCCAATTGTTGGCAGCAAAGTATGGAAGCGACGGGACAGGCTCACTCGATATCCTTTAACGTTTGGGATACCCAGGTGATTGATCAAGCTTTCCTAGAACAATGGATGCGATCGGCACTCTGGACAACCTACTATCGATTGCCAGTCCGTCAGCAGGCTGCCCTTGATAAAACCATCATTCAACAGAAACAGGTCACTTGCGATCTGGCGGCCGACGAATGTGTTGCTTGTGCTGAATAGAAAGGACTTCTGATGGACTTTTACACTGAACAATTAGCTCGTAAGCGCTCTTGGACACCCACTTGTGGCGAAAAAATGAACACAGTGCCGGGGGCAGATCAAGTTTTGGGGCGGGCCCTGGCTCTGCGCATTCTTGAATTAGAAGTGGCGGAATGGCTAGACGATGCTTTGGGTAAAACGACACTTCCAGCAACAGCAGTTGAATGCCTGCGTTCTAATATTCTGGACGAAGAACGGCACGACAAAGTATTAGGCATGGCCGCTCAAATCTATCAATTAACGACTGATAGAGATGAAGAAACAGCCAAACAGATTCACCAGCAATGGATTAATCATCCTGATCACCCGCTGGTTAAGGCCTTTGTATTAGAAAATTCTGTTTTCTTTGTGATTTTGCCCTTGCTCCGGATGTTTGGTGGTGTGGGTTTAGGAATCATCTCGGGCGATATTTCTGGTGATGAGTCTGTCCATGCGGCTGTGCATCGCCAAATAGCTCATGATCTGGGATTGACCTACAGCAGTTCCTTAGACCGTCTCAGAAGAGATACCGTTGGTTGGCTTGTTGATGGCTTGCGGATTCCTGAAGCAGGACGATCGGGGAAGCCTCAACGTTGGTTAGATGCGTCAGATAGCTTGCTCTATCAAGGCGCTTCTGACTTGGTGGAAACTCGCCGCGCGATTCAGCCTGCATTTTTTGAAATTGCTAACGATGCCCTGCCGAGTTATCGATAGCCGGTCAGGCAGCGGCTTGGACTTTATCACTGATAATCGTATTTTTCAACTTTTTCGACCATGGGTTTTAATCTGAAGTTGTGACGAATTGGAGTTTCTGTATGGCGACATCTTCTTCTGATTGGCAGGAGTCCTTTGTTGCCACAAATTTAATTGCTCTGGGATATAACGCTTGGAGTAATTATCTGGCGGGAGGACGAGGTGCAGTTATTTGTAGCTTGAATTTACCGCAACTCAACATTGCAGGAGAAACATTTCGTACTCATTATGTTGTGAGATCACGGCTTGCAGCATTTTTAAATGCTTGGCTAGCCTTTCCTGACACGGTTATTTTGAATCATCACCATATTAATGGTCACATCTTGCAAGCCGTTGACAGCTACAACCCCGAAACCGATCTGGTTTTGTTGCTGGAATCTGGCGCTCAAGCCGCTTTTTTGTACTTACGCGCTTTGCCCATTTCGCCTCCTAAAAGTTATCAAGTAGTTTGCCGAATTCAAGATGAATTTCGCCTCGGACAACCGAATGCTGCTGAGTTGGGGCAATCTGGAATCGGTCTGAATTTCTAGTGAAACTGGCCGCGGCCTGTCGGCTTCTGGGGCGATCGCCCTGCCCGATCGCCCCAACTGCGATATTCTGGACTGTGCATTGCTCCTGGCTGTTTTATGCGTCTGTCCCAAGCCCTGTTCGTCACCCTTCGTGAAGACCCCGCCGAAGCCGTTGTCACCAGCCACAAGCTGCTGCTACGCGCGGGCTACATCCGCCAAATCGGTAGCGGGATTTATGCCTATTTGCCCCTGATGTGGCGTGTGCTGCAAAAGGTGTCGCAGATTGTGCGCGAGGAAATGGACGCGACGGGCGCGCAGGAATGCCTGCTGCCGCAATTGCAACCGGCGGAACTGTGGCGTGAGTCCGGCCGCTGGGATGTATATAAAGCAGAAGGGATCGCCTTTACCCTGAGCGATCGCCACGATCGGGAACTGATGCTGGGGCCCACCCACGAGGAAGTAATCACCACTGTGGCTAAGGAACTGATCCGTTCCTATCGCCAACTGCCGGTGAATTTGTATCAGATCCAAACCAAATTCCGCGATGAAATTCGCCCGCGCTTTGGCCTGCTGCGGGGTCGCGAATTCATCATGAAGGATGCCTATTCTTTCCACACCTCGCCCGAAAGCCTGAAGGAAACCTACGATGCGATGGATCAGGCCTATCGGAATATGCTGCGCCGCTGTGGCCTGAAGTTCCGGCCGGTGCAGGCGGATTCCGGGGCGATCGGGGGCAGTGCCTCCCAGGAATTTATGATCCTGGCAGACACGGGCGAAGACGAAATTCTGTTCACGGAAGATGAGCAGTACGCCGCCAACGTGGAAAAAGCCGTGTCGCAGCCGGTGGATGCGGTTCCCTCGCCCTTTACGAGTTTTGAAACCCTGGAAACACCGGACACTACCACGATCGCCCGGTTGTGCGAGGCGCTGAAGTGCGACCCGACCCAGGTGGTCAAGAACGTGCTCTATGAAGCTGTGCTGGATAACGGCAAGCGAGTGCTGGTGTTGATTAGCATTCGGGGCGATCGGGACGTGAACGAGGTGAAGCTGTTTAACGCGATTACCCAGCGGGCCCCAAACTACGGCGGCACGAAGGTGCTGGCCCTGAACGTGCCCGATGCGGATGCCCAAGCCGTCTGGGCCGCCAAGCCCTTGCCCCTGGGCTACATGGCACCAGATTTGAGCGACGACCACATCGCCCCGGCCAAGGACACGGCTCCCCAATTCCTGCGGCTGGTGGATCCGAACGCCAGCCAACTCCAAAACTTCGTGACCGGCGCAAATCAACCGGGCTATCACGTGGTGGGGGCAAACTGGGGCACTCAATACCAACTACCGGAGGTGGTGGAACTGGACTTGGCGCGGCCGGGCGATCGGGCGGTGCATGACCCCTCGCAAATCCTGCAATCGGCGCGGGGCATCGAAGCCGGTCACATTTTCCAACTGGGTCTGAAATATTCCCAGGCCATGGGCGCGGCCTTCGCAACGGAATCCGGCGAGAGCCAACCCTTTTGGATGGGCTGCTATGGCGTGGGGGTGTCGCGGATTGCCCAGGCGGCGGTGGAACAGTCCCACGACAAAAACGGCATGATTTGGCCGGTGGCGATCGCTCCATACCATGCGATCGTCACGGTGCCGAACATTGCGGACGAGAACCAAATGGCGATCGCCCAGCAGCTTTACAGCGACCTGAACGCCGCCGGCATTGAAACGATCCTAGACGATCGGGAAGAGCGGGCCGGCGTGAAATTCAAGGATGCGGACTTGATCGGAATTCCGTTCCGAGTGGTGACCGGCCGGGCGATCGCCCAGGGCAAGGTGGAGCTAGTGACCCGCGCCACGGGCACGGCCGAAGAAGTGGCGATCGCCGAGTTGGTCAGCGCGTTACAAACCAAAATCGCGGAAGCCTTGCAGGCATAGCGATCACCCCGATCGGGTGGCTAGACTGGAGCGAGTTTTGCGCGCTGAACCGGCGTAATTGGACTTGTTCGCCCCATGACCACGCTCTCCCTTTGGTTGCGATCGCTGACGGCGGATACGGTGGAATTCCGCTGGTTTTTTGAGAATCCCAATCGCTATGAGAGCCGATCGCTCCCGGTGGCCGAGTTGGGCCAGGCGATCGACTGAAAACGATCCCACCTTTGCCCAACAGCTCCGCACCGCCCTCCAAAACCAACCACCAACCCATCGAAACCGGGCGATCGCTCGGTTTCGACATGATTTCCGGCCCCGCAGACCTCGCCAACCGATCCCATAAACTCTACGGTTGATTGGCGGGGCGATCGGGCTGGGTGAGCGTGCTGGGAACTGCCACGGGCACAGGCGTGAGCGAGTCCAGCAAAATTTGGCGAGAGTCGGCCGTGAGGTGGCGGACTGTGGCGGAATCCAGATAGCCCCAAGCGTATTGGTCGCCCAAAATTCGTCGTTGATATTCGGAAATGGCTTCAATCCATTGAATTTGCAGCACCGTTTGGGTGGCCTCCCCGCCGGGGGGCAAGGAGCCGGAAATGGTTCCATTGCCATAAAACAGGCCCGGCTTGCCCAGGGCAGCGGCGATCGCCCGTTGGGAGCGCTCCGTGAGGGCCGATCGAGAAAGCCGCACGAGGGGCCGATCGGGATCCTGCGTCAGGGTCACCATTTCCTGAGTGAGTTGATTAGTGAGTCCTTCGATTTGACTGCGGGTGCTGTCAAATTGAATCAGGGCCAGGCGCTGCTGTTCTGGGCTAAGGACAGGGGGGCGAGCCGTCAGGACACGGGGAATGAGAGCGGGGACTCCGGGGGTGGAAAAGTCGAGGGCTTCTCGGCTGGCAATGATGGCTGCGGAGACCAAAAAACAGCAGCCCAACCCAATGGCAGAGACCCAAGCGCTCGATCGGGAATAGCCGGGAGCCAGCCAATAGTTGCGGGCGGTGACGGTGGGCGGCAGGGGGCGCAGGGGAATCGTTTGGATGCTGGCGGCGGTGGGCGGCGGAGTCACCACCCGGGGAGCCTTGCGGTGTGTTTTGGCCAGTTGGATATGCTCGCCGCGCCGGATGGCGGCCGGAGAGGGAAAGGGATCGCGCCCTCGGAACTGTCGCGCCCGATCGCACCAGGGACAGGAACCTTGATGGCCAAAGTAGACATGCTGGGGATTGGCGCTACAGGTCACAAGGTTGTTTTCGGCGCTGTCCAAGACGGCGGCCCACTGGCGGGCGCTGGGCCGATCGGCGGGGTGGCGGGTTTCAAAGGCCTGGCGAAAGAGGCTTTGCAAAGACGGGTCGAGGCCCGCCAAGGGCGGCGCGATCGGCTTGGGTTTCCAACGGGGCGATCGGGCACTGTAGGGAAATTCTCCGGCCGCAATGCGTTGGTCGATCAGGGGCGGATCGCCGGATCCCAAAAAAGCGCCATCAAAGGGGTGGGTTCCCTCCATCAACAATTGAAAGAGCAACACCGCCAACCCAAAACAGTCTTGGGCCGCAGTGCGATCGACCTCTCGAAAGTTGCGCCCTTGCAGTTCCGGGGGCGTATATTCCGGCTTGCCCACAGGACAACGGAAGGTGCGCCGCTGTTGGCGATCGACCACCTGAAACGAATCCGTATCCACCAGGGTGACCAGGGCGGTGGGGGCGGCCAGCACATTGGACTCGTTCACATCCCCGATCGTGTAGCCCCGTTCATGGAGTACATCAACGGCGGCGGCCAGGTTGCGAGCCATCCGCACCAGATAGCGATAGGTGAGGCCCGGCAGCTCGCGCCGTCGCATCTTGGGCGTGTAAACCTCGTGTAGGGGGCGGGTTTCGGGTGCTTTGGGCATCAAAAACCCAACAATCGCCCCATCCACCACCACCGCATCCACCGGCCAGGCGATCGTAATCGGTGGTTCCAACGGATCCAGCGGCGGATCGTTCAACATGGCAGCCAGCTTGGCCACTCGATCGGGCGATCGTTGGTCGGGGTGATAAATCTTGGCCAGCAGGCTAGATTCTTCCAGAACCTGATAAATTTCCCCTTCGCCGCCCGCTTTCCCCGTGGTGCGCAGCGTGATCCGCTCGCCCGTCATGGCGCGTTGGGCCAGGAGGGTTCGGCTCCGTTTGGTTAGGTTCGATCGCTGCATGATCTAGGTTTTGCGCCGCCACCCTAAACATACTGAATTTCAGGGGCCCATTGCGGGAGCCAAGTTCGCGCTAATGGCGGGGGCAAGCGGAGGCAAGTTGAACCGGGCAGCGGGGCGATCGATCCGCTCAAACCATTCCGCGCCAGCATTAGTAATCTTCGTATTCCGGTTCCCGTTGCCGCACCTTCTCGGGAATCTCCAGCTTGGGTGCGCGGTAGCCCGGTTCCTCATCCGTCCAAGCATCGGAATCTACGTTGTCATCGTAGCGATCGTAGACTTCCTCATAGTCATACTCATCCTCCCGCACATACTCGCGGCCCCGTTCGCGGCGCGGGGGCTGATCGCTCCAGTTGTCGTCCTCGTCGTAATCTTGGCGGCGTTGTTGGCCATAGCGCGGGGCCGGCTCTTCCCAGGTTTCCTCTTCCCAAGCTTCCTCTTCGTAGCGGCGCTCGGCCCGGGTTTCGGTGCGAATTTCCGGGCGGGCTTCGGTGCGCAACCCGGAGGCTAACTGGTTGCCGGGGGCAGCGGTGGGAGTAAAGTACAGATCCTCTTCATCCCGTTCCCAGGGAGGGCTGCTGAGACCCAGACGCTCCAGAACACCAACGCTGAGTTGAATCAGGCGGGCTTCGGCCCCTTCAAACACAATCAACCGATCGGGGCCCGTGCTGACCACTTCTTCGATCGGGAGTTCATAGGTGCTGATCACCTGTTCGGGCACTTGGGGTAACCCGATCGAGGCAATGACAATCGAGACCAGCTTGCCATCTTCCACATCAAACTTGAACCCGCGCACCTTCCCCAGCAGTTCGCCGGTTTCGGTGATCACCTCACAACCAATCAAGGTGTTGTAGGCATCCGCTTCAATGTAGTCCTCGATCGCCCGATCGTCCTCCACCAGAATCACATCACCAATTTGGCTGATGCTATCCAGGTTCATGAAGCGCGGCATGGCCGAAACGGCGAGGATATTGTCCTTTACGCCAAAGCCAATAATCTCCTGGCGATCAATATCGACCCAAACCTGGCTGATGATGCCCAGGCGCTTGCCGGTGTTTCGGGTAATGATTTGCGTTCCAAGCAGGTCAGAGCGCTGGCGAATCGATTCAGAGGTCATTGACTGCAAAGGGGGATGGATTGCAATAGATCCGAAGTCGGGATGCTTGTCGATAGTAAAGCATAGGTTGACAGATTGAGGGCGGGCGGCTGGTGGTGTCGATTGCCGAACGCTGTCGATTAGTCCCAACCAACGCGGCAAGCCTACTTTACATAGGTCGAGTCAAATGGCTGTTACCGTGACCCGATCGTCAGGCATCAAGGGGCTTAGGGGGTGTCGTCATGTTTCGAGGCGATGCTGAAACGATTGATCTTCCGCACCCCGATCGTCGCAGCAAGGGGCTTAAACCCCTCGCCCCCCACGATCCGGTCTGATCGCCTACTGTCATCAACTCAAGAAACTACAGCCCTTGCCGCAATCACTAGGTACAATAACAGCACTTAGTAAACCAGTTTCTCAGGCACTGTAAATCCACTAGTCGGGCTGCTAGTCTCGTTAATTGTTCCAACACCTCTATAGTTTCTGT